>NZ_JBIAUE010000004.1:452900-468721 GCF_042892615.1 Streptomyces sp. NPDC001750 | reverse complement strand
AGCAGATCCAGTACCGCCCGGACCTGGTCGACGGATGCCTCGCCAGCACCGACCTGATTATGGACGACTGACCGACATCACGAATTCAAGTTCAGCAGCGTCGGCTCCGTGGAAGCTGAAACCGAGATGCCGACTCCTTTGAAGGCTCGTATCCCTTGCTATGGAGCGGGTGTTGATTCTGCCGCCAATGCGCTTTGCGTGTGTTCGCCGACTGGGAAGCTGAGATAGTGTCACGATCCGCGTTCGCATAGGGGAAGACGAGTGGGGGTAGCGTCCGTGTCTCATCCGCCGGGCTGGCAGGAACTGTCCGATCTGACGACGCTGTCGGGAACGTCGGAGGGAGGTGAAGCTCGGATGACTCTTGCCTCGCTGGCCTCCTCGACGTCAGACAGAGCAGGTGCCGGAATCGGGAACCTGAAACACAGTGGCGGCCCGTGGACGAATGCTTCGGGAATCGCCAGTGCATTGCGGGCGAGTACGGAGAAGAGCCGCAGTAGTCTCGGCCTCGGCCATGAAGGCGTCGTGTCGGGTGCAGCCGGATTTGCCTCTGCGTCTTCGCTCAAAAACGTTCTGAAGTCCTGGGAGGGGCGTCTCATGGCGGTGAGGGACGAGTGTGAATACCTCGAAGGCGCTCTGCTGAAGGTCGCTAAGGAAATGGGTGAAACCGACATCGCGGTGGGGAATTCCCTCAAGGCCACCCAGGCGGGACGTGAGCATCGATGACCGCCGCTCGACTCACTTGGCTGCAGTTACGGGACTTGAAGTCGTCCGAGTTCGATGACGCGGGGGACGGATGGAACGAGGTTTCCGGAAGGTCGGACGCCAGTCGCACAGAGGTGGATAGTGCGATGTCAGCGAAGCTGCACGAGACCCAGGAGAGCGAGTCGGCTGAGGCGGCGATCGGGCGTCTGAAGCGGCTGAGTCGCAACTTCCAGTACCTGCACACCGAGTGTGGCCTCATTCGTACGGCCCTGAACGGCTTGGTGTCCGAACTGGCCGAGCCACAGCGCCAACTGAAACAGGCCCTTGAAGACGCCGCTGCGCTGAAGTTCTGCGTTCACGAGGACGGTTCCGTCAGCTACCCGGCATCCGTGGCCGAGACGCTCAGCGGGGAGCAGGAGGCCCCTGGCGGCAAGGTGCAGGGCAGTGCGAGTCTTCCGCTCGAACCGCCCGGATGGGGCGGGCATGTGCGTTCGCCGCTCAAGCCGCTCAACCCGAACGCGGAGAAAGCGCAGGCCATCGCGGACCGGATTGCGCGGGCTGTTCGCGCTGCTGCCGAGATTGACGGCAGGTACGCACGGACGCTGGACAAGCTCAAGGCGGCCAAGGGCCTTGATGTCACGAAGGCGATGCTGGAAGACGTCTTCCGTGACACGGATGCGGTGCGCACGGCTGCGGACAAGTACCTGGATTCAGGTATCCCGCAGAGCAAGGCTCCATCGGAGAACAAGGTTTGGTGGGACGACCTCAGCGACGAGCAGCGGCAGGAGTACTTAGAGATCGCCCCGGACCTGGTCGGCAGTCTCGATGGTGTTCCGGCGGTAGCGCGTGACGAAGCCAACCGCAACTACCTGCCGGTGCTCATCGACTCGTTGGCGGGGCAGGATAGCGATGAGGCACGTACGAAGCTGGATGCGCTGCGGATGATCGACGAAAAACTGAAAAGGCCCAGCCATCCCCCGATGTTCCTGCTGGGTATCGGGGACGAAGGAAACGGCCGCGCGATCGTCGCCTACGGAAACCCTGACACGTCGCGAAACGTATCGGCGTACGTTCCTGGCTTGGGGACAAAACTGAACAAGGATTTTGTCGAGGGTACGATGAAGCGCGCCCAGGACACTGCCCTCGGTGCTCAAGACACTGATCCGTCCAGCGCGTCGATCGTCTGGCTTGGCTACGATGCTCCGCAAAGTGCCGATGTCATGAGCACCGGCGATGCAGAGAAAGGCGCGCCCGCCTACAACAATTTCATGGCTGGACTGGAAGCCGCCAACGAGAACGGCGACCCTCACCTGACCGCCATAGGCCACTCCTATGGATCTCTCACGGTGGGAACCGCGGCCAAGCAGGCCGACGGTATTCCAGGAGTGGACGACGTCATCTTGCTGGGTAGTCCCGGCGTCGGCTTCGACAAGGCACAAGATTTTGGTGTCGGCAAGGAGCATGTTTTCGTCGGCTCTGCGGAGAATGACCCGGTCACCCATCTGCCGACGAAGGACGAAGTTCTTCTCGCCGGCCCTTTGGGGGCCCTCTTGTACGGTGATGTCTTCGACAGGGGCGATGACGATATCTACTTCGGTAAGGACCCAGCCAGTGAGGCTTTCGGGGCGCAGCGATTCAAAGTAGACCCCGGGCCCAAGCCCATTCTTGAGATGGGTGGCTTCGATGCCCACTCTCAGTACTTCACGCCGGAGAAAGATATGGTGTCCGCGGCGAATATTGCGGCGATCGTCGCAGGGAAACCCGAAGACGTGATCAAGGAAGAGTACAGGTGAAGCACGTGAGGCGCGCTGTTCGGACGTTGCTTTCGGCAGCGCTGGCAGGTGTGCTGCTGGCCGGGTGCGGAATCCTGAAGGACGCGCGAGAGGGCGGGAGGGATACGGCAGTCATGGACATGCAGGGTGCGGCTGACCGTGCGGATGCGATGCTGGATGCGACAATCAAGGCTGTCGTTCCCGAGATCCAGTGGGCTCATTACGTCACGACTGTCGGCAGTTGCGACGTGTCCCGCCGGCGGAAGGTCATGACGATCATTTCCGAACAGCGGCGTGGAAACTTTCTGGGCGTGATCGAACGCTTCTGGAAGAAGAGCGGTTACAAGATCACTGCGGTGAGGCAGAGCAAGGAGCGCCCGGCCATCTTCGCTCAGTCGCGTGATGGGTTCGGGATCAGTCTGGTCTTCGGGAACCAGGGACAGGCCGCCTTTGAGGTTGCCACTCCGTGTGTGCAGAAGTCTGAGGTTTCCGATCCCAAGACCAAGCCCAATGGCCTTGAGTACCCGTTGGGTGAGATTCCTGCGCCCAACGTGCGCTCCGACTTCTGGTCTGCGGAAGCAGCCGTCCCTGCGCCCTCACCGAAAGTTGACGTGTCGGACTGAGGCTTGCAGGGCGGTCCTGTGGGGCAGACGGTTCCGCCCCAGTCTTACGCCGCGAAGAAGCCGATCAGCATCGGCGCCGATGTATGCGGAGCCAGCCGGATGGTCCGGCGGCGGAGGGCTCGGAGCGGCGAGATGACATGGACTCGATGCTCGTGGGCGTCCCAGTAGCGGCGGCCGCTGTCCGATGCCCGCGTTTCCCCGAGCCCCCTTCTTCGTGCGTGCTTGCAGAGACGTCAGCGGAGTGCGTCGACGAAGCGCTGCCAGGCGGTCGCCCCGATGGTGAGGACGGGGCCGTCGGGGTTCTTGCTGTCGCGGACGGGCACGGCGCAGGGGAGGCCGTCGGCCACCTCGACGCATTCGCCGCCGGTGTTTCCGCTGTACGTCGACTTGCGCCAGGTCGCGCCGCCGGTGGTGGCGCACTCGACGCATTCGCCGCCGGTACTTCCGCTGTACGTCGACTTCCGCCACTGTGCTCCGGTCAGTCCGTGACTGGTCCGCATAGTGATCCTCCAACGCGCGAACGATCAGGGTGCCCCTGGTCGTGACTCCTCGTACGGAAGATTTCGGTTGCTCCCCAACCAGAATAGGGCGGACGCTTCCCTCGCTTACCGATCGTTTCAGGACGAGGCTTGAAACTTCCTCAAGCAGACGACTCCTCCGCACGCTACGGTGCTCCACAACCCGAGTCGCCGTGTCCGTCCAGGCCGTCCCTGTCCTTTATCTGGCCGGTTCGGACCGATGATGGAGAAGCCTCATTATGAACGTCCGACCTCGTCCCTGCATGAATATTTATCGATGTCCCCAGGAGCAGGTTGGTAAGTCACCGGGTCGCCAGGCAGTGATTCCCTGAAGGCCTGAGCCCAATCATGCGACCCCACATACTTCTTGAGCTCTGCCTTGATTTTTTCACATACGTCCCGGTGCCCTCTGGGCAGGGCGATTCCATAGTATTGGAAATTCCCGGAATCCAGATCTACAACTTGCAGATTTGGATACATCTTCGTGAACCCGTGGAGCAGCAAGGCGTCCGTGAATACGGCATCCACGTACCCTTGGTTCAGCTTGTTCATGCAGTCCCCGGCGTCAGTTCCCTCGATCGATTCATGTTTGGGAAGATTTTCTGATGCCACGACGCCCGAGGTCGTCCCAGGCCACGTACAAACTTTTCTCCCCTTCAAATCATCCGTTTTCTGGACATCGGAATAGTCCTCCTCGCGCACAAGGATGGACGAGGAGGTCTTGGCGTAGGGGCCCACAAAATCAACAGCGGGCCCATACTTCCCCGACAAGCGGTCGTCGTTGATCGAGAACGTAGCAACGACCAGGTCGGCGTCACCCTCACCGATAGCCACATCCCGCTTGTCGGATGCCACATTACTGAAGTCGGGTTCCTTGCCGAGCGCTTCGGCCGCTACGCGCGCGATGTCGATGTCGAAGCCTGTGCGCGGCCCGTACTTCCCTTCCTGATAGCCGGTCCCAGGCTGATCCGCCTTCACCGAGATACGGACCTTTTTTCCCTGCGGCCACTCATCCGAGCCGCAGCCGGTCGATGCTGCGAGGAGAAGTGTCCCGCAGCACGCCAGCGCCACCCGCGACAGCTTGCTCGTCACAACAACCACCATTCGTCGTCGTGCAGCACAGCAGATTCGAAACGTAGGTTCACCTGACATCCCGCCCCACCAGCGGACGTATCGACCACAGCCCGCAGCTCGACGTGTTCGGGCCTGCCGGGGAGAGGGATTTCGCCTGTCTGCCCGTCCATCAACATGACCATTTCGCCTTTTAGCTCCTCACCGTTCACTATCGGCATCAGGGAGACCACCGAGTGAGCGTGGCAGGTCAATCCGCGAATTTCATCCTCGATGAACACCTTCACCCTGAGGTGCGACCGGGGAGAGGGGGCCTTGAAGGTCACGGGGACCTCGTCCTTGTTCTTCATCGGACCGCCACTCGGAACGGGGATGTGCAACTCCACGTCACCGTGGTCGGCCAGCAGCTTGTACGAACCGGTTGCGAGCGCGGTTCCTGCAACAGCAATTGCCACCAGCACGGTAAACGTGGTGAGTTTTTTCCTGACCCCGTCGCAGGCAGACCAGAGGCATACCACGGAAGTCGTCGCGCAGAAGATCACCAGCACGCAGTACAGGGCGTACTGGGTGTCGGACGCCTCAGGAGCCATGGCAATCGCCACCGAGGCTCCAGCCACCCCCGCTATCAGCGCCACCGTCTGCGCCCACACACCGCCGAATTTCACATACTGGTCCCCTGAACCAGTATGGAAGGCGTTACTCCCGCTCTTCGCCTCAATCTGCGTCTGATGCCGGGACGGGGCGTCCTCCCCTTTCTCGTGATCAGCCGAACGTGACATTTTGATCACCGGAACCGCTGTTGATGGCGTTGTTGCCACCGCTGACGGTGATCGTCGTTTGATGCCTCAGGGATTCCAACTCGTTCACCACGGCGGTCAGATCGTCCGCCTGCAGCTGCCTCAGTTCGCCGACCAGCCGGTGGGCCCGGCCGTCCTCGTCCCGGTCCTCGTCCAGAGCCTGCGCGAGAGCAGGTTGAACATCACGTCCACGACGGCTGAGCACTCCCCTGATGCGGCTGCCCATCTCCGACCAAGGCAGGCCGCTGACAAGCGCGACAAGAGCATTGACGCCCGCCGTCACTGCGACCGTTCCCGGATCCTCACTCATTCTCAATCCCCCTGCGTCAAGGTGACATTGGCGCCATCGTAGAGCCAGACCCCACAGGCGTCCGGAGAACGGTTCTGGTATCCAGCTGTTTTCAGCCTCTCGGGACGCGCGCAACCAAGTGCCATAATTGCCACGCCTCCCGGGACGTTTTCACGTTCGCCGTAAACATTTACGACAACAGATGACATGGTGCGGCCCTGGTAATGGCCGTGGCCAGGCGTGCTGGGTGGACAAGGCGTATCAGAGCGCGGGTCCTGCTGTCCGCGTCCCGTTCCGGGCAGGAATCTGCGCGGCTGACGTTGTCGTCACCACCTGAATCACGCCAGGATTCGCAGCCTCGGCGAACGCGCCCTGGCCACCCTCAAATGCTGGCGGCTCCTGCGGGAGTTCCGCTGCGGCAACACCCGGACCACCGTCGTCGCCCTCGAACTCGCCACCTGATCAAGATAGAAAAGGCTCAATGCCCTTGCGAGAAAGGGGGCTCGGGTGACCACTGATCACCCGAGCCCCCTTCTGCCGCGCGCTTGCGACGTGGTCAGCGAAGGCTGTCGACGAAGTGCTGCCAGGCGGTCGCCCCGATGGTGAGGACGGGGCCGTCGGGGTTCTTGCTGTCGCGGACGGGGACGGCGCAGGGGAGGCCGTCTGCCACCTCGACGCATTCGCCGCCGGTGTTTCCGCTGTACGTCGACTTGCGCCAGGTCGCACCGCCCACGACGGTGCACTCGACGCAGTCGCCACCGTTGGTGCCGCTGTATGTCGACTTGCGCCACCGTGCTCCGCTCAGGTCATGACTGGTCCCCATAGCGTTCCTCCATCACGCGAGCGATCAGTGTCGCCGAGTCCTCGGGGGAGAGGGCTGTGGCTTGCAAGCGAGCGTAGCCGACCGAGCGTTCCTTGATCACCTGCGGATGGGCGGTCATATGCCCCTGGTCGTAGCCATCCACGTAGAACAGATCGGGGTCGTCATCGAACCTGAGCAGGTTGAACGACCCCATCATTCCCGTGTGCTGACCGACGGAGAACGGAAGCACCTGGATCTGCACCCAGGGGTTGTCGTGGAAGTCCAACAGATGGGTCAGTTGGGCACGCATGACGTCGCGTCCGCCGACTTCCTGGAGCAGGGCGGCTTCGCTCAGGATGACCCACAGGGCGGGAGGGTTCTCACCCGCGAGAATGCGCTGGCGTTCCAGCCGGGCCGCCACCATCTCGTCGACCTTGTTCGGGTGGTCGACACCGAGGAGGGCCCGCGCGTAATCCCCCGTCTGCAACAGCCCGTACACCAACTGCGCCTGGTACGTGGAGATGTAGGACGCGCACGACTCCATCTCGGCGTACGGCTGGAACCAGGTCGGCAGTTGGCTGCGCAGGACCAGTCCGATCAGCCGGGAGAACACCCCGTCCGTGCCGAGCGCCGCGTCCACCCGCTCCGAGAAGTCGCGGGTGGGGACCTTCTTCGTCGTCTCGATCTGGCCGATCAGCGATCCCGTGCAGAAGATGATGTCGCCGAGCTGCCCCTGTTTGAGGTTGTTGGCCTCTCTCAGCCGGCGCAACTCCGAGCCGTAGTAGTCCAACGGGGAAGCGCAGGGGTCGAGTTTCTGGATGTTGGCCACGGCGGGCGGCTCCTCCGGCGTTCAACGCCTCGCGGCGTTCGTTTCCGTACGTGGCCGACCGTAGTCACACCACTGCATTCTGGTGACGTGAATCACGCAACCGACCCCCGAACCGGGGACCCGCTGGAGCCGACCTACCGCGCCGAGTTCGCGATGAGCGAGCACTCCGCCCGGCATCTGCGCCGCGTCCTGCGTCTGTACCTCACCAACTGGGGGCTCCCCGATGTGGCCGACGCGGCGGAGCTGGCGCTCACCGAGCTGATCGCCAACGTCGTACGGCATGTGCCCGGCCGCCGCTGCCAGACGTTCTTCTTCCTGCTCCCGGCCGGGGGCGTGCGCGTCGAGGTCGCGGACGGGTGCGCCGAACTGCCGTGCGTGACGGTCGGTGGGGCGCTCGCCGAGGACGGGCGGGGGATGGTCCTCGTCGATGCCGTCACCGACCGCTGGGGCGCGGAGTCGCGCCGCGACGGCGCGGGGAAGACGGTGTGGTTCGAGTGCCTTTCCGTGCGTGCGGCGAAGGAGACCGCCCCGGTTCTCACACCTCCGTCGCCTTGACGTGCTCGTACCAGTCGCTGCCGCCCCGGTCCTTGCGATGGTCGGGGTCGTGCTTCCACTCGCTGCTGGTGACCTTGAAGCGCGCGCCCGGCATGAGCAGGACCTCGGCCTCGGTGCCCTGGTACTGGTGGAACGGGTCGATGTCGCGGCCGTACTTGCCGGTGAGCGTCAGTTCGAGGAAGATCCGGTGGCGCGCCGCACCGTCCACCCGCTGGTCGCGCATGAAGTCCATCCCCACGTCCTTCTCCCTGCTGGTGCTGTCGAAGGAGGTCGTGAAGATGGTTCCCGGACGGTAGTTGACCGCCGCGTACTTGCCGAGCTGGGTGACGGCTCCGTCGCCGCCGATGTTCCAGTCGCCCCGGTAGACCGTGCCGGTGACGGGCGGCAGCCGGTTCAGGGCCTCCATCGCCATGTCGGCGTGTGCCTTCAACTCCTCGAAGAGCGGCGGAGCGATGACGTCGATCCGCGCGTCGATGACGGCCATCGCCGCCTTCTTGGCGGCCGCGTCCGTGCCCTGCGCCGCCGCGAGCTGCGGCGCGATCACCGGGTCCTCGGTGATCGTCGGCACGTTCTCGTCCGGATTCGTGGCGGCCCACCGCAGCTTGCTCTTGATCTGCGCGAGGGAGAACGACTCGGCGCCGGACGTGAGCAACCCGGCGGTGCCGTAGGGCGCGTATCCCTCGGGCAGCAGCCGGCTGCGCACCGCCGCGTTGATCATCGCGTGCGCCCCGCCGGTGTACGTCATCAGGGCCGTGGCGTGGGCGGGCTTGAACGTCTTGGTGACGTCCTTGACGGAGGTGACGCCGTTGTCCAGCTTCCACCGGTCGATGCGCGGATCGGGGTGGGTGTCGGCCTCGTCGAAGGTCCGGTACTTCTGCTGGGCGTCCTGGGCCGCGTTCACGCCCGGTTCCATGAAGCCGCCGGCCGCCGGGTCCACGTCCCGGGGCCTGCCGGCCTCGGTGACGTACATCAGCTCGTGCGGGAAGTGTCCGCCGACGCACACGTGCTGGCGCAGTTCCTCCTCCGTGAACGGCGCGATGTTCTGGTACATCAGCGCGGCGCCCTTCTCGGCCCGCAGCACCGACTCCTTGGGGCCCTTGACCCCGGCCGCCCAGGAACCGCGCAGGATCTCGTAGAGCGAGTGGTCCCAGGACGGCAGCATCCAGCCCATCACGGCCATCCGGTAGTCGAAGGCGTCCACCCCGGGCACGTCCATCCACTGGAAGGTCTTGATCATCCGGGTCGTGGTGCCCGACATGCCCGCGACGACCGGGATGCCGCGCGCGGCGCTCGACTTGGCCCAGCTCGACGCCTGGTTGATCTCGTAGTAGGCGGTGCCCTCGATCCAGGGGAGTTTGTCGTCCGGTCCCGGCTTGCCCGCGAACTCCAACTCGCGGGCGCTGAGCGGTGCGCCCCGGTCCTCGTAGTCGCGGGGTGTCTTGCGGTGGGCGTCCCGGTCGGCGTCGTCGCGCTTCTGCCGGGGAGCCTGGCTGTTGATCATTTCCAGGGTGTCACCGGCGAAGGTCTCCGACTCCGACTGCGCCAGGATGTTGCCCAACGCGTATGGGTCCTTGGCGTAGTTGTAGCCCTTGCCCTTGACGTTCGCCGCCGCCTCCATCAGCGCCCGGGTCGGGCTGTTGAGGAACGCCGAGTGCTTCTTCAGCTCCTCCTCGTTCATGCCGAGCGTGGACGCCAGTTGCGGGGTGGGCCCGATGATGCCGTTCAGGATCTCCTTGAGCGACAGCTTGCCCGCACCCCCGTCCGGGGCCGTCGTGTTGTAGTACGCGGCGTTGTACAGGGCCGTCATCAGCTCACGGACGTTGCCGTCACGGGAGAAGAAGGCGTTGATCTGGTCGGTGGTCATGCTCTCGCCCACCTGGCCGCCACTGGTCGTGTCGCTGAGGAAGAACGACTTGTTGGCCAGGGCCGTGGACTTGTGCGCCGTGCGGGCGTAGGCGATGAGCAGCTTCTTGAGCCGTGCCACGGTCGCCCGGGCGGCGGCGAGTGCCCGACCGTCACGGAAGGCGTACGCGCCGAGCCGCTTCTCGAATTCCTCGGCCGAGTCCTGCCATCCGGCCTTGGCGTAGTACTGCGCGTGGTCGAAGAGGGCCTCGCCGCCCTCGGCGCGCTGCACGGCGACCCCGTGGGCGTGCGGCCGGGCGGGCACCCGCTGCACGGGCGCCGTCTGTACGTGGGCCGTCTCCCCGGGGACCGCCTCCGCGGCGGGGGTGGGGCCGGACAGGACCCGTCGGGCATTGGCCTCCGCGGCGCGCTCGAAGCGGTCCGACGGGTCGGAGACGCTGAGCCCGGAGCCGTTGTCGGTACCCAGGACCGGCCCTTGGCGCTGCTGGATCACATGGGTCAGCTCATGGGCCAGGGTGTGCCGGTCGGCGCCTCCGGCACCGAGGACGACATGGCTGCCGGAGGTGTACGCGCGGGCGCCGACCTCCGCCGCGGAGCGTTGTGCGGCGGCGCCGGTGTGCAGCCGTACGTCCGAGAAGTCGGCGCCCAGCCGCGCCTCCATGTCCGCGCGGACCGCCCCGGCCAGCGGCTTCCCGGGCGAGCGCAGCACGTCCGGCACCGACGAGCGCTGCACCGCGGCGGGCTCTTGCTCCCCGGCCGCTCCCTCCCGGGCACGGCCCCGCGCCTCCAGCATCCGCGCCACGGCGGCGTTCCCGAGGGAACGTTGCAGCACGTCGAGCGGGAGGGTGGTGGGCGGGCCGGCTAAGTCGGGGTGGGGAACACCGTGTGCGTCACCGTACGCGGCGACCGGGGCGGCCGTGACCGGTGCGGTGGCGACCGGTGCGGTGGCGACTGCGGGACCGGTCGCCGGTACCGGGGCAGTGGTCGTGCGGGCGGGGCGGGCGGTGTCACCCTGCCGATTGTGTGTGCGCATGAACCGATGGTCGGTCATCCGATCCACGAGCGGGAGTGGTTCACGACTATTCCGGTGCGGGTGGTCCGCGACGGCCGTGAAGGGCCCGAAGACGGCCGGCTCCTCGTCCGGTCGAGGCGGAGGACGGAGCCGGGCGGGAGAGTCGTGCCGATCACCGTGACGTCCGCCTCCGCACCGCCGTCATCGGAGACCGCCCGTCCCTCAGCGACCGGCACGCAGCTCCGCGAGCACCGCGTCCGTGAACGCCGGCCACACGTCCACCGCCCACGGGCCGAAGGCCCGGTCGGTGAGGGCGACGCACGCCACGCCCGCGACCGGGTCGACCCACAGGAAGGTGCCGGACTGCCCGAAGTGCCCGAAGGTCGCGGGCGAGGACGAACCACCCGTCCAGTGCGGCGACTTGTGGGCCCGGATCTCGAAGCCGAGCCCCCAGTCGTTGGGGTTCTGGTGCCCGTAACCCGGCAGCACGCCCTTCAGGCCGGGGTGCTGCACGGTCTGTGCGTCCAGCACCGTGCGCGGGTCGAGCAGCCGGGGCGCCTGGAGCTCCGCCGCGAACCGCACGAGATCGTCGACGGTCGAGACGCCGTCCTTCGCGGGTGAGCCGTCCACCGTCGTCGACGTCATCCCCAGCGGCTCCAGCACCGCCTCGCGCACGTAGTCCGGGAACGGGATGTCGGCGGCCTTGGCGATGTGGTCGCCCAGCACCTCGAAGCCCGCGTTGGAGTACAGCCGACGGGTGCCGGGCGCGGCCATGGTCCGGTGCTCGTCGAACGCGAGCCCGCTGGTGTGCGCGAGCAGGTGCCGTACGGTCGATCCCTCGGGCCCGGCCGGTTCGTCCAGCTCGACCGCGCCCTCCTCGTACGCCACGAGCGCCGCGTACGCCGCGATCGGCTTGGTGACCGAGGCGAGCGTGAAGCGGTGCGCGGTCGGGCCGTGCGCACCGACGACGGCGCCGTCCGCTCGTACGACGGCAGCCGCCGCGGTGGGAACGGGCCAGTTGTCGATCATCGCCAGGCTCTGCATGCCTACGAGCGTAATGGGCAGGCGTTCGGAGCCTATGCGGGGCTGTGGCCCCCCGGTGCCGACGAGGGACGCGGGGAAGGAGGCCGCGGCGGCCCGGAGCAGGCCCGCACCGCCGCCGCAACCCGTCCCCGCCCGCGCTTGCTTCGAGTGCACTCCAGGGTTTTAGCGTGGAGGGCATGACGGTGATGGAGACCACTTCCACGAGGACGGACGTCCGCGCGTCGGCCCCCAAGGCCTACCCGCGCCCCGACGGGCAGGACCGCTACACCATCGGCGAGGTCGCCGCCTTCACCGGGCTCACCGCCCACACCCTGCGCTGGTACGAGCGGATCGGGCTGATGACGCACGTCGACCGGTCGCACACCGGGCAGCGCCGGTTCACCAACCGGGACCTGGACTGGCTGGCGTTCGTCAGCAAGCTGCGGCTGACCGGGATGCCGGTCGCCGACATGGTCCGGTACGCGGAGCTGCTGCGCGAGGGCGAGCACACCTTCGAGGAACGGCGGGAGCTGCTGGAGGCGACCCGCCGCGACGTGAAGGCGCGGATCGCGGAACTCCAGGACACGCTCGCCGTCCTCGACCACAAGATCGATTTCTACGCGGGTGCCCGACGGGCGCCGGAAAGGCCCTGTGCCTGATGACTGACGACAAGATCGCCACGGTGGAGCTCGGCGACGGCGGCCCGCGGGTCGGCGTGCAGGGACTCGGCTGCATGGGGATGAGTGAGTTCTACGGGGACACCGACCTGGCCGCCGCGCGCGAGACGCTGGAGACGGCGCTGGGGGCGGGCGTCACGCTGTTCGACACCGCCGACGTCTACGGGAGCGGTGCCAACGAGGAACTCCTGGCCCCGTTCGTCGCGGCGCACCGGGACGAGATCACCCTCGCCACGAAGTTCGCCATCGAGCGCAGGGACGACGACCCGAACTACCGGGGTGTGCGCAACGACCCCGCGTACATCCGGCAGGCCGTCGAGGGCAGTCTGCGCAGGCTCGGCACCGATGTCATCGACCTCTACTACATGCACCGCCGCGATCCCCTCGTTCCACTGGCCGAGTCCGTCGGAGCGATGGCAGAACTGGTCCGGCAGGGCAAGGTCAAGCACCTCGGACTGAGCGAGGTGACCGGGCCCGAGCTGCGCGAGGCGCACGCGGTGCACCCGATCGCCGCACTCCAGTCGGAGTGGTCGCTCTTCAGCCGGGACGTGGAGCGCAGCGCCGTGCCCGCCGCCGTCGAGCTGGGGGTGGCCCTCGTGCCGTACTCGCCGCTCGGCCGGGGCTTCCTCACCGGGGCGTTCACGGACGCGGCCAAGGACCTGTCGGACGGCGACTTCCGCCGGTACCAGCCGCGCTTCACCGGCAACAACGCGAAGGCGAACGCCGCGCTGCTGGCACCCGTGCGCGAGATCGCCCAGGTGCACGGGGCCACGCCCGCGCAGATCGCCCTCGCCTGGGTGCAGCAGCGTGCCCAGGTGCACGGCCTGACCGTCGTCCCGATCCCCGGCACCCGCAGGAGCAGCCGTCTGCTGGAGAACGTGGCCGCCACCCGGATCACGCTGACGGACCAGGAACTGGCGTTGCTCGAACCGATCGCCGGACAGGTGGCGGGCGACCGCTACCCGGACATGAGCAACACGGCCACGGCCCGCGAGCGGTAGCCGGTCCGGGGCGGCTCGGGTGGCCCGGACCGCCCGAAGCGGTCGGGACGGCTTCGGGGCCGTTTGCCCAGGTGGGACGGCGGGTCGCGGGGGCCTGTCCCGGTGGTCGCGGGCGGGGGCGGAGAGCGCTGGTCCTCCGGTTGCAGGGGGCCGACCGGCGCCCTCTACTGGTCGTCGAGCGAGACCGCCAGGCGCCCGGGGCAGATCCGATCCGGACCGGGCTCCTCGAACCGTGAGTGGCCGAAGCCGCGCGGTGCCGTCGTGCGGCACGGCCACCTCCCCAGGAGTTGAGTGCCCCCATGTCGGCCCAGAACGGCTTCACCTACAAGCGGCTCTCCATCGACGATGCCGCCGCCCTCTTCATCGACCACCAGACCGGCCTGATTTCCCTCGTCCAGGACTTCGGGCCGGACCAGTTCAAGAACAACGTCCTCGCGCTCGCGGACTGCGCCAAGTACTTCGGCCTGCCCTCGGTGCTGACCACCAGCTTCGAGGACGGGCCCAACGGCCCGCTGGTCTCGGAACTGCGCGAGACCCTGCCCGACGCCGCGTACGTTCCCCGGCCGGGGAACATCAACGCCTGGGACAACGAGGACTTCGTCCGGGCGGTCGAGCGGACCGGGCGCCGCCAGTTGATCGTGGCCGGTGTCGTCACGGACGTCTGCGTGACCTTCCCCGTCCTCTCCGCGCTCGAAGCCGGTTACGAGGTCTTCGTGGTGACCGACGCCTCCGGAACCTTCACCGGCCAGGTGCGCGACGCGGCCCTGACCCGCATGGCGCACGCGGGGGCCCAGCTGGTGAACTGGTTCAGCGTCGCCTGCGAACTCCAGCGCGACTGGCGGCGCGACATCGAGGGCCTGGGCAACCTGCTTGCCGAGCACATTCCGAACTACCGCAATCTCATGGTCAGTTACGCGGCGACCAAGGGCAAGAGCTGAGGGACCCGGCCAAGGGGGCAGCCCTCGCGGCGAGGGCCGAGGGCTCCAGGGGCGGGGCCACGCCCGGCGGGCCGGACAGGCCGCCTTAAGGTGGCCGCATGAGCGAAGTCCCCGGACCGGGAACCCTGTTGCCGAAGACGCCGGGCGGCGGCGAGGGCGACTGGTTTCCCGTCGACACCGGAGAATCGGGAGCGGGCGTCTTCCGCAGCACGGACGGCGGCCGGTACGCCAAGTGCGTGGCCGCCGCGGACGCGGCCGATCTGGGGGCGGAGCGCGACCGGATCGCCTGGCTGGGCGACCAGGGAATTCCGGGGCCACGGGTGCTGGACTGGCACTCCGGCGACGCGGGCGCCTGCCTGGTGACCAGCGCCGTTCCCGGCGTACCCGCCGACCAGCTGTCCGCCGCCGAGCTGCGGGCCTCCTGGGACCGCGTCGCGGACGCGGTCCGCGAGCTGCACGCGTTGCCCGCACGGCGGTGCCCGTTCCGCC
Organism: Streptomyces sp. NPDC001750; assembly: GCF_042892615.1. Classification (NCBI taxonomy): domain Bacteria; kingdom Bacillati; phylum Actinomycetota; class Actinomycetes; order Kitasatosporales; family Streptomycetaceae; genus Streptomyces; species Streptomyces sp. NPDC001750. The sequence goes on along the minus strand of NZ_JBIAUE010000004.1, from coordinate 453,760 downwards.
GGGACCTCGACGGGATGATCGCCCGGGCACGTGACGTCGTGGCCCGTGGCGCGGTGCACCCGGAGTTCCTGCCCGTCGAACAACAGCACACACCCGCAGCGGAGTTGCTGGACCGTCTCGTCCCGCAGGCCGACCGGCGGCGCGAGCAGGAGGCGGCCGACACGGTCGTCTGCCACGGGGACCTGTGCCTGCCCAACATCGTCCTCGACCCCCGGACCCTGGACGTGTCAGGCTTCATCGACCTCGGCCGACTCGGCCTGGCCGACCGCTACGCCGACCTGTCGCTGCTGCTCGCCAACGCGCGGGAGACCTGGGCCGACGAGGAGGACGCGCGGGCCGCGGACGCGGCGTTCGCCGAGCGGTACGGAATCACCCTCGACCACGACCGCCTGCGCTTCTACCTCCACCTCGACCCGCTCACCTGGGGTTAAGGCCTCGTCCACGATTGTCAGCGGCGTCGCGGTGTCTGGGACCTCCGCCTCCGGCGTTGTCGTCAGCTCCGCGTCGACTCCCTCCTCCGCCTTGGATTCGAAGGCCCCAGACGCCGCTCCTTCCTCCACTGCCAATCGTGGACGAGGTCGTTAGTGCCGCTCCCGGCAAGGTTTGCCCCGTCGCACCGTCCGGCACGCACACTCGCGGCCGCCTTGCGACCGCACCGCATCCGACGCCGTGCGCTGATCCACCAGGGATTACGGGACAGCCCTTAGGCGACAGGGGCCCGGGATCCGGTCCGGGCATCCGGGGTCGGTCCGGGCAGCCGTGGGTGCCGGGCCGGCCCCCCCGCCCCCCCCCCCCGCCCCCCCCCCCGGGCGCGCCGCCCGCCCCGCCCCGCCCCCCCCCGCCCCCCCGCGACGGGGCGG
>NZ_JBIAUE010000004.1:140926-452890 GCF_042892615.1 Streptomyces sp. NPDC001750 | reverse complement strand
CCCCGGTTTTTGGGCCACCCCCTTTGGCCTCCGGGGCCCGGGTCCCGGGCCGGGGCACGGGGGGGGGGCCGGGGCCGCGGGGTACCGGGCCCGCCCCCCCCGCCCCCCCGCCCGGCACCCACGGCTGCCCGGGCCCTCACGCCTCGCCCGGCACCACCAGTCCCGCCTCGTACGCGAAGATCACCGCCTGGGCGCGGTCCCGCAGGTCGAGCTTGGCCAGGACGCGCCCGATGTGGGTCTTGACCGTCTGCTCGGCCAGTACCAGCCGTGCCGCGATCTCCTGGTTGGACAGTCCCCGCGCGATCAGCTCCAGCACCTCCGTCTCGCGCGGGGTCAGCCCCTTCAGCCGCAGTGCCTGTCCGCTCCGGGTCGCGCCGGAGGGGCCCTGCCGGGCGAAGTCCGCGATCAGGCGCCGCGTCACGGACGGCGCGAGCAGCGCCTCGCCGGACGCCACCACCCGTACCGCCGCGATCAGGTCCGAGGGCGGCGCGTCCTTCAACAGGAAACCGGACGCCCCGGCGCGCAGCGCCTCGTACACGTAGTCGTCCACGTCGAATGTGGTGAGCATCAGCACTTTCGGCCGGTGCTCCACCCCCGTGGGCGGGTTCAGCAGCTCGCGGGCCGCCGCCAGGCCGTCCATCTCTGGCATCCGTACGTCCATCAGGACCACGTCCGGGCACACCTCCCGGCTGACGTCGACGGCCCGGCGCCCGTCCGGCGCCTCGCCGACCACCTCGATGTCGCTCTGCGCCGCGAGCAGCGCCGCGAACCCCGCTCGCACCATGGCCTGGTCGTCGACGATGATCACGCGGATGGTCAAGGTTCCTCCGAGGGCGGCGTCAGGGTGTGGTGGGCGTCAGCTCACCGAGTGCTTCAGTGGCAGGCGGGCGGCCACCCGGTAGCCGCCGTCGGGCAGCGGACCGGTGTCCAGCGAGCCGCCGGTCAACCGTACGCGTTCGCGCATCCCGACCAGCCCGTGCCCGGTCCCGTCGGCCTCCAGCGGTGAACCCGCCTGCCGCGCCGGGCCGTTGACCACCAGGACGGTCAGGTGTCCGCCGTCGGACGTGACCGACACCCGGGTCCGCGCGCCGGGAGCGTGCCGCACGACATTGGCCAGGGCCTCCTGCACGATCCGGTACGCCGACAGATCCACCGCCTGCGGCAGCTCCGACAGGTCGGCGGCCAGCGACAGTTCGGCCGGAAGCCCTGCCCGTACCGTCGCCTCGACCAGCTGCTGCACCCGGTCGAGCCCCGGCTGCGGCGCCCGCTCGCCGTCCGTGCCGTCACTGCGCAGCACCGCCAGCAGCCGCCGCATCTCCGTCAGCGACTCCCGTGCGCTCGCCGCGATCGCGCCGAACTCCTCGCGTGCCTCCTCGGACAGCCCCTGGATGCGGTAGGGCGCGGAGTCGGCCTGGACCGTGATCACGGACATGTGGTGCGCGACCACGTCGTGCAGTTCGCGGGCGATCCGGGTGCGTTCCTCCAGCAGGGTCCGCCGCGCCCGTTCCGCCTCGCTGATGCTCTCCTGCTCGACCAGCCGCTGCCGCGCGACGCCCCGTTCTCGAATCACCGCGCCGAGCACCGCGAACACCGCGCCGAGGATCGACAGCAGCACCGCGCTGCCGTTGTCGCGTCCCGGGGCGATCAGATGCAGCACCAGGCCCGCCACCGACGTCACCGACCAGACCGAGGCCACGGTCCGCAGGGGCTCGCGCAGGGCCACCGCCAGCAGCAGGAAGAGATGGCCGAGCAGGGTGGGCGGAGGCCACGGCCACACGTCGAACGAGGCGGTCGGCTCCCGGAGCAGGATCAGCGCCCCCAGGATGTCGGCGGGCAGGATGATCCACCACGCCTGCAAGGGCCGGTGCCCCAGCATCAGGAGCGGCGCCGCCTGGGCGACTGCCAGGAACCCCCAGACCTTGGCGTCCACCCCGTACTGATTGCTCAGCACGCTGACCGTGGTCGGGAAGAAGACCGCGAAGAGGACGAGGCCGGGCGCGTGCGGGAGCAGCCGCCGCCACCGCCGGGGAGCGTCCGGCGGGACGGGCGGCGGGGGAGGGGACGGATGGCCGAGGTCGTGGGCGACCCGCCGCAGATGGCGGCGCGCGGCACTCACCAGGCCGTCGACGGCGGGCGGTGCTCCGGACGGGACGCGCGGTGCTCGGTACGGGGCGTGCGGCGGGGAAGTGGTCATGGCCGCATCAGCGTAGGCAGCGGACCCGCCCGATGGCGTCATACCGGGGTTTCGATCCGCCGCCACCCCGTCTCGTACGAGGGTATGACGGGCGGGACGCACGGAGAGCATGACAGAGGGAGAACGAGACGGGCGAACCGGCCTCCGTACCTCCCCGCGTCCGCGCCCGCCCCTCCGGGGGCGACGGGAGAGCCGCCCGGACCCTTCAGAGCTCCGCGAGCAGTTGGGCCTTCTTCGCGCTGAACTCGTCGTCCGTCACCAGACCCGCCTGATGCAGCTCCCCGAGATGGCGGATCCGCTCCGCGATGTCCGCCGGGTCGCGCCGGCCCGCGCCGACCAGGACGGGGTCCGGGGCCGGGTGCGCGGGCTGCGTCCGGCGTACCGACTCCAGCACCGCCGCGGCGAACGGCAGCGACTCGTGCACCGGACCGTAGCCGAGGCCGAACACCACCGCGGCCGGGTCCTGATCGGCGCGGGCGGGACGGGTGGCGGCCGTCGGCAGGGCGCCGCCGGACGCCGTACACGGACCGGCCACCGGCTCGGCGTCCGCACCCGCGCCCGAGGCCGCGACCGTGACCGCGCCCATGGGGGTGCCCAGGGCGGGGCCGGGCACCGCGACCGCGCCCTTCGACCCCCGCGGCAGCAACCGCAGGTACCCGTCGATGGCATCCGGCGAACGCCACTCGACGCCGCTCAGCTCCGTCACCGGGAACGTCTGGTCCCCGGCCTTCCACTTCGCCGTGGAGGCACCCGTCCAGAACCAGCGGAAGGAGACCCGCTCGCCGTCGAAACCGGCCCGGCCGTCGTACGCCTTGAACTGCATCGGTGCCTCGGGGGCCGCGACCATGAACCGGTCGGCGGGCTCCGAGGCGTCCGGGCCGAGCTGGGCGCGCAGCGCGTCCGCGTAGTACTCCGCGAGCGTCTCGCGCTCGGCGGGGAGCACCAGCCGGTAAGGGTCGTGGCTGTCCTTCAGCTGCCCGGCGGCGGCCTCCAGCAGCGGGTCGGCGCCCGGTCTCGGCGTCGCGCGCAGGACCACCGTGCCCCGCTTGCCGGGGGCCAGCGTCACCGAAGACAGTGCCGCGTGCGGTACACGCCGCTCGCGCAGGCTCTGGAAGAGCTTCGGTGTGCGGATCCCCCGTTCGAAGCGGATGAGCACGGAGTCGTCGTCGAACTCCCAGGTGGCATGAATTCCGGCCAGCACATCACCCATGTGCCTCATCGTATGCGGCACTTGCCCCCCACGTCCCCCCTGGAGCAAGCCCCGATATGTGGCCGGATACGGTGCGATGCGCCCGTCGGATCCCTGTCAGGCCGCCCGGTCGTGGGCGACGCCGGCACGGCAGGCGCGGTCGGAAGCCGCGCAGCTCACCGAGGTGTAGGCACCCACGCCGATGGCCGCGAAGTTGTCCAGGCTCTCGGTGCCCGGCTCGAAATAGCCGCTGTGCCCGACCGCGTCGCCCGCTGCGACGACCCGCGCACCGAACGAAGGTTCGACCGGGTCGGCTCCGTGGCCGAGCCCACCGAACTCCAGGTTCGGCACGTCCTCGATCCAGTCGCCGTGGTCCCGCGTCGCCCACACCCTCGCCCCGGTACGCAGCTGGGCGGCGCGTTCCACCCGCATGCCGGGGCTGCCGGCGACGGCGATGTCCGTGACCCTGGCGGGCAGTTCGTGCGCCGCGACACCGCACAGCACCGAGCCGTAGCTGTGGCAGAACAACGAGACGGGGGACCCGCCGGGCAACGCGTCCACCAGCGCCTTCAGACGCACCGCACCGCGTTCGGCGAGGTTGCCCAGGGCCGCGTCCACGCCGATGCCCGCGGGCGCGGTGTAGTCGGCCCAGGCGATGACGGCGGTACGGATGCCGGGGCGGGCGGCGCGCTCCGCCGCGTACAGCGACTTCGCCATGCCGACCGGGGCGGCGTTCACCTTGGGCGCGGACCGTTCCAGCGTCAGCAGGTTGGTGTCGACGCCGGGGACGACCACGGAGATCCGCTCGGCCCGGTCCAGGTCGCCGAAGACCTCCGCCGCACGCCCCTTCCCGGACGGATCGAAGGCGAGGATGTGCCGGCCGCCCGCGAGCATCGACCGGAAGCGGTCCATCCGGCGGAGCGCCTCCGCCCGGCCGTCGGGGGAGAGCCGGACGTCGTGCACGCGCTTGCCCTCGACCGCTCGCGCCTCGGTCAGGGCCCGCCGGTTGGCGTGGTAGCGCAGGGTGACCGGGACGCCGTTCAGATTGCCCACGACCAGCGGGTACCTGTCGGCGAGAGCGGTGCGCTGTTCGGCCGTGAGCGCGGCGAAGAACCGGGCCACGCGGTGCGGCGGTGCGTCGGCGTCCGGCAGGGGGTGTCCCGCGAGGCGGCCCCGGGCCCAGGCGGCGAGCGCGGCCGCGCGGGGCTCGTCGGGGCTCTGGTGGCGCACGGCGGTCCAGCCCGTGGTCGCCAGCATCACGAACACCACCGCGACGGCGAGCAGCGCACGCCAGGCGGCGAGGGTGGGAGAGGAGTCGAAGGAAGTCACTCCGGCCCACATTAGGAGACGCGCCACGGCACCCGCGCAGAGGGTGACACACATCACCCGACTGTCGGGAATTCAAGTCCGCCCGCCTCACGCTGTGTTGGCGCGGCGTACACGCTCAGGTGCGCGGGGGGTCCGGGAAGCGGCTCCGGAGCGTCGCACGTGACCGCCGGGGCGGGGCCGTTGTGAAGTCGGTCATGCGGTGCGCCGAGATGTACGGCACATCGGCGCGTCAGGACATCGGGGCATCAGGACTCGGGACGACGGGCGGGGGCTCAGGGTGTCGACAGGAGCGGGGTCGGGGCCTGGGGCCGGACCCCGTACGGACGTGCCGTCAGCCGGACGTGCGGCCGGTATCGGTTCCCGCCTCTGCCCCCATGCGCGTGCCCGCGCCCGTCCCCGATCGCCAGTTCCCCGCCAACGCCGGACCGAGCTGGTCCAGGTACTGCTCCGTCAGCACGCGCAGCGACTCCACACTGGCGTCCCGTCCCCGGCCCCAGAGCTGGCCCGTCACCCGGATGACCCCGCAGAACGCCGCGACGGCCACCCTGGGCCGGGGGTCCTTCTCCACGTCGAGGCCCTCGCGCTCGGCGATCAGCAGCGCTATCTGGTTCTCCAGGTCGATGCTCCGCCGCAGGTGGGCCGCGTGCAGCGACGGTGTCGACTCGATCATCCGGTACGTGCGCATGTGGAGCTCGACCGTGATGATCGCCTCGATCGTGTCACCGAGGCTGTTCCAGGCGCAGAGGACCGCGCGCCGTATGGCCTCGAACGGTGCCTCCGAGGCGGGCCGCCGGCGCAGCTCCGAGAGGAAGCGGGACTCCACCATCTCCTGGATGGCGAAGGCGACCTCCTCCTTGCTGGCGAAGTAGCGGAAGAAGGTGCGCTGGGAGACCTCGACGGCATCGACGATCTCGTCGACGGTCGTCTGCTCGTACCCCTGCGTGGTGAAGAGGTCGAGCGCGGCGTGCAGCAGGGCGTCCCGGGTGCGGCGCTTCTTCCGTTCGCGCAGCCCGGCCGGGCGCTTGCCCCGTCCTTCCGGAGTCCGATCCCGTCCTTCCGGAGTCCGGTCCCGCTCGGCCGGAGTCGGTTCCGGCCCGTCCGGTGTCCCGTTCCGCCCGGCCGGGTGTTCGCGCGGCCCGTGCGCCGGACTCTCGCGCGGCTCGGCAGAGCGCGCCGCCCGCTGCCCCTCGGTCACTGAAGTGGTCCTCTTTCTCCTGCTTTTGGCCAGCTCAGCGTACGTATGAGCTACGTGACAGTTACCGACTAGTGAAATGGTTTGTCAACTGTCAGAGGCTGACACTAGTGTCCCCGGCATGACTAGTCAGACCACCGTCGAAAAAGCGTCGCGGGAGCCGCGGAACACCGCCGTGCCCGCACCTGCCAAGGGGCTGCGCGGCCACCCCTGGCTGACGCTCTTCTCCGTGGCCATCGGCGTGATGATGGTCGCGCTCGACGGCACGATCGTCGCGATCGCCAACCCGGCCATCCAGCACGACCTGAAAGCCTCGCTCGCCGACGTCCAGTGGATCACCAACGGCTACATGCTGGCCCTCGCGGTGTCCCTGATCACCGCGGGCAAGCTCGGTGACCGGTTCGGTCACCGCCAGACCTTCCTGATCGGCGTCGTGGGCTTCGCCGCGGCATCGGGAGCCATCGGACTCTCCGACAGCGTCGCTCTGGTGATCGTGTTCCGGGTGCTCCAGGGCCTCTTCGGCGCCCTGCTGATGCCCGCCGCGCTCGGCCTGCTGCGCGCCACCTTCCCGGCCGAGAAGCTGAACATGGCGATCGGCATCTGGGGCATGGTGATCGGCGCCTCGACCGCGGGCGGTCCGATCCTCGGCGGCGTGCTCGTCGAGCACGTCAACTGGCAGTCCGTCTTCTTCATCAACGTGCCGGTCGGGGTGATAGCACTCCTGCTGGGCCTGGTGATCCTCAAGGACCACCGCGCCGAGAACGCCCCGCGCTCGTTCGACATCGGCGGCATCGTGCTGCTCTCGCAGGCGATGTTCTGCCTGATCTGGGCGCTCATCAAGGGCGCCGAGTGGGGCTGGGGCGACTACAAGACCCTCGGCTTCCTGGGCGGTGCCGTGGCTCTGTTCGTGGTCTTCGCCATCTCCCAGAAGAACGTCAGGGAGCCGCTGATCCCGCTGGCGATGTTCCGGTCGCTGCCACTGTCCGCGGGCACGGTCCTGATGGTGCTGATGGCCTTCGCCTTCATGGGCGGGCTGTTCTTCGTCACGTTCTACCTCCAGAACGTGCACGGTCTGAGCCCCGTCGACAGCGGTCTGCACCTGCTGCCGCTGACCGGCATGATGATCGTCGCCTCTCCGGTCGCGGGCGCGATGATCACCAAGTTCGGCCCGCGGGTTCCGCTGGTCGGCGGCATGGTGTGCACGGCGGTCGCCATGTTCGGGATGTCCCGCCTGGAGGTCGGCACCGGCACCCTGACCATGTCGATCTGGTTCGGTCTGCTCGGTCTCGGCCTCGCCCCGGTGATGGTGGGCGCCACCGAGGTCATCGTGGGCAACGCCCCGATGGAGCTGTCCGGCGTCGCCGGTGGTCTCCAGCAGTCCGCCATGCAGGTCGGCGGCAGCCTCGGTACGGCGGTGCTGGGCGCGGTCATGGCCTCCCAGGTCGACTCCAACCTGGGCGACAACTGGAAGGCCGCACAGCTTCCGCCGCTCAGCCCGCAGCAGCTGGATCAGGCGTCCTCGGCCGTCGAGGTCGGCATCCCGCCGGTGTCCGGAAACATGCCGCCGGAGATCGCGCAGAAGATCACCGATGTCGCCCATGACACGTTCGTGTCGGGCATGAGCACGGCATTCACGGTCGCCGGCGTCGTCGCCGTGGCCGCCGCGCTGGTCGCCACGCTCGCCAAGCGGGGTCAGAACGCCGAGGCGGGCGCGGGCGTGGGCCACATCTGACCCCCGTACCGCCCCCCGACGCGTCGGCGGGCCGGCAGACCCGGCGCCGTCAACACACCGCGTACAACAGCCCCGTCGGACCGTTCCGGCGGGGCTGTCGCCTATCCGGGTGGTGTGCCCCGCGGCCCCTTTCCCGGGCGTCGCCCCGCAGGTCAGGGTGCATACAACCGATTCGCACGACCACGGGGGTCGATTTCCATGCGTACGACACGCACGATGCGTACGACCGCTCTTGCCACCGCTCTCGCCGCTGCCGCCCTGATTCCGCAGGCCGCCGCCGCGCACGCCCCGGACTCACGGCCCGCCGCCCGCTCCGCGCCCGTCCGGCTCGGGACCTGCGACAGCGGCCAGCTCTGCCTCTGGGAGAAACCGGACTTCACCGGAGCCCGGCAGATCCACGAGCTGTCCACCGTCGACATCGAGAGCTGCGTCCCGCTCCGGGCGGGTGCCAGGATCCAGGCGCTCGCCAACCGCACGGGCCGCCCGGTCACCACGTACCAGTCGGCGGAATGCGCCGAGACCGGGGAGTTCGAGACCTACCCGGGCGGCGGCACCTGGCTGCCCCGGTCCCCGTACCAGGTCCGGGCGTTCAAGGTCTGGGAGAACTGACCGGACTCCACCGGATGCCACCCGACACGCCGAGGGGCGGCAGGCACGGCCCGACACGCCGAGGGGCGGCGCGGCGGGTGCGGCACCGGACATGCCGAGGTCGGCAGGGCGGCACGGGACACGCCGAGCGGCTGGAACCCTGCCCGTCGGCAGCAACGAGGCCGGGCGCCCCGAAGGGCGGCAGCGGCACGATGCGACACGCCTAGTGCTGTGGCCGGAAAGGTTTGCCGGGAAGCTCGCGGCGTCCGGTGCGGTGCAACTAGGGGCGGCGCGGACCCGTCCGGTCCCCGCCGCCCCTCGGTCGTTCTCGGCCCGACCTCCGTCGCGCCTACGCGTCGCCGCCGGCCGCGCCCGGGTCGGCCGCGGTCACGTCCAGCAGGTCGTACCGGTCGATCGCCTGCTTCAGCAGCGACCGGTCGATCCGGCCCTGCTTCGCCAGCTCCGTCAGCACCGCGAGCACGATCGACTGCGCGTCGATGTGGAAGAACCGGCGGGCCGCACCACGCGTGTCCGCGAAGCCGAAGCCGTCCGCGCCCAGCGACTGGTACGCACCGGGCACCCAGCGCGCGATCTGGTCCGGCACCGAACGCATCCAGTCCGAGACCGCCACGAACGGTCCCTCGGAGCCGGAGAGCTTCCGCGTCACGTACGGGACGCGCTGCTCCTCCTCCGGGTGCAGCAGGTTGTACCGCTCCGTCTCCACGGCCTCGCGGCGCAGCTCGTTCCAGGAGGTCGCCGACCAGACGTCCGCCCGGACGTTCCACTCCTCGGCGAGGATCCGCTGCGCCTCGACCGCCCACGGCACGGCCACGCCGGACGCCAGGATCTGGGCCGGGATCTCGCCGCGCTCGGCCGCCTTGAAGCGGTAGACACCCTTGAGGATGCCCTCCGCGTCGACGTTCTCCGGCTCGGCCGGGTGCTGGATCGGCTCGTTGTAGACGGTGAGGTAGTAGAAGACGTCCTCGCTGTTCTCGCCGTACATCCGGCGCAGACCGTCCTTGACGATGTGCGCGATCTCGTAGCCGAACGCCGGGTCGTACGCCACGCACGCCGGGTTGGTCGAGGCCAGCAGCTGGGAGTGGCCGTCGGCGTGCTGGAGACCCTCACCGGTCAGCGTCGTGCGACCGGCGGTCGCGCCCAGCACGAAGCCGCGTGCGAGCTGGTCGGCCATCTGCCAGAACTGGTCGCCGGTGCGCTGGAAACCGAACATCGAGTAGAAGACGTACACCGGGATCAGCGGCTCGCCGTGCGTGGCGTACGCCGACCCGGCGGCGATCAGCGACGCCGTGCAACCGGCCTCCGAGATGCCGTCGTGCAGCATCTGCCCCTGCGGCGACTCCTTGTACGCGAGCAGCAGATCGCGGTCCACCGACTCGTACTGCTGACCCAGCGGGTTGTAGATCTTCGCGCTCGGGAAGAAGGCGTCCATACCGAAGGTGCGGTACTCGTCGGGCGCGATCAGCACGAAACGATTGCCGATCTCCTTGTCCCGCATGAGGTCCTTCAGGATGCGGACGAACGCCATGGTCGAGGCGATCGACTGCTGACCCGAACCCTTCTTCGCGGTCGCGTACGTCTTGTCCTCGGGCAGAACCAGCGGCTTCGCACGCACCACACGCGTCGGGACGTAACCGCCCAGACTGCTGCGGCGGTCGTGCATGTACTGGATCTCCTCCGAGTCGCGACCCGGGTGGTAGTAGGGCGGGTAGCCCTCGTCCAGCTGCTTGTCGCTGATCGGGAGGTGCAGCCGGTCGCGGAACCGCTTGAGGTCCTCGACCGTGAGCTTCTTCATCTGGTGGGTGGCGTTGCGGCCCTCGAAGTTCGGCCCCAGCGTCCAGCCCTTGACCGTCTGCGCCAGGATCACCGTGGGCTGGCCCTTGTGGGCCTTGGCCGCCGCGTACGCCGCGTACACCTTGCGGTGGTCGTGACCGCCGCGCCCCAGGTGCAGGATCTGGTCGTCGGACATGTCCTTGACCATCTCGCGCAGCCGCGGGTCGTCCCCGAAGAAGTGCTCGCGGATGTACGCGCCGGACTCGGTGGCGTACGTCTGGAACTGCCCGTCCGGCGTGGTGTTCAGCTTGTTGACCAGGATGCCGGTGCGGTCCTGCGCGAGCAGCGGGTCCCAGGAGCGGTCCCAGACCAGCTTGATGACGTTCCATCCGGCGCCGCGGAACTGCGACTCCAGCTCCTGGATGATCTTGCCGTTGCCGCGCACCGGGCCGTCGAGCCGCTGCAGGTTGCAGTTGACCACGAAGGTCAGGTTGTCCAGGTTTTCGCGGGCGGCGAGGGAGAGCTGGCCCAGCGACTCCGGCTCGTCCATCTCGCCGTCGCCCAGGTACGCCCATACGTGCGACCGGGAGGTGTCGGCGATGCCGCGCGCCTCCATGTACCGGTTCATCCGCGCCTGGTAGATCGCGGCGAGCGGGCCGAGGCCCATCGAGACGGTCGGGAACTCCCAGAAGTCCGGCATCAGCCGCGGGTGCGGGTAGCTGGACAGACCGTTGGGCGCCTTCGACTTCTCCTGGCGGAACGCGTCGAGCTGCGCCTCGCTCAGTCGGTCGAGCAGGAAGGCGCGGGCGTAGATGCCCGGGGACGCGTGGCCCTGGAAGAAGATCTGGTCGCCGCCCAGGCCGTCGTCCTTGCCCCGGAAGAAGTGGTTGAAGCCCACGTCGTAGAGCGAGGCCGAGGAGGCGAAGGTGGCGATGTGGCCGCCGACCCCGATGCCCGGGCGCTGGGCGCGCGACACCATCACGGCCGCGTTCCAGCGGGTCGCGTTGAGGATCTTGCGCTCGATCTCCTCGTCGCCGGGGAAGAACGGCTCGTCCTTCGTGGCGATCGTGTTCACGTAGTCCGTACTGCGCATCTCCGGCACGGCGACACGCTTCTCTCGCGCGCGCTCGATGAGCCGGAGCATCAGATAACGGGCCCGCTCACGGCCTCGCTCGTCGACGGCGGCGTCGAGCGAGTCGAGCCACTCCTGGGTCTCTTCGGGATCGAAGTCCGGGACCTGGCTCGGCAGGCCGCCAATGATGATCGGGTTGCGATCGGATCCGGAAGCCACGCTGTTCCTTCGCTGTTCGGTGCTGCTCTACGGGGCCGGTCACGGGAGAACGTGCCCCCGGGATGGATGTGGTGCCAGTACGCCATCACCATCGTGTACCGCAAGGGCGCAAACGTCATCTCTACCGAGGGGTAACCCCTGTGTTCACGAGACATCGCGTCCATGGCGGGGGAACGGGTCGCCGCAAACGCAAACCATACGCCCAAGCCGCCTAAGCGTTCCCAAAGGATGTTCGAATCCGAATGGCGGACCGAAACGGCATAAGCTGTGGAAGGACGTAAAGGGTGTGGACGGTAGCGCCGGGCCCCGCAGGGGAGGCCGCCGACACCGCGGGGACGTGGCAGGGAACGTCCTCGTTTAGGCGGTCTCGCACGCTGGGTACTTGCGCGATCCGCCACTCCCGTGTGGACTACGGCCAATGCCTCGCGCACGCGCGTGGCCGAAGCATTTTCCGAAACATGATCAGGAGGCAACCCGTGAGCGCGACCGCGGACCACGCGGAGGAGCGGACCAACCCGGCAGCACGCCTGGGGTTCGAGCCCGGACAGGTGGTCCAGGAGATCGGCTACGACGACGACGTCGAGCAGGAGCTCCGTGAGGGCATTGAGGCCGCGATCGGTCAGGATCTGGTCGACGAGGACTACGACGACGTCGCCGACGCCGTCCTGCTGTGGTTCCGCGACGAGGACGGCGACCTTACGGACGCGCTGGTGGATGCCATTGGTCTGATCGAGGACGGCGGCACGGTCTGGCTGATGACGCCGAAGACCGGCCGTGACGGCTACATCGAACCGAGCGACATCAACGAGGCCGCGCAGACCGCCGGTCTCTCCCAGACCAAGAGCATCAGCGTGGGCAAGGACTGGACGGGCAGCCGTCTGGTCACGCCGAAGGCGGCCCGCGGCAAGCGCTGAACGGCGCTCGACGCGCCCGAACCACGAAGGTCCCCCCACCGGCAGCGGCCGCAGGGGGGACCTTCGTCGTACGGCCACTTCGTACGACTGCGTATCCGGCCGTGCACGGGCGTGCCCTACGGCTGTCGGGCCGCCTGCGAACGGCCTTTGGCCGCGCGGCACCCGCCCCGGGGCTCCGGCCGGCACGACGGTCGCCCGGTCCCGACCGGCCTGGCCGCCGCCGCTCGCGCGGTCCCGGGGTCCGTGCGGGACTGCGGGCGGCCCGTGCGGGCGGCGTACGGGGCGGCGCGAGGCCTGCGTAGGCTGGGGCCACCCGGACAGCCCAGCCCGGTGAACGTAGCGAAAGGGACGCGTCTCATGGCGATCGAGGTCGGCACCCAGGCCCCGGATTTCGAGCTGAAGGACAACCACGGCCGGACCGTGAAGCTCTCCGACTTCCGCGGCGAGAAGAACGTCGTGCTGCTCTTCTACCCGTTCGCCTTCACCGGCGTCTGCACGGGTGAGCTCTGCGCGCTCCGCGACGAGCTGCCGAAGTTCGTGAACGACGACACGCAGCTGCTCGCCGTCTCCAACGACTCCATCCACACCCTGCGGGTCTTCGCCGAGCAGGAGGGTCTCGAATACCCGCTGGTCTCGGACTTCTGGCCGCACGGCGAGACCTCGCGGGCGTACGGCGTCTTCGACGAGGAGAAGGGCTGCGCGGTGCGCGGCACCTTCGTCATCGACAAGGAGGGCGTGGTGCGCTGGACCGTGGTCAACGCCCTGCCCGACGCGCGTGACCTCAACGACTACATCAAGGCGCTCGACGCGCTCTGATCCCGCGGGGCACCGAGCCACCGGGACGTCCCGGTGGCTCGGAGCACCGCAGCACCCCGATGCACCGCAGCACCGCGATCCACCGGATCGTTCCGGTCCGCCAGACCGGCGGCCGGTGGATCCGCATCAGCCCGGCCAAAAGGCTGCTCCGGCCGGGAACCGGTCACTAGGATCCACTCGTTGATCGGATGCCAAGCAACGTGGAGGCGCCGGCGCCCGCCGGCCGCCCAGGAAACCAATGGGAGGACTCGTGGGAGTCAGCCTCAGCAAGGGCGGCAACGTCTCGCTGACCAAGGCCGCGCCCAACCTGACCGCCGTGATCGTCGGTCTGGGCTGGGATGCCCGTACCACCACCGGTGGTGACTTCGACCTCGACGCCAGCGCCCTGCTGACGAATGCCCAGGGCAAGGTCAGCAACGACAGCAACTTCGTCTTCTTCAACAACCTCAAGAGCCCCGACGGCTCCGTGGAGCACACCGGTGACAACCTCACCGGTGAGGGCGAGGGCGACGACGAGGTCATCAAGGTCAACCTGTCCGCCGTTCCGGCCGACGTCGACAAGATCGTCTTCCCGGTCTCGATCTACGAGGCCGAGACCCGCCAGCAGAGCTTCGGCCAGGTGCGCAACGCGTACATCCGCGTGGTCAACCAGGCCGACAACAGCGAGCTGGCGCGCTACGACCTGAGCGAGGACGCGTCCACGGAGACCGCCATGGTCTTCGGTGAGCTGTACCGCCACGGGGCGGAGTGGAAGTTTCGCGCCATCGGCCAGGGGTACGCCTCGGGGCTGCGCGGCATCGCGCAGGACTTCGGCGTCAACGTCTGAGATCCCCGCATCCGGGGTCTAGTGCCGTTCCCGGCACTAGTCGTCCGAGGCCCCGGACACCGTGGGCGTCGGCGTCCGGCCCCGGGGTTCTCGGCGTCCGGGGTGAGGGCTCGGACGTTCGAGGCGCCGACGGTCGAACAGGTACGAGACCGGGTCGGTCCGCCGGAAGCGGCCCGGTTCGCCCAGGCACGCAGCCCGTTCGGCGCCGCACGTGGTGCGGCGCCGAACGGGCTCGGCAGTCGATTCAGGTTCAATAGACGGTTTCATCGACTCATCGACTCGGGGAGGACCACACCATGGGCGTCACACTCGCCAAGGGAGGCAATGTCTCCCTCTCCAAGGCCGCACCCAACCTCACCCAGGTGCTGGTCGGGCTCGGCTGGGACGCGCGTTCCACCACCGGCGCCGACTTCGACCTCGACGCCAGCGCCCTGCTGTGCCAGTCGGGCCGGGTGCTCGGCGACGAATGGTTCGTGTTCTACAACAACCTCAAGAGCCCCGACGGCTCCGTGGAGCACACCGGCGACAATCTCACGGGCGAGGGCGATGGCGACGACGAGTCGGTCATCGTGAATCTCACCCAGGTTCCGGCGCACTGCGACAAGATCATTTTCCCGGTCTCCATTCATGAGGCGGACAGCCGGGGACAGACCTTCGGACAGGTCGGCAATGCGTACATCCGCGTGGTCAACCAGGCGGACGGTCAGGAACTCGCGCGTTACGACCTCACGGAGGACGCGTCGACGGAAACCGCGATGATCTTCGGCGAGCTGTACCGGTACAACGGCGAATGGAAGTTCCGCGCCGTGGGTCAGGGGTACGCGTCCGGGTTGCGCGGGATCGCTCTAGACTTTGGGGTCAACGTTTCGTAAAGCCGCGCACGGCGCGGGGGAGCCCCGTTCAAGCCGGGGGAGACCCGTTTCACACACGATGGGGTAGCCAGTGCTTCTGAAAACCTTCGGCTGGTCGTTCGCGGTCACCGCGCTCGGCCTGGTCGCAGCGGTGTTCTACGGGGGGTGGGAAGCCTTCGGCGTGGTGGCGATCCTGTCCATCCTGGAGATCTCGCTGTCCTTCGACAACGCGGTGGTCAACGCGGGAATCCTGAAGAAGATGAATGCCTTCTGGCAAAAGATCTTCCTCACGATCGGTGTGCTCATCGCCGTCTTCGGTATGCGACTGGTGTTCCCCGTCGTGATCGTGGCCGTCACCGCCAAGATGGGTCCCATCGAGGCGGTGAACCTTTCGTTCAACCAGCCCGAGCGCTATCAGGAACTGGTCACGGACGCCCACCCGGCGATCGCCGCGTTCGGTGGCATGTTCCTGCTGATGATCTTCCTCGACTTCATCTTCGAGGAGCGTGACATCCAGTGGCTGCGCTGGATCGAGCGCCCGCTCGCGAAGCTGGGCAAGGTCGACATGCTGTCGGTCTGCATCGCGCTGATCGTGCTGATGATCTCGGCCATGACCTTCGCGACCAACGCGCACCAGCACGGCGGCGGTCACGCCGACAAGGCAGAAACCGTTCTGCTCGCCGGGGTCGCTGGTCTGATCACGTACCTCATCGTCGGCGGTCTCTCGGGCTTCTTCGAGAACCGGCTGGAGGAAGAGGAGGAGCGGGAGCACGAGGCCGAGGAGGAGGCGCGGAAGAGCGGGAAGAAGGTCTCCGCGATCGCGCTCTCCGGCAAGGCCGCGTTCTTCATGTTCCTCTACCTGGAGGTGCTCGACGCGTCCTTCTCGTTCGACGGTGTCATCGGCGCCTTCGCCATCACCAACGAGATCGTGCTGATGGCCCTGGGCCTCGGCATCGGCGCCATGTACGTCCGTTCGCTCACGGTCTACCTCGTCCGTCAGGGCACCCTCGACGACTACGTCTACCTGGAGCACGGCGCCCACTACGCCATCGGCGCGCTGGCCGTCATCCTCCTCGTCACCATCCAGTACCAGATCCACGAGCTCATCACCGGTCTGGTCGGTGTCCTGCTGATCGGCTGGTCCTTCTGGTCCTCGGTCCGGCGCAACAAGGCGCTGGCGGCCGCGGGCGGGGACGACGAGGCGGGATCCAGGACGGAAGTCCCGTCCGGCGTGTGATCTCGGGGGAAGTCCCCGCTCCGGTGCGACCGGGGCGGGGAGCCCCGCTCCGGTGCGATCTGCCGGGGAGTCCGGGTGCGATCCGGTGGGAATTCCCGGCCGGGCCTGATCCGGCGGGGAATTCCGGGGTGTGACCCGGTGGGGAATGAGGAACGCTCTCAGCGGGGCGGTCCGCGTGGCGACGGTTCTCCGGAGACATCCGGGACCGGCCCGGCGGCCCGCCCCGCGGTGATGTGGGGACCGTGCGCGGCATGGGACGGCCATCGCCATCTGGCCGGGGCACGGGCCGGGGCAGTTCCGATCGAGAGAACCGAGAGACGTGGGGGTTGGGGATGGGGTTCCTGGACAATCTATGGCCGGGGCGGCAGCCGCAGTTCGAGTCGGGCAACGCGCTGACCAGCTCGATCGTGCTTTCCAAGCGGAACGCCACGGTCTCGCTGACCAAGAACGGCGCGCTGAACGGCAATCTGCGGGTCAACCTCTCCTGGCGCATGCGCACGTCCGACATAGAAGGCAGATCACGGCAGAGCGGCAGGCTGCTGCGCCCCCTGAAGATGTTCCAGCCCGATGTCGTCCAGGCGCACACCCAGGGGATGGTCAACGTGGACCTGGACCTGGGCTGCATGTATGAGCTGAAGGACGGAACCAGGGGAGTGGTCCAGCCGCTGGGCAACCTTCTGGGCGACCTGAACGCACCGCCGTACATACGGCTCAGCGGGGACGACCGCTTCGGGGCGCCGTCCGGCGAGACCGTCTACATCAATCTCGACCAGCGCGAGCACTTCAAGCGGCTGCTGTTCTTCGTCTACATCTACGACCAGACGCCGGCCTTCGACCGCACGCACGCCAAGGTGACGCTCTACCCCGGCAACGGGCCGCAGATCGAGATCGAACTCGACGAGGACGCCCCGGAGGCGCGCTCCTGCGCGGTGTTCACGGTCGACAACTCCAAGGACGAGTTCGTCGTGCGGCGCGAGGTGAAGTTCGTGTACGGCTTCCAGTCGGAGCTGGACCGCATGTACGGCTGGGGCATGCAGTGGGGGCGCGGCTACAAGTCCCGGACCTGAGAGCGGCACACGCCCCCGGCCCCGGACCCGAGAGCCGCGCGCGGCCGCACGTCCTGGACCCGAGCGCGGACGCCGGACCGTGGCCGGTCCGTACCGGGGCGGCGCGACCGGTCCGTGACGGGACGCCCCGGTGCCGGGCGCGCGGCGCTCCGGCGCCGTGTCACTGCCGTACGAACTGCGGTCCCTGCGGAGGCAGCACGAAGTGCGGGTCGGGAGCGGGCGCGGCGGCCGGGGCGGGCTGCGGATAGCCGTAGGCGGCCTGGGCCGCACCCGCCTGCGGGTACCCGTAGGCGGGTGGAGGGACGACCGGCTGCGGGGCCGGGTGGGCCATCGGGGGCTGTGGGTAGCCGTATCCGGGCTGCTGGTGCTGGACCGTGACCTGAGCGTCGGGGCCGGGCGCCGGGGCGGGCGGGAACGCGGGCACGGGCGGCGGGAACGCGGGCGCGGGCGGCGGGAACGCGGGCGCGGGCGGGGCCGCGGCTATGAGGGAGGGCGCCGGGGACGTGACCGCGGCCACCGAGGACACAGAGGGGGCCGGGGCGGGTTCCGTCTCGTCGACCGAGATGCCGAAAGCGGTCGCCAGGCCGACCAGTCCGGTCGGATAGCCCTGCCCCACGGCCCGGAACTTCCAGCCATCGCCGCGCCGGTAGAGCTCCCCGCAGATGATCGCCGTCTCCTCGCCGGTCTCGGGCCGCACGTCGAAGACGGCGAGCGGCTCCTCGCCGGTGCCCGCCGTGTCGTACAGCAGGATGCGCAGATCGCGCACCTGGGCGAAGGCGGCGCCGTCGGAGGACGCGGCGATGATCACCTGGTCCACCGAGCGGTCGAGCGCGGTGAGATCGGTCTCGATACTGTCCGTGAGCCCCTCGGGCACACTGCGCTTCGGCAGCCGTCGAACCAGGCCGGAGGGGTGGCGGGGCTGGTTGTAGAAGACGAAGTCCTCGTCCGAGCGCACGCGTCCGTCGGCTCCCAGCAGCAGGGCCGAGGCGTCCACGTCCGGAACCCCGGTGCCCGGTGTCCAGCGCAGCACGGCCCGTACGGCCATGGCGTCCAGAGGGACGTTCGAGCCTTTCACCATCGCGTGCGTCATGCCCGTCATCCTGCCTTCTGGCTGCCCGCGCGGACAACGCGGGGGTCGCACGGGTGTCTCCGGGGCGGCCCGGAACCAGGCCGTTCGCCGTACGCCGCGTGGTCGGTAAATGGACGAGTTACCCGGAGTTCATGCCCATGGGGAACTCTTGACACTCGTCCGTACGTACTATTACCGGCCATGTGTTCTTCGGTCGGTCAGGCAGTACAGGGGAAATAGATGCGTCATTTCGGGCATGTTGCGCCCGCGGCCCGAGAGAGGCTGTTCTTCCGGGAGCCCTGTGTCTTCGGGGCGGATTCGCCCTCCCATGTGCTTTCGGCCGCTCTCGGGGCGACTCTGTACAGCCCCGCCACCAGACCGAGGCTCGCCGACGACATCATCAAGCAGGTCGCGCGCGGAGTCGTGTCGATGGTGCTCTGCCTGGAGGACTCCATCGACGACTCCGAGGTCGTCGGTGCCGAGGAGAACCTGGTCAGGCAGTTCGCCGACCTCGATGCGCGAGGCGCCGAGCTGCCCCTGCTCTTCATCCGGGTCCGGGAACCGGGGCAGGTCGACGACCTGGTGCGCCGACTCGGCAACACCGTCCGGTTGTTGTCTGGATTTGTACTTCCGAAGTTCACGGAAGAGCGTGGCACGCCCTTCATGGAGGCCGTTTTCCAGGCCGAAAAGGCGTGCGGACGGCGACTGTTCGCGATGCCCGTTCTCGAATCGCCCGAGCTGCTGCACCTGGAGACACGCCGGGAAACGCTGCGGGGAATAGCCCGCACCGTCGACAAGTACCGCGAACGCGTGCTCGCGCTGCGGCTCGGCGTCACCGACTTCTGCTCGGCGTACGGGTTGCGCAGACCGCCCGACATGACGGCCTACGACGTACAGATCGTCGGCGCCGTCATCGCCGACGTCGTCAACGTGCTGGGCCGGGCGGACGGCACGGGCTTCACGATCACCGGACCGGTGTGGGAGTACTTCCGGCTCCAGGAGCGCATGTTCAAACCGCAGCTGCGCCGCAGCCCCTTTCTGGAGGGCCGCGCCGAGGAGCTGCGCACGGCGCTGATCGAGCACGACCTGGACGGTCTGCTGCGTGAGATCGAGCTGGACCGGGCCAACGGCCTCCTCGGCAAGACCTGCATCCATCCGTCGCACGTCGCGCCCGTGCACGCGCTGTCGGTGGTCAGTCACGAAGAGTTCAGCGACGCCCAGGACATCCTGCGGCCGGAACGCGACGGCGGCGGCGTCATGCGCTCCGCGTACACGAACAAGATGAACGAGGTGAAGCCGCACCGCGCCTGGGCCGAGCGGACCCTGCAGCGCGCCGAGGTCTTCGGCGTGGCACGGGAGGACGTCGGCTTCGTGGAGCTGCTGGCCGCGGGGGTCGTGGAATGAGGGCCCCGGGCGAGGAGCGGACGACGGGCATGGTGTGGTCGGGCAGCTGGGTCACGGAACGACTGGGCGTCGAACTGGTCGGTGACGGGAGGCCCGACGGCGACCGGGAGCTACGGGAACTGCTGGGCCTCGCCCTGCGCCGCAACCCCAAGCGGGCCCATCTGCTCGTGTCGAACGTGCTCGGCAAGCACGTGCCGCAGAAGCCCTCCGTGGTGTACGGCGCCGGATTCGAGCTGGGCCGACGGGTGCGGGCACTCCTCGGCGAGGCCGAGGCGCGCCGAGCGGTCGTGCTCGGTTACGCGGAGACGGCCACCGGCCTCGGGCACGCGGTCGCGGACGGGCTGGGCGTGGCGCCGTACCTCCACTCGACGCGCCGACCGGTCGACGGAGTGGCGCGGGCGGGCGGCTTCGAGGAGTCGCACTCGCACGCCACCTCGCATCTGCTGCTCCCGGAGGACCCCGCCCTGCTGGCGGGCGGCCGGGGCGACGGCGAGGCACCGGGCGCGGTCGCCGATGCGCCGGCCGCGGTCGCGGAGCAGTCGAGTGCCGCCGCCGGTGCGCCGCTGGTGCTGGTGGACGACGAGTTCTCCACCGGCAACACCGTGCTCAACACCATCCGTGCCCTGCACGAGCGGTACCCGCGCGGGCGGTACGTCGTCGTGGCCCTGGTGGACATGCGCTCACCCGCCGACCGGGTACGGCTGGCCGCGTTCGCCGCGGAGATCGGCGCGCGCGTCGACCTGGTGGCGCGGTGCTCGGGCACGGTCACGCTCCCGGACGGTGTCCTGGAGAAGGGCCGTGCGCTGGTCGCCGCGCAGGAGGAGGCCGGTTCCGGCGGCCGGGAGGCGCAGTCTCCCGGCCTGGAAGGGGAGTCCTCAGGTCCGGAGACGGACTTCACGCTCCCGGACCCGGATTCTCCCGGTCCGAGGTCGGATTCTCCTGGTCCGGAGGCGGGGTTCCCCGGTCCGGAAGCGGATTCTCCTGGTTCGGAGGCGGTCGTCGGGACGGAGCGCCGCACGTGCACCCGGGTCGACCTCCGGTGGCCGGCCGGTGTGCCCGACGGCGGGCGTCATGGTTTCACCCCCGCCCACCGGGCCGTCCTGGAACGGGCGCTCCCGGCCATGGCCGACCGTGTCGCGGCCGCACTGGGCGGGGCCCGCCGCGTACTGGTCCTCGGCTTCGAGGAGCTGATGTACGCGCCTCTCCGACTGGCCGCGGCGCTGGAGGAGCGTACGGACGCCGAGGTGCGCTACTCGACGACCACGCGTTCCCCCGTCCTCGCCGTGGACGATCCGGGCTACGCGATACGCAGCCGACTGGTCTTCCCGGCCCACGACAACCCGGCCGACGGGCCCGGCGACCGGTACGCGTACAACGTCGCGGGCGCCGGGTTCGACGCCGTGGTCGTGACCGTCGACTCCGCCGCCGACACGCCCGAACTCCACGCGCCCGACGGCTTGTTGGCCCGGCTCGCCGCCTACACCGACCACGTCCTGCTCGCGGTCGTCCCGTCGTACGTCCCCTCGTACGCCCCGCCGTGCATCCCTTCGCGCGCCCCCGACCCGAACGTTTCCGACCCCGGTGCCCCCGACCCGTACGTGTCCGATGCACCCGACCCGTACGTGTCCGACTCATACGTCTCCGAACGGCAGGAGCCCCCCACCGTGCTGCCCGAGCCCCTCCGCGGCCCCGCGTTCTCCTCCTACGCACCGGACGAGGTCGGCTGGCTGCTCCAGGACCTCTCGCACGTGGAACTGGAGGCGCCGGTCGAGGAACGCGAGGAGGCGATACAGAGCGGTGGCGCGCACTACGCCGAGTCGCTGCCCGTCGAGTACCAGCCGTCCGCCGAGTATCAGAGTCTGTTCAAGGCGGCGCTGGGGCTGTCGGCCGCCCGAGTCGCCCGTGCCGTCGGCACCGTCACCGAGACCGTTCTCGCCGAGCGCACCTCACGCCCCGTCCTGGTCTCGCTCGTCAGGGCCGGCACCCCCGTCGGCATCCTCATGCGCCGCTGGGCCCGCCATCGGCACGGCCTCGACCTGCCGCACTACGCCGTCTCCATCGTGCGCGGCCGAGGCATCGACGCCAACGCCCTGCGCTGGCTGGCCGCCCACCACGACCCGGCCGACGTCGTCTTCGTCGACGGCTGGACCGGCAAGGGGGCGATCACCCGCGAACTCGCCGAGGCCCTGGCCGAGTTCGACGGTACGAAGGGGCCGGAGGAGGCCGAGGGCGTCGTGAGGCCCGGTGGCTCCGGGGGCTTCGATCCGGAGATCGCGGTCCTGGCCGACCCGGGTGGCTGCGTGCGCACCTACGGCACCCGCGAGGACTTCCTGATTCCGTCGGCCTGCCTCAACTCCACTGTTTCCGGGCTGGTCTCGCGTACGGTCCTCCGCTCCGACCTGGTCGGCGCCGACGACTTCCACGGCGCGAAGTTCTACCGGGAACTCGCGGGCAGCGATGTGTCCGGCCACTTCCTCGACACCGTCACCGCGTGCTTCGACGAGGTCGCCGACGCCGTGGACACGGAGGTCGCGGCACTGCTCGTCGCCGACCGGACCCCCACCTGGGAGGGCTGGGCCGCGGTGGAACGCATCAGCGAGGAGCAGGGCATCCACGACGTGAACCTGGTCAAGCCGGGCGTCGGCGAGACCACCCGCGTACTGCTGCGCCGTGTCCCGTGGAAGATCCTCGCCAGGCGCGGCGCGGGCGCGGATCTCGACCACATCCGGCTGCTGGCGCGGCAGCGCGGGGTACCGATCGAGGAGGTCGACGAACTCCCGTACACCTGCGTCGGGTTGATCCACCCGAAGTACACACGGGGCGCGACGGGCGCGAACGGCAGGGCGGTGGAGGCGAAGTGACCGCACCGGACGCGTCCCGCGCCGCCACGACACTGGTCGCCAGCGATCTCGACCGCACCCTGATCTACTCCGCGGCGGCGCTCCGGCTCGCCGTGCCGGACGCCGAGGCCCCCCGCCTGCTCTGCGTGGAGGTGTACGAGCACAAGCCGCTCTCCTACCTGACCGAGACGGCCGCGGCGCTGCTCGACGAGTTGGCCCGCACCACGGTCTTCGTCCCCACGACCACCCGTACCCGTGAGCAGTACGGGCGCGTCCGCCTCCCCGGCCCCGCACCCCGGTTCGCGATCTGTGCCAACGGCGGGCACCTTCTCGTCGACGGCGAGTCCGACCGCGACTGGCAGGCCCGGGTCTCCCGCAGGCTCGCCGCCGAGTCGGCCTCGCTCGCCGAGGTCCGCGCCCGTCTCCTGGCCGCGGCCGACCCCGCCTGGGTGCTCAAGGAGCGCGTGGCCGAGGACCTCTTCGCGTACCTCGTCGTGGAACGCTCGCTGCTGCCCGACGGCTGGGTCGAGGAGCTGGGGGAGTGGGCGGGGAGCCGCGGCTGGACGGTCTCTCTCCAGGGCCGCAAGATCTACGCCGTACCGGCCCCGCTCACCAAGAGCGCCGCCATGCGCGAGGTCGCCCGGCGCACGGGTGCCACGCGCACCCTCGCGGCCGGTGACAGCGTCCTCGACGCCGATCTGCTCCTGGCCGCCGACCACGCCTGGCGTCCGGCCCACGGAGAACTCGCCGAAGCCGACTGGAACGCCCCGCACGTCCAGGTGACGGCCGAGGACGGGGTGGCCGCGGGCGAGGCGATCCTCCGGCATCTCCTGCGGGCCTCGGGCCCGGACCTCCTCCCCGGGCCCCGTCCGGAGCGGACGCGCTGAACCGGGGCGTGCGCTGTGCGCTGACACCGGGCGAGCACTGAGCCGGGGCGTGCGCCGGTACCGGCTCGTGCGCTGAGCCGGGTGGGGGACACGGCGGTCCGGAAAGCCGGGCCTGGAGGACACTCAGGCCCTGGGAAGGTCCGGAGCCCGGGGAGCATCAGGCCCGGGGGAGCCCCGGGAGCCCGGAAGAGCGTCGGGGTCCGGGGTCCGGGAGCCGGACCCGGGAGACCCAGGACGGGGGGCAGTGGGACCGAACAGGAGCGCGTGATGACCAAGGGCAACGAGACCAAGATCACGGACGAGCTGTACGCGTACATGCTGGCCCACAACCCGCCGCTCGACGCGGTGCAGCGGGAGCTGGTCGAGACCACGTACGCCCGTCTGCCCGAGCAGGCGGGCATGCAGTCCGCCGAGGAGCAGGCCCCGCTGCTCGCCTTCCTCGTCCGGCTGACCGGGGCCCGGCACATCGTGGAGGTCGGCACGTTCACCGGCTTCTCCGCCCTGGCGATGGCGCGCGCACTGCCCGCCGACGGGCGGCTGATCGCCTGCGACATCTCGGAGGAGTGGACCGCTTACGACCTCGTCCACGATTGGCAGTGGAGGAAGGAGCGGCGTCTGGGGCCTTCGAATCCAAGGCGGAGGAGGGAGTCGGATGGGGTCTCCCCTGCTCGAAAGCAGCTGAGAGCTTGGGGAAGGAGCGTCGGGGACTGACGACAACGCCGGAGGCGGAGGTCCCAGACACCGCGACGCCGCTGACAATCGTGGACGAGGCCGTTACGGCCGTGAGGCGTGGGAGCGTGCCGGAGTCGCCGACCGGATCGACCTCCGTATCGCCCCTGCGCTCGACACGCTGCGGGCGATGCCGGCAGAGCCGCACATCGACCTCGCCTATCTGGACGCGGACAAGGGCAACTACATCGCGTACTGGGAGGAGTTGGTGCCCCGGATGCGGCCGGGTGGCCTCCTCGTCGCGGACAACGTGCTCTTCCACGGTCTGGTGACCGATCCGCGGGCGACCGGCAGTGCGGCGGCGATCCAGGCGTTCAACGATCACGTGGCCGCCGATCCCCGGATGGACAGCGTGATGCTGACCGTGTCCGACGGGCTGAGCCTCTCCCGCAAGCGCTAGTGCTGCGACCGGGAAGGTCCACCGGCTCGCGACGCCCGGCACGGCACCTCGCGGTGTTGTCGCATCACCCGCGTACGTCCAGTACGCGGACGATGCTCCGCCTTGCGATGTACCGCACCGGACGCCGCGAGCCACCCGGCAAACCTTCCCGGTCACAGCACTAGTTGTTCTGTCCGGGGAGGTCGGGGACGCGGGGCGGGACTGTCCCACGACGCCCCCGCCCCGTTGCTGTGTCCCTGCGTCGCCGAAACGCGCTCAGCCGCAGCAGCCGCCCCCGCAGCAGCCCCCGCCCCCGGCACTCGCCGACGGGGCGGCGGGTGCTGCCGACCTGGCGGACGACCCTCCCACGGCGACGGTGGAGAGCAGCTTCACGGTGTCGGGGTGCCCGGCGGGGCAGGAGGCCGGGGCCGAGGACTGGGCCATCGGGCGGCTGAGTTCGAACGTGTCTCCGCAGGAGCGGCAGCGGTACTCGTAACGAGGCATGCCCCCAGGCTATCCGGCACCGGCCGACGGCGGGCGGGCTCGACTCCGGCCCGCGACGGCGGCGGGCGCGGGCGCACGGGCAGGCGTACGGGGGTACGCGGAGAGGTGAGCGGAAGGGCGCGGTGAAAGGCGAGCGGGAGGGCGCGCGAGTGTGCGTCAGGGGCGGTGGACGCCCGGCATCGTCGCCGTTCTCCGACTCTCCCGCAGCTCGCGCTCGACCTCCTCCGGGTGGCGGGCCCGCCAGTACGGGTTGTCGTGAGGGAGTCCGCCGCTGACCCGTCCGTACATCCCGAAGACCATCAGCATCAGGCCGACCACGAAGCTGAACAGCACGTTCTGGAGGTGGAAGGCGAGGAAGTTGAAGCGGGTGTCGAGCAGCGCGAGGTTGACGAAGCCGCTGAGGATGAAGGCCACGCCCAGGATCATGTTGAGTGTCGAGGCGAAGTTGCCGCCGATGACCATTCCGGCGAAGAGCAGCAGGCCGACGCAGACGGACAGGACGCTGAGCGCCCCGTTCGTGTTGAGGCCCGCGACGGTGGCGCCCCCGGTGTTGAAGAAGCCGATCCTGTCCATCAGCCCGAGGATCCCGAAGGCGAGCAGCACCAGTCCCATCAGCCCGGCCCCGACCCGGTAGACGCGGTTGAGCCGGTAATCGACCGGGAGGTGCTTGTCGAACCGGGTGGTTCTCGGGCGGCCGCGTCGAGGAGTCCGGCGTCCGGTGGCGTGCAGTTCGTGGGTGGCCATGTCGGCCTCCTTGGGTGCCTCCTTCAGACGTACTCCCAGGATCCGCCGAGGGCGGCGCGGGTGCACATCAGCACAGGCACGCATCCAGAAGGCACGCATGCCCCCGGAGGCCACGGAGGTGCGAGGGCATTGAGGGAGGGCATCGGGGCGCGAGGCAGCGCGCACCGGACTCCGGTCGGACTACCGGGGCCTCGGTCGAACGGGGCCCCGGGGCGGGCGGGAACCACGGTCGGACGGGCCGGGCGGGCAAGTTGCCTTTCCGACGGCCCGGATCAGGCGCCCGCGCCGCGCTCCTCGCGGATCTCCGAGACCACCCGCGCGGCCGTGCGCCGTACCGCCTCGGTCTCGGTGAGGAAGCGCCAGTAGTCCGGGTGGTGCTCGTCGAGTCCGGCGACGGCGCGCTCCAGCCGGGCCACCGCGTCGTCCAGTGGGCGGGCGTGCCGGGGATCGGGGGTGTTGCGTCCGGCCATGGCCAAGCGCTGGGCGTCCCTGATCGTGAACCGGGTCCGTTGGATCTCCTGCTGCGGATCCTTGGCCACGTCGTTCAGCCTGTTCAGCCGGTCGCCGGCCATGGATACCGCTTCGTCCGTGGCGTTCAGCAGGGCGCGTGCCGTGCTCAGGCGGGAGGTGGCGTCGGCCCACCGCTGTTCGTCCCGCGCCCGGGTGGCCTCCTTCAGCTTCTCCTCGGCCTGCCGCACGTTGACAGCCGCCTGCTCGGGGACCGGCTGGAGGTCCTGCCAGCACGCGGCCGAGAAACGCCGCCGCAGTTCGCTCAGCACCGGCTCCACCGAGGCCGCCCGGGTCGTCAGCGCCTGGGCGCGCGTACGCAGCGACACCAGCCGGTGGTCGATCTCCGCGGCCCGTGCGGGCAGCCGGTCCGCGTCGGCACGTACCGCCTCGGCGTCACGCAGCACCCGGTCGGCGCGTTGCAGGGTCTCCTGGACACCGTGCCGCCCGGCGCCCTCGTTGAGCTTGGTCAGCTCGGGGGCGAGGGCCGCCAGCCGCGCGGCGAGGTCGTCCGCCCGCAGCCCGGACGCCCGCACCGCGTCGAGAGCGTTGCTCGCACCGAGGAGCGCCTGCCGTGCCCGCTCCACGGCCGGTGCGAGCCGGGCGAGCTGCGTCTCCGCCTTGCCCAGGAGCGGCCCGAGGCCTCGCGCGAACCGGTCCAGCTCGCCCTTGGCCCGTACCAGATCGTCCTTGGCCGCGGTCAGCTCCGTCCTGGCCCTGGCGGCGACGGCCGGCTCCAGATCGTCCCGGTCGAGATCGTGCGCGTCGACCGCGGTGATGTACCGGTGGCTGACCTCGTCGATCCGCCGACCGAGGGCGTCGAAGTCGTCGACGGCCTTGCGCGCGTCGGGCGAACTGTCGACGGCGGTGATCGTCTCGATCGAGATCCGCAGATCGCGCTGGGCCGTGTCCAGCTCGTAGAAGGCGGCGGCCGCGGCGTCCTTCGCGGCCTGCGCGTCGGCGCGCTGGTTCCCGCCGCGCCCGCCGAACCAACGCCTCGTACCCCCGCCGGCGAACGCCGCGGGCAGGGCCGCCGCGAGCAGCGGCACCGGGAGCAGGACCAGCGCGACAACGTCCCTGAGCGCTCCGGGAGCGCTGCCCCCGGAACGCGCGACGGCGGAACTTCTGGAGTTCGAACGCCGGGCGGTGGTGCCCTTGGCGGTGGTGTCACCGACGGCGGAATCCCCACCCGCTCTCGACTGCGGCCGCGCGTGTGTCGCCGTCACATCCCTCTCCCGTGCCGTTCCGCCCTGCCCGGTACATTGTCCCACCAGGTATGGACGAACACACGGGCCGATCAGTTCGCGGTTCGAACCGTGATCCGGCCATTGTTGCTCCGGGCCTCCACCACATGAGAGCTGTCGTCGCTGCGCGGTACGTCCACCGAGGTCCTTCCGTTGCGGGCGGTGGCGCTCACCGCGTACTTCACGGAACCGCTCGGCAGGCCGATGGTGATGCTCCCGTTGTGGCTGCGGGCCTCGACGAGATCCGGGGCGGAGGCGAAGCCGAGCCGGATCCTGCCGTTGTCGCACTTCGCCGACACGGACGCCGCCGAGATCCCTTCCGCGTCGAGGGTTCCGTTGTTGCTCTCCAGCGAGAGCGGCCCGCTGGAGTCCCGGACGGTGACGGAGCCGTTGTTGTTGCGCAGCTTGAGAGGCGTGTCGAAGCCGGACGCGGTGATCCTTCCGTTGCCGCCCTTGACGGTCACCGCCACGCCACGCGGCACCTTCACCCGGTGCCGCGAGGAGCAGTCGCTGATCAGGGCCCGGCACTTCACCCGGAGGGTCAGCGTGCCGTCCCGCAGCCCCCACTGCGCTTCGGGCCCGCTCCCGGCGAACACCCAGCCGTCGACGTGCCGGGTCACCTCGACCTCGCGCACATCGCCGGGCGTGAGTTCCAGCGTCGTGTTGGTGGCGTCGATGGTCAGTGCCTTCCCGGTTTCCCCGCCGAGGGCGAACGACTTGTGCTCGGCGGGCGCGTCACCGGGGTCCGAGCTTCCGCAGCCACTGACGGCCAGCCCCAGGAGCAGGGCCCCGCCGGACGCGATGAGAGCACGAGTGCGGACTGTCACGATGATCCATTCCCCCACGGTTACGCCGGGTGGTCCCCAACGGTGTGACCTCACCGTACGTAGGCGACCCGGCCCGCCGGAATCCGGTCGGCCACCATGATCGGGGTGGGGATAACCCCCCACCACCCGGCCTCCGGCCCGAAGCCCCATTCACCGTCCCCGCGCCGCCACCGCCGACGGGGCGACCGCTCAGGCCCCGCGTCCGGTCGGCCCGGGACCGCTTGTGACCGTGGTCGATCGGCCATGTACCCTGTTGGTTCATCCACGGGTGCGTAGCTCAGGGGTAGAGCGCTGCTCTTACAAAGCAGATGTCGGCGGTTCGAAACCGTCCGCGCCCACCAGCACAAAGGCCCTCAGCCGATCATGGCTGGGGGCCTTTGACGTCTACTTCTTCATCAACGGGGGCGGTCAGCCATGGGCGTGGTCGCTCACAGCCGGGACGCCGCTTGAGCATGCTGTCCAGGTGACTCACTGCCTCGCGCTGGGTGTCCTGGACGACGTGGGTCGTCAGCCAGCCGCCTTGGCGATGATGCGCTCCATCTCCTCTGGGCCGAAGGCCCGCAGAGTCGTGGAACGGACGTTGCCCACCCCACCGAGCTGCAGGAGTGCTGCCGTGGCAGTTTCGTCGTCGGGCGCCTCGACGATGGCCACGAGGTCGTACGGACCGACGGTCCAGTAGATACTCAGGAGCTTCGCCCCGAGCTTCTGTACCGCTGACCCGAAGGCCTCGGAGCGCTTTGCGGTGTCCTTGTAGTTTCGGACACCTTGATCGGTCCAGCTCAGCAAGGTGACGTACGTCGGCATGTTCTTTCACCTTCACGAGGAGACACATCGTGAGGCCAAGCCTGGACATCTGGGCTAGAACCTGCACGAGATATGCACCCGGACGAGCAATACGAGCGACCACAGGCATCGAGGGGCAAGCTGACATCAACGACAGCGGCCACCAACGGTCGCCGCGGTTCTCTGCGGACCAGATGCAGTCATACAGTTGTAGCGATCCAGGGCCGCTGATATCGCGGATCGAACTCACGGCGTCCCGCGCCCACCAGCACAAAGGCCCTCAGCCGATCATGGCTGGGGGCCTTTGACGTCTACTTCTGACATCAACGGGGGCGGTCACTCACGCCCGGGGGGCTCCTGAGCAGCCGATCCATGTGGCTCACGGCTTCCCGCCGTCCCGCCTCCGCCACCCACCTGGCCTGGCTCGACGCCGTCGAGGCCGATTGCGAGACCCGATGCGGAAACGTCCGCACTGCCCTGCACCCGATCGGGCACGCCGAGGGCGTCCTCGCGACAGGCGCCGAGCATGCGACCCCTGAGTGGCTCGACTGGTTCAGCGCTGTCCGGCCGGCGGCCTTCAAGGGGAAAACCCAGCTGACGGCCGGGCACCTGCCACAGGCGCGCACGACTCTCCTCGGCGTGCTCGACGACCTGCCCCGTACCGAGGACGAACAGCGCACCGTGATCTACGGCGATCTCGCCGCGGTGGAGGCCGCCGCCGGGAATCCGGAAGCAGCATGCGAGTACGCGTGCCGACGCTCGATCAGCTTGAGATCACCTGGTACGCGACGCGCACCGGGTGCCGGTGAACGCGGCCGGGACCAGGACCAGCAGTCGGTACGTCGCCGACAGAGAAGAGTTGACCGGCCGTCACCGCGGGCCTCACAAAGCGGATGCCGGTGGTTCGGAACCGTCCGCGACCACAGTGAGAAGTCACAAGTGAGAGCCTGAACCGGTCCCCCGGACGATTGCGGCCGGGGGACCTTTTTCATGATCGAGGCCACATGGATGCCTCTGGAGTCCACACTGCCTGACAGGCTTCGCCCCTCACCTGTACGCCCGGGCCACGGGACCGGGCGACATCGGGGACGCGGGCGTGCGTGTCGGCGTGACCGTCACGGCTCGTCGGCCACGGCCCGTTCGATTGCGTTCTCGACCGCGGCGACGACGGTGGCGGTGTCCGTGCCCTTGCCGAGTTGTCCGGCGAGGGCCGCGATCGCGGCGGTCTGGGCGGCCAGCCGTTTGTCCATGGAACGGATGCGGGCCTGCATGTCCTTGAGGATCGACTGTGCCTGCCACGTCGGGTTCGTCTTGTGGTCCGCCGCGTCGGTCGGGCCGGCGATCGCGTCGGTCTTCCACACGGCGTCGAAGATGTCCTTCTTGGTGATCCCCGCCATGGGGTCCTCCTCGTTCGGGTTCCAGTTCGCTGGGTGCTTCAGCCGCTCGGCCACGTCGGCGCGGAGCTTGACCATGGTGAAGCCGCGGGGGTCGACCTTGTCGGAGCTCCATTCCAAGTGGCCGATGACGGACTTCGCCGACCAGCCATGCGCCCGGCACAGGGCCGCCTGGACGCGGACGATCGCGTCGTACTGCGCCTTGGGCCAGGGGTCCTTGCCGTCGCCGAGGTTCTCGCACTCCCAGCCGTAGAACCGCGCGTTGCCGTCGACCCCGTTCGCGTTGCCCTTCGTCGGCGCGGTCGGACGGCTGCCGTACGACTCGGCGATCACCTGGTCCAGGACCCGCGGGTCGCCGCCCCCCGCGTGGTTCGCGCGGCCCCAGCCGACCATGTGGACCCGGCCGTCCTTCGCGATCATCCCGTGGCAGAGCGGGCCCGGCAGGGACGAGTACCCGTCACGGACCATGGCCACGGTGGACGCGGTGCCCTTGGTGACCGTGTGGTGCACGATCGACCCGTTGACGGGGCCCCACGCACCCTTTGAATTTCGGTTGTGCGTACGCCAGTTGCCGACCTCGACGACACGGACGCCCTCGGCCCGAAGCGCGGATACGACCTGTGCCGCACTCAGAGGCTTTGCCACGGAATCTCCTTTCGCCCTGCGGTGTACGCGGCATTCCGGAACCGGCCCGCGCATCCGTCGGCCGTTCTGTTCACCGACTCCACTCCTCCGCTCGGTACTTGCCCGGAACACGGGCCGCAGCATGTGGAATCCGCCGCCCTCACCCTGTACTTCGTGCCGTTCGTCGACATCCGTACGGACATGGTCCGTTCCCGGCGGGACGAGCGGCTGGTACGAGTTGCATACCCCTGCCGTGACGGCCGGACTCGTCCCCGTGGTTCCGGTTGGGGCGTGTTTCGAAAGCGCCGCGGGCCCCGCCCTTCGGGCGGACGACGCTACTTCCGAAACACGCCCTGGTCCCGCGCCGGGTCGGGGCCGGGCTCCCGCGTGCGCCGGGCGCGCAGTTCGACCGCGTCCAGCAACAGGGCCAGAGTGGTCTCGAAGTGGTCGTCCTCGTCGGCCTCGGCCAGGTAGGGGGCGGCGGACGCCAGATGCGGGTAGCGGGCGGGGGAGGCCACGAGGTACTCGCGCCGCCAGGCCATCCGGTCGCCCTCCCGGGCCTCGGGGTCCAGCGCGGCGAAGGATGCCTCGAACGCGCCCATTGCCAGGGACGTGTCGACGAGAGCGCGGTAGTAGCGGGCGGCGTCCCGGTCGTCGAAGCCGGCCCGCCGGAGCGCGCCGATGACCGTGTCCGCGCCCCGGAACTCGGCTCCGCGGCGCGAGACCCGGGAGGTGACCAGAACGGCGATACGGGGATGCGCCAGACACACGCGCCGCATCCGCCGCGCGAGGGAGGCCAGGGTGTCGCGCCAGTCCTCGCTCGCCTCGAAGCCGTCGATCGCCTCGGCGATCAGCCGTTCGGCCAGACCGAGGAGGATGTCGTCCTTGCTGGAGAAGTGGCGCAGCACCGCCGTGTGGTTGGAACCGAGGTCCGCACCCAGGCGGCGCAGGGTCAGCGCGTCCGGACCCTCGCGCTCGATCACTGACGCCGCGGCGTCCAGGATCCGGTCCTGGGACAGGGCCGCCTTGGGCGGTCTGCCGCGTCGGGACCTGGGCTCCGGGGCGTCCGTGGTCCCGGGATCTTTCATGCCGTCATCCTAAGGGCTGTCCCGTGACCCCCGGCGGGCGCACATCGACGGCCGCGGCACCTCGCCGCGTTGTCGGAACACCCGCATGCGTGCCGTATGCGGGCGTCCCTCCGTCTCGCGATGCACCACGTCCGTGGCCGCGCGCCGACCGCCACGGACTATCGGGACAGCCCTCGGGGCGTGCCTTCCGGTCGGCGGCGACCGGCCGGGAGCGTGATCAGTTCGACGTGGCCTCCAGATGCGTCACCAGTGCCGACACGGCCGCCACGGTCTCGGCGTCCCGATCCGGGTCGTCCGCCGTGGGCCACGCGCTGGTCTTGATCACCACCACGTCCGCCACCGGGTCCACCCACAGGTACTGGCCGTGGATCCCGATGCCCGTGAACGCCCGGTGCGGGCCGCCCAGGGTCCACCACTGGTTCGCGTACCCGTAATGGCCGGGGTGGTCGCCCAGCGCGCCCACCTCCAGGTGGGGCAGCCCGGCGCCACGGCCGCGCTCGACCCATGCCTCCGGCACCACCTGGACGTCACCGAGCCGGCCGCCGCGCGCCATCAGCAGCCCCACGCGCGCCAGGTCCCGCACGGCCGCGTTGAACGTTCCACCACCGACGGCCGTACGCGGCCTGCTGCGTGACAGCGCGTAGAAGGCGTCGTGCTCCGCGCCGATCCTGCTCCACAGCCGCTCGGTCGCGTACCGCGCCAGCGACGTGCCGGTCGCCGCCTCCAGCACCCAGCCCAGGACCTGGGTGTCGAGCGTGGAGTAGTTGAACCACGTCCCCGGTGCCGCGGCGGTCTCCACCGAGCGGACCGCCTCCAGCACGGTGCCGCGCCCCGTCACCGCGCGCATCAGCCGGTTGACCGGGGCGTCGGGGTCCTCGTAGTCCTCGATCCCGCCCGCTCCGCTGGTCATGTGGAGCAGGTCCTCGACGGTCGGCCCGTCGAACGCCGAGCCCGCCAGTTCGGGGCAGTACGTCACCACCTTGTCCGCGAGCGAGCCGATCGCGCCCTCCGCCAGGGCGATGCCGATCAGCATCGACGTCACCGACTTCGACAGCGAGAACAGTTGGAAGCGTCGTCCGGGCGCGGCGAACCGTCCCGGATAGTCCTCGTGCACGAGGTCGCCCCGGTGCAGCACCGCGAAGCCGGTCGTGCGGGTCCGCTCGTGCAGGTCCGCCAGCGTGCGCGGGGTGCCGCCGAAGTCGTAGCGGAAGTCCGCGAGCGGGCGCGGACGGTTCGGCAGTTCGTACACCGGGCCGGAACGCGCGACCGTTTCCGTGGGCAGCACGAGCGACATGTGCGTGAACGTCCATTCGTTCACCGGTCGCCGCATCGCCAGTTCGTCCTGGTGCCGCCACACCCACGCCAGTCCGGCCCCCGCCGCGACCCCCGCCGTCGCGGCCGCCCACCGCATCCCACTCGCCATCGCGCGCTCCTCGTGATCCGCAGACAATTTTGAACCAATGGTGACATCGATGGTGACACCCTTGGTGAGACCCGGCAAATGGGGCTCGGGAGGGCCGGGGTGGGGCGGGGAACCTGTGCCCGGTCGCTCGGCACGGGCGCGCGGCCCCGCCCCGGCCCCGACGAAAGTCATGGTCGTGACCTTCCGTTCGGCCAGGATTCACTTTCCTCCCGGCACCTACGTTCGCTCGCATGAAGCAGACGTTGAGTGGAAACGAGGCCCGGAGCGGGGCCCGAGGCAGGGCCCGGAACGGCGCCGGGAGCGGGGCGCGGCCGTTGCTCGCCTGCGCCGTCCTGGGAGTGGGGGCGCTCGGCGTGGCATGGCTCGCGCCCGGCGGAGGGGGCACGGCCGGCCCGGTGGAGGTGACGGGCGGCGCCTCGGCGTCCCTGTACCGGTCGGTGACCGGAGCGGTGGCGGACGGTCCGTCGTGGGCGGGGCCGCTGCTGGAGGCGGCCACCGAGGGCACCCTGGTGGTGCTCGGGTTGCTGCTGGTGTGGGTGTGGTGGGGCGCGGTGCGGCGCGGGGAGACCCGGCTGTCCGCCGGCACGGTGCTCACCGGCGTCGGCACCGTACTGGCCTACGCGGTCAGCGAGGCCGTGAAGCTGGTGGTGGACGAGGCAAGGCCCTGCCGGGTCCTGCACGGCGCTGCGGAGGCGGTCGCCGAGTGCCCGCCGCCCGGCGACTGGTCGTTCCCGAGCAACCACGCCACGCTCGCCACCGGTCTCGCGGTCGGTCTGGCCGCCCTGCGGCCCCGCCTGGCGGCCGTCGTTCTGCCACTGGCCGGGGCCGCGGCACTGCTGCGGGTCATGGTGGGTGTGCACTACCCGCACGACGTGCTGGCCGGCGCGCTCCTCGCGGCCGCGACCGTCGGGGCCGTGCTGCTCGCGTTCCTGCCGCTCGGTCGGGCGGCGGCGTCAGCGCTCGGGCGACGGTTCCGGAAGCGGGAGGGGCGCGACGATTCCGGCCTCGTGGGCGACGACCGCCGCGGCGGCGCGGTTGTCCACCCCCAGCCGGGCCAGGATGGAACTCACATGCGCCTTGACCGTTCCTTCCACCACATGGAGGCGCCGGGCGATCTGCCCGTTGGACAGCCCGCTGCCGAGCAGGGCCAGCACATCGCGTTCCCGGGCGGTGAGGGCGCGGACCCGTTCCCGGGCGGCGCTGCGGCGTCCGGCCCGGACGCCGGCGTCGGTCTCCGACAGATGGGCGACGACCCGCGCCGCGACCTTCGGTGACAGATAGGCGGCGCCCTCGGCCACCGCGCGTACGCCCGCGATGAGCTCCTCGGGTTCGCCCGACTTGATCAGGAAGCCGGTGGCGCCGCCCCCGAGCGCCTGGAGGATGTAGTCGTCCTCGCCGAAGGTCGTGAGCATCACGACTCCGGTCTCCGGTACGGTGCGCCGGATCTCGGCCGCCGCCTCGATACCGTTCGTCCCCGGCATCCGGATGTCGAGCACGGCCACGGCCGGACGGTGGCGGCGGACCAGCTCCACCGCCTCGTGCCCGTCGCCCGCCTCGGCCACGACGTCGATCTCCGGATCGATGGACAGCACGGAGCGCACGCCCATGCGGATCATCGGCTCGTCGTCGGCGATCAGTACCCGGATCATCGGCCGGTCACCGTCCTTTCCGGATGGGGCGTGTGTCGTGCGTGCGGCGTGTGCGGTGCATGTCCTGCGCAGGGCGGGTGAGCCGGGTGTGGCGGGCGAGCGCGGTGCACGGGGTGGGTTGCTCGTGGTGGGTGTGCTGCGTGCGGCGTGTGTGCCGGGTCATGGTGTCAGGGCCTCCTTCGACATCAGCCTTCCGTCGCGGAAGCAGAGCCGGTACGCGTCCCCGGACCGGTCGTCGAAGCGGTCCGCCGTCATCGCGTAGTACTCGCACGTGGTGCCTCTCTCCTGCGGCTCCCCGGTCACCCGGCGCTGGATGGTCTCGCGTTCGGGCAGCAGGCGGCGTACCGCGTCCCGTTCCTGTCCGACCTTCAGCCGGGCGTAGTCGCCCGGGTCCAGTACGGACTGCTGGGCCGAGCGGATGTCCCAGGCCATGAGGGCGGCACTCAGCATCGCCCAGGCCACCAGCGGCAGCACGATCGCGGTCACCAGCGCCCGCCGGACCCGGCTGCGGGCGCGGCGGTGCTCCTGGGGCAGCGTCGGGGCCGACTCGCGGGGCGCCGTCGCGGGGCGGCGGGCGGACGGGGCGTGCGGCAGCCGGGCGGTGACCTCGAAGCCGCCCTCGCGGGGACCGTACGCGAAGGTGCCGCCCGCCAGCCGTACCCGTTCGTCCAGCCCGATCAGGCCCCGCCCGGTGCCCGGCACGGTCTCCGGGCCGCCCCGCGCGGGCGAGGGGCCGTTCCTGACGCGGACCACGGTCTCCTCGGCGGTGTACGTCACCCGTACGCCCACCGGGGTCAGCGGTGCGTGCTTGGCGGCGTTGGTCAGGGCTTCCTGGACGACGCGGTGGGCGGCCCGGGTCGCGGCCGGCGGCGCCCCGGCGCCGTCGGCGTCGCCGTCGATCCTCAGATCGACCGTGAGACCGGCGGACGCGGCGTCCTCGACCAGGCGGGGGATGCCGGTACCGGACCCCGACGGCGGTTCGTCGTCCGCCTCTTCCCGCAGGATGCCGATCACCTCGCCGAGCCGTTCCACCGATGCCGCTGCCCGTGCCCGGATCTCACCGGCCGCCGCCCGCTGGGCCTCGTCCAGACCGGGCGCGAGCTTGAGCGCGCCCGCCGACAGGGCGATGAGACTCAGGTCGTGGCCGAGGACATCGTGCATGTCCTGGGCGATCCGGGCCCGTTCCCGGGACCGCGCCTGCTCGGCGACGAGCCGCTGTTCGCGTTCCAGACGGTCGGCCCGTTCCCAGCCCGCCCGGACGAGCTCCTGGTACTGGCGCCAGAACCGCCCGGCGAACCAGGGCAGCATCGCCGCCACCGACACCACGGCGGCGTAGCGCCCGGCCATGAGCAGCCAGGACGGCACCAGCGCCACCGCGACGACCCCGCCCGCGACGACCGCGACGAGCACGAGGAGCGTGGGTCCGGTCCTCCCCGGTTCCCGACCGGCGAAGAAGGCCGCCCCGGCGGCGGGCAGGGCCCACCACATGCTGACGGCGCTCAGCCCGACGCAGACCGCCGCGGTGACGGTCAGCAGACCGCCCAGGGCGGGGGAGGGCGGGGCCCATGGGGCGAGGACA
Organism: Streptomyces sp. NPDC001750; assembly: GCF_042892615.1. NCBI lineage: Bacteria > Bacillati > Actinomycetota > Actinomycetes > Kitasatosporales > Streptomycetaceae > Streptomyces > Streptomyces sp. NPDC001750. The sequence continues at coordinate 416,199 of NZ_JBIAUE010000004.1, read as the reverse complement.
CGCCGGGACCGCGGGACAACGGCGGGCGGGGTTTCCCTGCCCGGGGCGTGGTCCCGGGCACCACGTCGGCCCGCGTCACCGGTCATCACTTTCTTCACCCGCACGACGGTACGCAGCCCGGCGGGTGTCCCGGCACTGCCGAAAGTCACCCTTGTCAGGAGCGCGGCCCGGCCACCGCGAGCCGTGCTTCGCCCCCGCCCTCGTGAGCCGCCCGCCGTCCCCGGTGCTCCGGGAGCCGTCACCCGCACGGACGCGCACGGGTGGTCGCGGCGGAACGCGCGGCGCAAGGTCGGTTCTGTTCCGCGGGTCCGCCCGGCCCGTCCGAGCCGCTCATCGTGTGCGGTCCGCTCATACCGTGGCTCATACGCGTGCGGTCCGCCCACCCCGCTCCGGCCAAGGAGTCCCCCATGGCACACTCAGCGTCCGCTTCCGGCCCGGCCCGTGGCGTGGATCACGGGCAAACCAGCGCCTGGGCGACCGGCGGGACCATGTTCGCCGGTGTCCTGCTCCTCGTCGACGGTGTCTTCGGAGTGATCAAAGGCATCACGGGCATCGCCTCCGACCAGGTGTACACGCGCATCAACAACTACACGTTCAGGTTCGACGTGACCGCGTGGGGCTGGATCCACCTCGTCCTCGGCATCGTGCTCGCGATCATCGGCTTGGGCATTCTCAGAGGGGCGATGTGGGCGCGCGCGGCGGGTGTGGCGCTCGCCGCCGTCAGCCTGATCGTCAACTTCGCGTGGCTTCCGTACCAGCCGCTCTGGGCGATCGTCTCCATCGCCATCGACACATTCGTCATCTGGGCGCTGTGCACGGACCGGTCGAAGGTGCTCGCCTGATCGCCCGCGCGCCCGAGCGGGGACGGTCGGGCTGGGTGGGGCGAGCGGGGACGGACAGGTGGCCGGGACGCGTACGTGTCCCGGCCGTTGTCAGTGGCTCGGGTCACACTGGATTCATGTGCCGCAGTATCAAGACGCTACGACCGCCCGCCCTGCCCGAAGAGGCCACCGAGGAGGAGATCCGGGCCGCCGCACTGCAATTCGTACGCAAGGTGTCCGGCTTCCGCGCTCCGGCGGCGCACAACCGGGCGGTCTTCGACCGGGCCGTCGACGAGATCGCGGAGGCGACCGCCAAGCTGCTGGACGGCCTGGAGATACGGGGCGCCGTCAGGACGCCGTAGTCGCCGTCGCGGCCGCCTCCGCGGCCGGTCGGCGCATGAAGTACGCGGCCAGGGCGCCCGCCACGAACAGGGCGAGGACCGAGACGGCCGTGCCCACCCAGGTCGCGCCGAGCCACTGCCCGCCGAAGTAGCCGAGCCCCACGCTGTAACCGGCCCAGGCCGCTCCCGCCAGGGCGGACCAGGGCAGGAACTCCTTCACCTTGCGGTGCGCGGCGCCCGCGCCCAGCGAGACGACCGACCGGCCGGCCGGTGCGAAGCGCGCGACGATGACGAGGATGCCGCCGCCCCGGGCAAGGGCCCCGCCCAGGCGTTCCTGGGCCGATGTGAGGCGGCGGGAGCGGGCGATGGCCCGGTCCAGACGGTCGCCGCCGCGCCAGGCCAGCCGGTAGGCGACGAGGTCGCCGAGGACCGAGGCGGCGGTCGCGCAGAGCACCAGTGCGAGGAGTGACGGGACCTCGGACACCTGCTCCGCCGCCCGCGCCGCGGTGGCGGCGGAGGCCACGGTCGTCGAGCCCGCGGCGGCCGCGGTGGCGGCAGTGATGACCAGGACCCCACTGGGCAGTACGGGCAGGAAGACGTCCAGCAGCACTGAGACGGCGACCACCGCGTATATCCAGGGGCTGCCGGTCAACGCAGCCACACTCTCAAGCAAGTACTACTCCCCGATCCGGAACAACGCCGCGACGTCGCAGGGGAGCGGCAGGAGCGGCACGGCCAGCTGTACAGCGTACGCCCGACACCCATCCGATGATCCATAAATATGGACGATGTTGGGAAGCTCACGTACGCACGGAAAACAGGAGGAACGGGTTCCAGGCGTACGTGAGCGGTGCGCGCGGCGAACGGTGAACGAAAGCGGGACGAGCGGGCCCGTGGGCGCCGGTGTGGCCCGTGGGCCGCTGCTCGTGGTCGGTCCGTGAGCAGCGGCTCATGGAGCCCTTCCGGATGCTCAGGCCCTTACTGCCGGGACCTGCTCGCGTACGCGGTCCGCACCGCTCTCCGTGTCATCGCGGCGGAACAGCCTGTCCAGGGACAGCGCTCCGGGGCCGCTGAAGACCAGCAGCAGGAAGACCCAGCAGAAGATGGCCGCGGCCTCGCCGCCGTTCTGTATCGGGAACAGGCCGTCGGCCTGGTGGACAGTGAAGTACGCGTACGCCATGGATCCGGAGGAGATCAGGGCGGCGATCCTGGTGCCCAGGCCGAGGGCCACCAGGCCGCCGCCGATCAGCTGGATGGCCGCCGCGTACCACTTGGGCCAGGTGCCGGCGGCTACAGAGCTGTCGCCGAAGAGGCCGAAGAGCGCGGCCGCGCCGTGACAGGCGAAGAGGAGGCCGACGACGATCCGGAACAGGCCGAGCGCGTACGGATGGGCCTGATTCAGGCGTGTGTGCATGGGGGGCTCCTTCGGTCGGGGTGGGGACGTGAACCGATCGGGCGATCCAGATTAGGGAGACCTCACCAATGCTTGCAAGTTCAACATTATGTCGACTGGCTGAAACTCGACCCGTGCCGTTCGGTCGGACTTTGATCGGATGCCGCTTTTCATCTGCGCCCCTTCCGGTCGACCGCTTGGCCTGAACCAATGGCGACGCAGCTTTCCGGCCATGTGCGGTATGCGGCGTAAGTCGGTACGCCGGGGCGTGGCGTGCCGGATCCGCGCTGGTCGGTATGGGGGATTTACGCCGTGGTGGCGAGTCGGTGACGCCCGGCCGGGCTGCCGTCGTGTCCGGATCCGGCCGATGCGGGAGCCGGTTCCTCGCTCAAAGCTCCCGGGTCGGCGCTCTCGGGGTGGGGTCGCCGTCGGGGGAGTGGGGTGAGGCGCGTGCGGCGGGGCGGCCGGTGAAGGGATGCGTGCTCAGAGGCGTCGCGGGGTGGCGTGGGGTGCCTCCGCGGGGCTGTGGGGGTCTTGCCGGTGGCCCGGTGTCGGGTGCTCGGTGTCCGGCCCGGTCGTCCGGTGGTCGGGGTTCGCCGCCCGATATCCGGGGCCCGTCCCGCCTGTCGACGGTCGCCGTGATCGTCGGTGGCGCGGTGTCGCGCCGCGCGCTTCGCTCGGGGGGCGCATGGAGTCGGGTCGTTGAACGCGCGTGCGAACCGCGTTCCGTGGGGGGCTTCGCGCTTGTCCGGCGCGCTCCGTGGCCGACCCGCGCCGGACGGCGCCGGGCCGTGCCCGCGCGGTGGCTCCGGTGATCACCGTTGGTCGCCGTAGTCGACCGAAAACACGTCGGTGTCCTCGGATGCCTCGGCGCTGCCCGTGTCCCTGGGAGTGTCGACACTTTCTCGGTGCGTCCGTGCGGGGAGGGCCCGCGGGGCGGCCCGGCGTGGGCCTGGCCGAGTCACGCGGGCGTGGTCGATTCACGGGGCATGGTCGATTTACGGGGCATGGTCGATTCACGGGGCGTGGCCGGGGCGCGTGGAGGGGCGCGTGGCCGGTCCGGGGGGGAGAGTGTGACGCGGAAGCCCCGCCCGGCTTTGCGCTCGGGCGGGGCGGTTCGTTCGTTCTGTTCCGCGTTCGGCGGTTGTGTCCGGTCCGATGTCCGGCGGGGCCGGCGATCCGGTGGTGCTCAGCAGCCGTTCAGGATGTCCTGCAGTGCGCTCTTCTCGGCCGAGTCGACGCTCAGGTCGTAGTAGTGCTTCACGTGTACCCAGGCGCGTGCGTAGGTGCAGCGGTACGAGGTGCTCGGGGGCAGCCAGTTGGCCGGGTCCTTGTCGCCCTTGGCCTGGTTGACGTTGTCCGTGACCGCGATGAGCTGAGGGCGTGTCAAGTCATTGGCGAATCCCTGCCGTTGATCCGTGGTCCAGCCGCTGGCGCCCGACCGCCACGCTTCGGCGAGCGGCACCATGTGGTCGATGTCCAGGTCGGAGGCGGCGGTCCAGGTGGCGCCGTCGTACTCCGAATACCAGGTGCCGCTGACCGCCGCACAGCTGGAGTCCTGCCTCACGTTCGTGCCGTCGCGCTCCAGCACGACCTCGCGGGTGTTGCAGGTGCCGGACTGCGTGATCCAGTGCGGGAACTTGGACCGGCTGTAGCCGTCCGACGAGCCTTCGGCCGCGACGGTGAGCTGACTCAGATACGTACGTGCGGTCGATGCGGAGACCGGGGTGGGCATGGCCGCCTGGGCGGCAGGGGCGTTGAGCAGCCCGGTCGTTGCGGCGAGGGCTGCGGATGCTGCGGCGACGGCGAGGCGACGCGCGTAGACACCTGACATGCGAACTCCCTTGATGTGGGGGGATGTTGGACATGTGACCGGTTGGACCCGGTCATCGTGGCGGCGCCAGGTTTCCGTGGGGTGGGCGCCAGGTAACAGAGTGGCGACATGGGCACGTCACATCAAGGGGTCTGATGAACAGGACTGGAGCGCGGGGGGCGTGCGTACCTGTCTGCGCTGGCTCGTGTGCTGACGCCACGGCAAGTCGACTGAGGAGGAGAAGGGTTGATGATCCGGGCGGCCCCGGGCATGTCGGGTCCGGTCGGTCGTAGGGGCACGGCGTGTTGTTCCCGGTCGACATCACGCTCGGCGTCGTTCTCATCCTGTTGCTGGCGGCCGCGTGCGTCGTCGCGGCCCTGGCCTCGCTGGGGCAGTCGCGCGACATCCTGCTGGCCGGACTGCGGGCCGCCGTCCAACTTGCCGCGGTTTCCCTGCTCATCGGCTGGGTGACGGGTTCGGCGCCGCCGTTGCTCGCGTTCGTCGCGGTGATGTACGCGGTGGCGGTCCGGACCGCGGGGCGCCGGATCACTCGCAATCGCACGTGGTGGTGGGCGGCGTTGCCGATCGGGGCGGGGGCCGCGCCGGTCGTCGCCCTGCTGGTGGTCACCGGGCTCGTACCGGTGCGCGGTATCGCACTGATCCCGGTGACCGGCATCCTCATCGGGGGCGCGCTGACCGCGACCGTGCTCGGCGGGCGGCGGGCGCTGGACGAGTTGACGGCCCGGCGCGGGGAGGTGGAGGCGGGCATGGCGCTCGGGCTGTCCGATCGTGAGGCGCGACTGGAGATCGCCCGGCCCTCGGCGGCGGACGCGTTGCTTCCCGGGCTGGACCAGACGCGGACCGTCGGGCTCGTCACGCTCCCGGGCGCGTTCGTGGGCATGCTGCTGGGCGGTGCCTCACCGGTCCAGGCGGGTGCCGTGCAACTCTTCGTGCTGGGGGCGCTGATGGCGGTGCAGTCGGTCGCCGTCACGGTCGTACTCGAACTGGTCGCACGAGGCGAGCTGCACCGGGACTGAGCTCCGTGCGGACGGCGGACGGCGGGCAGTGAGCGGCGGCAGCGGGTAGCGAGTAGTGGGGCAGCGGTCGGCCGCCCTCTGTGGCTGTGGCTGTGGCTGTGGCTGTGGCCGTGACCGTGGGTGTGGCCGGGCGGTCCGGCACGGGTGGCGGCCGGTGGTGGGTGCGTGCGCATATGCGTCCCGCGTGCACGCATGTGTGCACGCGGGAGCGGGGCGTTGCGCGGTGGGAGCGTGCCGGCGCGTGTCTTCGAAGTGCCGTCGCACGGCAGGCGGCACTTCGAAGACACGGCCTACGGGCGCGAGGCAGTCAGTTCGCGTCGATGTGCAGCCGGATCGAGCCGTCGGGCGCCGCTTCCACTCGCAGCCGCGTCAGGTCCCCGACGTGCGCGTCGGGCGAGAGCGCCGCCGCCCGCGGGCCGATGCCCACGATGCGCATGCCCGCTGCCCGGCCGGCCGCGATGCCCGCCTCGGAGTCCTCGAAGACGACGCAGTCCGCCGGGGCGAAGCCCAGTTCGGCCGCGCCCTTGAGGAAGCCCTCGGGGTTCGGCTTGCTGGCTCCGACGTGCTCGGCGGTGACGCGGACCGCCGGCATCCGCAGGCCGGATGCCGCCATCCTCGTACGGGCCAGTGCCTCGTCGGCCGAGGTGACCAGGGCATGCGGAAGCCCGGCGATCGCGTCCATGAAGGCGGGCGCTCCGGCGACCGGGACGACGCCGTCGGTGTCGGCGGTCTCCTCGGCGAGCATCGCCCGGTTGTCCGCGTGGTTCTGCTCCATCGGGCGGTCCGGGAGGAGCACCGCCATGGTGGCGTGGCCCTGTCGTCCGTGAACCACCTTCAGTACGGCCTCCGGGTCGAGACCTTCGCGTGATGCCCAGCGCCGCCAGCAGCGTTCCACGACGGCGTCGGAGTTCACGAGGGTGCCATCCATGTCCAGAAGGAGGGCGCGGGCTGTGAGGGCGGTGGCCGGCATGGGGCGGCTCCAGGGCGCGGGGAGGTGGTGACGCGGGGTTGGAGAAACAAGCAGCCTCGCCCGCCGGTCAGGGGGTGGCGGGCAGAGGCTACTTTGTTCCATCACGATACAAAAACGTGTGCGGGAACGCCAATCGTGTCCGGGGCGGGCCAGGGGCAGGGGCGAGGCGAAGGAGGAGGCGGGGGAGGGCCGGGGCCGGGAATCAGGAGCGGCCCCGGCCCGAGGTCTCCGCCTCCAGGGCGCGGCGCGTGTGGGGTCCGTACACGCCTGGCGGGTCACCCTGGATGAACTTGTACGACTGGTAGACGCTCACGGCGTGCTCGACCTTCGCCGTGTAGTCGCCGTCGTCCTGCCCGTGGAACAGCCAGACCTCTTCCAGCCGTCTCTGCAGCTCGGCCACCGCCGGTCCCTGGTCGCCGGGGCGCAGTGTGGGCCCGGTCAGCGACGCGGGCGGTGCGGCCGAGGTCGGGCGGCTCGTCTGCGGTGCCGTCGCCGACGGCGGGGCGGTGTCCGGCGGTGTGGTCGTGGCGGATGCCGAAGGGGACGGTGAGGTGCCCGCCGAGGAGGACGCGGACGGCGATGCGGAGGCGCGCCCTGACGAAGGGGGCGACGCGGAGGCCGGAGCGGACTCCTTCGCCGTCGAGCTCACTTCGGGGGTGCTGAGCGGCAGGTCGGGCAGGGCCATTTCCCGGTCGGCGGGCCTGTCGTCGTTCGATTCGAAGAGGCCGCTCGCGAACACGGCGGTGCCCACCACGGCGAGCGCAGCCGCCCCCGCGGCGAACGCGGCGAGAGGGCTGCGGCGACGTGACCGATCGGACGCGTCGGCGGGCGCGGTGGCGGATGGCCGAGGTATGAGGATCGTGGCGTCGTCGACCGGACCGGTGGCGGCCTGCGGCGGTGGCGGGCTGCCGAACTGCGCGGGATCGCGGAACTGCCCCGGGCCGCCCGGATGCCCCGAACCATCGCGATGCCCCGGACTGCCGACCTGTGCCGGGCCGCCCGGTTGTCTCGGGCCGCCGGGGCCTGCCGGGCCGCCGGGACTCGTCAGGCCGCCGGGGCTTGTCACGCTGCCGGGGCCTGGTGGGCCGAGGAGGAGCGGCATGGTCTCGTCCGCGTCCTCGGCAGAGTGGGCGTGTGGCCGCCCGGGGTGCGGGAGCCGCGCGTCATCGGCCTCCGGCGCCACGTCGCCCCGCAGCTTGACGTACGGCCGGACGCGCAGCGGATCGAAGTCCTCCGAGGCCGCGACCTCCGCCCTGTCGGCCGCCGACCGCTCGGCCCGTCGCCGCTCGGCGGCCTCCTGCCCCTCGCCGGGCCGTCGTGCGGCGCCTCCCCCGCACGCGCAGACAGAGCCGGTGCCCGGATCGCCGTTCCCGCCCGAAACTCCGCCTCCGCTCGTTGGCGTGAACATGCGCATACCGCACTCCGGGCATATATGTCCGGTCATAGTGGACCCCTCCCCTTTGAACTGCCTGCGATTATGCAGCCCGGCCACGGAACGCCCAATGTCGTCCGAAACGCGGTCAACCGGTGTGCGTCCGCTCGGTTCCCGGAGGGCTCGGCAGGCCATAACCGCATGAAACGTCCAGGATAGGGATGTAGCGGACCCGAGGAGACGTTTCCATGGCGCAGCACCCGAGCCCCCCGGAGCCGGAACCGCAACGGATGGCGACAGAGGAACCGGAACGTAGGACGGGAAAGGAACCGGAACGACGGACGGCGGCGCAGCAGTCCGAAGCAGGACCGGAACCGGAAACCGGATCGGGACCGGAAACCGGATCGGGACCGGAAACCGGATCGGGACCGGAAACCGGACCGGAACCGGAAACCGGACCGGAACCGGAATCCGGATCGGGAACGGCTCCCGGTGAGGACCGCTCCCCCCGGTCGGCCCTGGTGGCCATCGGGGCGCTGCTTCTCGGCATGCTGCTGGCCGCGCTCGACCAGACCATCGTCTCCACCGCGCTGCCGACCATCGTCAGCGATCTCGGCGGTCTGGAACACCTCTCCTGGGTGGTGACCGCCTACCTGCTGGCGTCGACCGCCGTGACCCCGCTCTGGGGCAAACTCGGTGACCAGTACGGCCGCAAGAAGCTGTTCCAGGCCGCCATCGTCATCTTTCTCATCGGCTCCGCGCTCTGCGGGATCGCTCAGGACATGCCGCAGTTGATCGGCTTCCGGGCACTTCAGGGCCTCGGCGGCGGCGGACTCATAGTGCTCTCGATGGCGATCGTCGGCGACCTCGTGCCGCCGCGCGAACGGGGCAAGTACCAGGGTCTGTTCGGCGCGGTCTTCGGGACGACGAGCGTTCTCGGGCCGCTGCTCGGCGGCTTCTTCACCGAGCATCTCAGCTGGCGCTGGGTCTTCTACGTCAACCTGCCGATCGGTGTCGTCGCGCTCCTCGTGATCGCCGCCGTGCTGCGCATCCCGGTCCACCGCACGAAGCACACCATCGACTACCTCGGTACGTTCCTCATCGCCTCCGTCGCCACCTGCCTGGTCCTCGTCGCCTCGCTCGGCGGCACCACCTGGGCCTGGGGTTCGGCACAGGTCGTCGCCCTCTCCGTCCTGAGCGTGCTGCTGGTGGTGGCCTTCGTCCACGCGGAACGCCGCGCGACCGAACCCGTCATCCCGTTGACGTTGTTCCGGGGCAGGACCTTCACCCTCGTCGCCGTCATCAGCTTCGTCGTCGGTTTCGCGATGTTCGGCGCGATGACCTATCTGCCGACCTTCCTCCAGGTGGTGCACCACATCACGCCGACCATGTCCGGGGTGCACATGCTGCCCATGGTGCTGGGGCTGCTGCTCACCTCCACCGCCTCCGGGCAGATCGTCAGCCGTACCGGCCGCTGGAAGGTCTTCCCGATCGCGGGTACCGGCGTCACCGCGATCGGACTGCTGCTCCTGCACCGGCTGACCGAGACCAGCGGCACCTGGCTGATGAGTGTCTACTTCTTCGTGTTCGGCGCCGGCCTCGGCCTGGTGATGCAGGTCCTCGTGCTGGCCGTGCAGAACGCCGTCACGTACCGGGACCTCGGCGTCGCTACGTCCGGGGCCACGTTCTTCCGATCCATCGGCGCCTCGTTCGGCGTCGCCGTCTTCGGCACGATCTTCACGAACCGGCTGACCGACGAGCTGGCCGCGGCGCTCGCCGGGCACTCCCTGCCGCCCGGCGCCAGTGCCGGACGGCTGGCCGCCGACCCGCGTGCCATCGGCCAACTGCCGCCCGCGCTGCGGACGCAGGTGCTCCACGCGTACGCGACATCGATCACCGATGTGTTCCTGTACGCGGCCCCGATCGTCCTGATCGCCTTCGTCTTCGCCTGGTTCCTCAGGGAGGACCGCTTGCGCGGCTCGGTGACCGCCCCGGAACCCAGCGAGACGCTGGCGACCAACCCGGTCGAGCGCTCCTCGTACGACGAATGCGCCCGTGCCCTGTCGGTGCTCGCCACCCGCCAGGGGCGTCGCGAGATCTACGAGAAGATCACCAGGCAGGCGGGGTACGACCTGCTGCCCGCGGCAAGCTGGATGCTGTTGGGGATCAGGCATCACGGCTCGCTCGTACCGGCCGTGCTCGCCGACACCACCCCCGTGCCGCTGCGCGTGATCGGTGACGCGTCGCGGCAACTGGAGGAGCGCCGCCTGGTCCGGCGCGAGGGCGCGCAGCTGACGCTCACCGACGCCGGCGCGGAGGTGGTCGCGAGGCTCGCGGAGGCACGGGAGCGGATGATGGCCGAGTGGCTGGGGGACTGGTGGGGCCCGGAACGGCCCACGGACCTCGTCAGGCTGGTGGCGGAGCTGACCGCGGAGACGAGTGGATCCCGCAGGCAATGGCCGCGCGGCCCCGAGCCGCGCCGCGACCACACGGCCGGTCCGGTCGGCCGCCCCGCGGACACGTCCTGAGCGCCTGGCTCCGGAGGCGGAGCCCCCTGTCCGGAGGGGGAGCGCCCGGCCTCGGAGGCGGCTCTACCCGAGCGTCTTGGCGAACCAGTGTTCCGCGTACAGCCCCTGGTTGAACGCCGGGACCTCCCGGTACCCGTGCTTGGCGTACAGTCCTCGTGCCTCGACCAGGTCGTGGCGGGTGTCCAGCCGGATCGTGCGCATGCCGAAGGCACGCGCCGCGTGCTCGGCGGCGGCCAGGAGCAGCCCGCCGCCGCCCGTGCCGCGGTATTCGGGGCGCACGAACACCCGGGTCAGCTCCGCGATCCCCGCGTGCGCGTCCGCCACCAGCAGGCCGACGCAGGCCGCGGCCCTCCCCTCGAACCGGCCGACGACGAACTGTCCGGTCGGCGGCACGAGCCGGACGGCCCCGTCGTCGGTGAGCCCCTCGTCGATCTCCTTGGCGGTCGCGGGCCGTCCCCAGTAGCGGCCCGCGACCTCGCCGTAGTAGTCGCGACGCAGCAGAGACGCGTCCGGGGAGCCGACAGGTTCGTGGGCCATGGTCCAGGTCATGCCGGTCATTGTGGCCGGGGCGCGAACGCGAGATCGAACGGATTGATCCGCTCGATCAGCGGACGTTACGAGAACGAATGGGGACGGGCGGGAGACGGACGGAGATGCGCGGGGAGACGGGGGCGGACGGGCGGGGCGAACGGGCACCTCTCCCGGACGGGCGGGGCGAACGGGCACCTCTCCCGGACGGGCGGGCCCATGGCGGTCCGCTCAGCGCGTCGGCGTGACCGCGGCCGTGACCGGCGCCGGGGGCGTCCCCGGCCGCTTCCGGCGCCGCCTGGCCCGCCTCCTCCACACCACCGCGATGACGACCAGCAGCGCGGCCCCCAGGACCGAAAGCAACCAGGCGGGGATCCCGCCCACGGTCAGCAGCTCGTTCCGGTACACCAGGGTCTGGTACGGAGTGTCGGCGCCGGCCGCCCTCAGCTCGTGATCGCCGTCGATCCGCTCCGGACGCGGGAACCACTGCTCGATCGCGGTGACGAACACGGGCTTGCCGCCGGTCATCGCCGACAGCGCCTCGGCCCCGTCCCGTGCCGAACCACCCTGCCCCGTACCGTCCTGCGCCGACCCGTCGCGGCCGGGATCGATCCGGCCCGCGTACGTCACGCGCGGCGCGGCACCGCCGATCGCGTCGCGCGGCTCCATGCGGTGGGCCGCCAGCACGTACAGGGCGAGCCGCTGCGGTGTCGAGGCGAGCTGCGACAGCCGCATGGGGTAGACCGGCCGCTCGCTGGCGAAGCGCAGTCGCAGCGGGTCCAGGTCGCCGTGCAGCGGGTCGTTCCCGTCCCGTGGCGCGAGGCGGATCGCGACGTACTCCCACTTCTGGTCGACGTAGGGCTTCAGCGCCGTCGCCAGGCGGTCGGGCAGCTCGAAGCCGTTGTCGTCCAGCCAGTCCCGGAGCGCCTTCGGGTCGGTCGCGGCCAGCCGCGCCACGTCGAAGGGGCCGAGCCGCTCGCGGCCGACGACCTCTACCGGCGGGGCGGCGGCCGACGGGCGGCCCGCCCCGTCCGCGATGCCTCCCGGGCCGGTGAACGGCCAGTCGCCGGAGCGCGGCCAGAAGTAGTGCCGGGTCGTCGGTACGGGCGCGGTGAGGGCGTCCAGCTCGGAGAAGAGCGACGGATCACCGAGCTCCACGTCGGCCCGGTGCGGCACCGGCATGATCCAGGCCGCCTCCGGCGCGTCGCCACGGACCGTGAGGCGCATGACGATCTCTTCCGTACGGCCGTCCCAGGCCACCACCGACGTCTCCCGGTCGACGGCGACCTCGGTCGCCCTGCTCGGGACCATCGCCCCGCAGCCGCACGCGTACGCCGGGCTGATCAGCGATCCCAGCTGCGTCGACACCAGCAGCAATGCCAGGGACAGCGCGCGTACCACCCACGCCCGGCCCAGCCACCCACGCCCCATCCGTCTTCCTCCCCCGTGATCGACGAACCGTGATCGACGAACAAGGGGGAGGACGTGGGAGCGACGGGCCCGGTTCCGGGTTCCGAAACCGCCGACCAACCCCGACCGATGGGCGACGGCAGGTGATCCATTGGCGACGGTCGGTGGCCGGCGACTGGTGACCGGTCCGTCACCGGTCACCGCGCTCAGGTCTCGTCGCGAGCGGTCACTCGGTCATCCTTTCGGAAAAAGGCGGGATGACAGCCAGGCGACGAGGGGGTTGATTGGGTCTTCCTCATGGTGCAATGCGAAGGTTTCACGGCGCGCCCATGTCGAGGGACGGGCGCGAGAACGGCGGGAGGGTCGGCGCAGCGTGGCGAATGCGGAACACAGTGTGCGCTCGGATGCGGCGACCGGGACGGGGACGGGTGCTGCCCGGGTCCTGCTCTGGCTGGTCGTGGCAGCGTTGGCGGTGCGGCAGGTGGCGGTGGTGCTGCGGCGTCCGCCGGGCGAGCGGCTCGCCGACCTGGAGACCTGGATAGGCGACAACGGCGTCCTGCACGTGACGGGCTCGCTCTACGACAGCGACCGGTTCACCGGCACCCCGTTCGCCGGGCTGGTCCTGAAGCCGCTGACCCGGGCGGCGGAGCAGAGCCTGGGGGTCGTCTGGACCTTCGGTTCCTTGCTGCTCGTCGTCGCCCTGGGGATCGTGGCCGCGCGTGCGCTGCCGGGCCCGGTCGCGCGCCGCACCTCGCTGCTGGCCGCGCCGGTGGCGATCAGCCTGCTGATGCTGTCCCTGCCGGTCCGTAACGCGTTCCACCTGGGGCAGACGAGCATCATCCCGGTGCTCCTGGTGCTGCTGGCCTGTTTCGCGGTCCGCGGGGAACGCGGCTCGGGCCTCCTGATCGGTGTCGCGGCCGCGCTCCAGCCGACCGTCCTGCTCTTCGCGGTCCTGCTCCTGTTCACCGGACGCCGGAGGGCGGCGGTGACCGGCGGGATCACGTTCGCCGCCTGCACGGCGCTGGCCTGGGCGGCGATGCCGCACGACTCGTGGACGTACTGGGTTCACCATGTCGCGGGCGCCGGGCTCGGCGGGAACGCGGACAGTCTGGCCAACCAGTCGCTGCACGGCGCGCTGCTCAGGTTCGGCCTGACCGGCCCCCTGGAGATCGCGCTGTTCGTGGCGCTGGCGGCCGTCGTCTGCTGGTTCGGGCTGCGCCGCGCCGTACGGTACGCGCACGACGGACAGTTGCTGCTGGCCGTCGCCGTGACCGGCTGTGTCGCCGTCGCGGTCTCGCCGACCGCCTGGCAGCACCAGCTGCTGTGGGTGCTGCTCGCGGTCGTCGGCCGGGTCGGCAAGCGGGCCTCGGACCGGCTGATGTGGCCGACGGTCGTGGTGCTCGTGCTCACGCTGCCCGCGAAGATGCTGCTGCCGAACATGGCGGTGGTCGTCCCCGTGCGTGACAACGTGCTGCTGATCACGGCGCTCGGCGCGGCCTGCGTCGTACCGTTCCTGCCGCGCACCTCGCCCTACTGGCACGACCCGGTCCCCACCGACCACGCGGCCCCGGTCGCCGCCCGCTGGAGCCGGATCCCGCTCCTGCCGTTCTGGCGCCGGGTGCTCAGCCGCCCCAACCTGCTGCTGGAACTGCTCCTGATCCGGGTCGTGTACTCCGCGTACTCGCAAGTCAGGCTGGCCGCCACGGCAGGCCGGGACACGGCCGAACGCCACGGCACGCAGATCCACTCCCTCGAACAGTCGCTGCACATCGACATCGAGTACTGGGCCAACCACGCCGTCGTCGAGATCGACTGGCTGCGGGGCTTCTTCGACTTCTACTACACGACGTTCCACTTCATCGTGCCGCTGACGATCCTCGGGGTGCTGTACGTGCGGCGCCCCGCGGACTACCGCTGGGTCCGCAGCTCCATCGGCTTCGCCACGGTTCTCGCGCTGGTCGGCTTCTGGCTCTACCCGCTGGCGCCGCCCCGGCTGATGCCGGGACTCGGCTTCATCGACACCGTCCACGGCGTCCAGGACTTCGCGAAGCCGGACTACGGGTCGCTGACCTCGGTGACCAACCAGTACGCGGCGATGCCCTCGCTGCACTTCGGGTGGTCGCTCTGGTGCGGTGTGGTCGTCGTGATGCTGGCCCCGAAGCTGTGGATGAAGGCGCTGGGGCTGCTGCATCCGCTGTTCACGGTCTCCGCGATCGTCGCCACGGCCAACCATTGGGTGCTGGACGCGGTGGGCGGTGCGGCCGTCGTCGCGCTCGGTTTCGGCCTCACCTACGCGCTGTCCGGGCCCCGGAAGCTGCGGACACCAGCCGTACCGGCCGCGGCGAAACCGCTGGACGACCTGGTGGACGGGGCGCCGTCGAGACAGGTCGGCGACGCGGTGGGAGGCAGGCACGGCTAACGACCTCGCCCACGATTGTCAGCGGCGTCGCAGCGTTCGGGACCTCCGCCTCCGGCGTTGTCGTCAGTTGCCGACGCTCCTTCCCCGAGCTCTCAGCTGCTTTCGAGCAGGGGAGACCCCATCCGACTCCCTCCTCCGCCTTGGATTCGAAGGCCCCAGACACCGCTCCTTCTCCCACCGCCAATCGTGGGCGAGGTCGTAAGGGCTGCCCCGTAATCCCTGGTGGATCAATGTGCGGCGTCGGATGCGGCGCATCGCAGGGCGGAGGGTCGTCCTCGCACTGGACGTACGTGGACGATCGCACCCGCCGCGTCGGCCCGTGCCGAACTCCCGCCGTACGGAGGTGCCGAAGGGGCGCAGGGACGAACACATCGTCCCGGCACCCCTTCGGCCTGGATCGCCGCTCGACCAGCATCCGCCCATCGGCTCCGGTCCGCCACTCGAACGGCTCAGGAAGCCGTGCCCAGGGCCCATACGACGAGTGACAGCGTGGCCATCGACACCACCGTCGAGGCCACCACGAAATCACGTGCCGGCCCCCCGCCGTTGCCCCCGGGCCGGCTGCCCCAACCGAAGTGACGTACCGTCAAAGCAGTACGACACCCGTTGGCTTGCTCATCCGGAAGGGCCTGCTCATCCGGAGGGACTTGCTCACCCGGAGGCCGGCCCCGGGCGCCCCGCGTCGACCTGGAGCTGCTTGATCCCGTTGAGCCAGGCCGAGCGCAGCCGTCGCGGTTCACCGACCAGCCGCAGGTCCGGCATCATGTCGGCGATCGCGTTGAAGATCAGGTTGATCTCCATCACGGCCAGGGACTTGCCGAGGCAGAAGTGCGGGCCGCCACCCCCGAAACCGAGGTGGGGATTGGGGTCGCGGGTGATGTCGAAGGTCTCCGGGTTCTCGAAGACCTCGGGGTCGTTGTTGGCCGACGAGTAGAACAGCCCGACCCGGTCCCCCTTCTTGATCAACTGCCCGCCCAGTTCGACGTCCTGGGTGGCGGTCCGCTGGAAGGAGACCACCGGAGTGGCCCAGCGGACGATCTCCTCGGCGGTCGTCTCCGGACGCTCGCGCTTGTAGAGCTCCCACTGGTCGGGGTGGGTGAGGAAGGCGTGCATCCCGTGGCTGATGGCGTTGCGGGTGGTCTCGTTCCCGGCGACGGCCAGCAGGATCACGAAGAAGCCGAACTCGTCGGAGGAGAGGTTCCCCTGGCCCTCGGCGGCGACCAACTGGCTCACGATGTCCTTGGCCGGGCACTCCTTGCGGGCCGCCGCGAGGTTCATCGCGTACGAGATCAGCTCCATGGCCGCCTCGGTGCCGACCTCCTCGGTGATCGCGTACTCCGGATCGTCGTACGCGGCCATCTTGTTGGACCAGTCGAAGATCTTGGACCGGTCCTCCTGCGGTACGCCGATGAGTTCGGCGATCGCCTGGAGCGGCAGTTCGACGGCGACCCGGGTGACGAAGTCGAACGAACCGTCATCTTCAAGGTTCGCTGTGGAGCTCGTCCCGGGGTCCGTACCGGAGTCCGGGCCGGGGGCCGTACCGGAGTCGGCGCCGGGGCCGGTGTCGCGGCCGGCTCCGGCGAGCGCGGATTCCACGATCGAGCGGGCCCGGCTGCGCAGGGCCTGTTCCAGGGAGCGCACCGCCCGGGGGGTGAAGCCGCGCTGGACGATCTGGCGTACCCGGGTGTGCTCGGGCGGGTCCATGTTCAGCATGATCAGCTTCTGGACCTCGATCTGGTCCCGGCCGATGGACTCGTTGAAGCGGATGACCGCCGTGTTGGTGTGGGACGAGAACAGCTCCGGGTGGGTGGAGACGTACTTGACGTCCGCGTGCCGGGTGACGACCCAGTAGCCCTCGTCGTCGAAACCGGAGATGCCGGCCGGCTGGGTGCACCACCAGACCGGTGCGGTCTGCCGCATCTCGGCGAACTCCGGGTGCGGGACGCGGGCTTGGAGCAGGTCGGGATCGGTGAAGTCGAAGCCTTCGGGCAGATGGGGGCAGGGCATCGGCGTCTCCAGGTCGGTCCGAGGGCCGTCCGACGCTGTCTGACGGTCCATCAGAAGTTGTCCGCAAGGTAGTAACGGGTTCTACAACTGGCAAGAGGGGTGGTCGGTTCTGTTGCGTGAAGAGCGGGTGGGGCGACCGTGTGGCGGACCGCGATGGAACGGTACAACTCCCGGCGGCGTTCACGCGGTCGCGGCAGTCGGTGCGTGCAACACCCTTGCGCACCGGCGGCGGGTCTCATAAGACTGCCCAAAGAACTAGAACGCGTACTAGTTTGCTTCCGCGGGCGCCGGGACGCCTCTGCGGAGGCGCGAGGAGAGGACGAGCTCATGGCCGCGGAACCCGTCATCGTCGAAGCCGTACGCACCCCCATCGGCAAGCGCGGAGGCGCGCTCGCCAATCTGCACCCCGCCTATCTGCTGGGCGAGACCTACCGGGAGCTCCTCGGGCGCACCGGGATCCACGCCGACTGCGTCGAGCAGATCGTCGGCGGCACGGTCACCCACGCCGGCGAACAGTCCATGAACCCGGCCCGCAACGCCTGGCTCGCCGTGGGGCTTCCGTACGAGACGGCCGCCACCACGGTGGACTGCCAGTGCGGTTCCTCGCAGCAGGCCTCCCACATGGTCGCCAACATGGTCGCGGCCGGAGTGATCGACATCGGGATCAGCTGCGGCGTCGAGGCGATGTCGCGGGTGCCGCTGGGCAGCGGTTCCAAGCACGGGCCCGGGAAGCCCTGGCCCGACGAGTGGAACGTCGACCTGCCCAACCAGTTCGAGGCGGCCGAACGCATCGCCCGCAAACGCGGTCTGACCAGGGAGGACGTCGACCGGTTAGGAGTGCTCTCGCAGGAGCGGGCGGCGGTCGCGTGGGCCGAGGAGAGGTTCAAGCGCGAGACCTACGCGGTGCAGGTGCCGACCACCGAGGAGGAACAGGCCGCCGGGCAGGGCATGTGGCGTCTGGTGGACCGCGACGAGGGGCTGCGGGACACCGGTATGGAAGCGCTGGCGGG
The DNA here is from genome assembly GCF_042892615.1 of Streptomyces sp. NPDC001750. Classification (NCBI taxonomy): domain Bacteria; kingdom Bacillati; phylum Actinomycetota; class Actinomycetes; order Kitasatosporales; family Streptomycetaceae; genus Streptomyces; species Streptomyces sp. NPDC001750. The sequence continues at coordinate 398,550 of NZ_JBIAUE010000004.1, read as the reverse complement.
CCTCAAGCCGGTCATGCCCACCGCGATCCACACCGCGGGCAACTCCTCGCAGATCTCCGACGGGGCCTGCGCGATCATGTGGGCGTCCAAGCGCATGGCGCGCGCGCTCAAACTCAGGCCGCGCGCCCGGATCGTCGCGCAGGCACTCGCGGGCGCCGACCCGCACTACCACCTCGACGGGCCGGTCGACGCGACGCGCGCGGTGCTCGGCAAGGCCGGGATGTCGCTCAAGGACATCGACATCGTGGAGATCAACGAGGCGTTCGCGTCCGTGGTGCTCAGCTGGGCCCAGGTCTTCGAACAGGATCTGGACAAGGTCAACGTCAACGGCGGGGCCATCGCGCTCGGCCATCCGGTCGGTGCCACCGGCGCCCGGCTGATCACCACCGCCCTGCACGAACTGGAGCGCCGGGACAAGGAGTTCGCGCTGATCACGATGTGCGCGGGCGGTGCCCTGGCGACCGGCACGATCATCCAGCGGCTGTGACGGCGAGCCGTACGTCCATGCGGAGGGCCCCCGGCCCGCGGTGCGTTCGGCGACACTCCCGGGTCGGGGGCCGGACCCATGTGCGTCCGGTGTCCGGCCGTATAGCGTCGGAGGAATGAAAGAGAACAGCCTTACGGGCAAGGCGACTCGGGGTCGCCTTCGCCGTCGTCGCACCGTCCGGCGGGGACTCGCCGCCGCCGTCGTGGTCCTGACCACGCTCGGCGCAGCCCCCGCCGTCGCGACCGCCGCCCCCGTTGTCACTGCTTCCGCCGTCGTCTCGGCCCCCGCTGCCACCGCTTCCGTCGCGCAACAGCCCCTGATGCAGGGGGACTCGCTTCGCACCGGCGCCGCGCACCGCAGCCGGGGCGACCTCCTCGACGTCACCCCGGTGGCCGGTCTCGAACGTTCCGACGTCATGCGGTTCCTGGGCTCCGGCGGTATGAACACCGGCACCGTCCGCCACGGAGTGCGGGCCTATCGACTCACCTACCGCACCGTCACCCCGCAGGGCGCGCCCACCACCGCCACCGGCCTCCTGGCCCTTCCCGAGGGTGGTCCGCACCGCCTCGACCTGGTCTCCGACACCCACGGCACGATGGCCCACCGGGACTACGCCCCCTCCGTCGGCGAGGACTTCGGCCGCTTCGCCCCGTATCTCCATGCCTCCGCCGGCCGCGCCGTCGCCGCCCCCGACTACCTGGGGCTCGGCAAGGGACCGGGCCGCCACCCGTACATGGACACCGGGTCCGCCGTCACCGCCTCCCTCGACATGCTGCGCGCCTCCCGCACCGCCGTGCGGAGCCTGGGCCGGTCGCTCACCGGCGATCTGTACGTCAGCGGCTTCTCCCAGGGCGGCCAGGTCGCGATGGCCCTGGCCAAGGCCCTCGACAAGGGCGCCGAACGGCACTTCCGGCTCCGCGCCCTCGCTCCCGTCTCGGGACCGTACGACATCGAGCACGCCGAGATGCCCGCCCTGTTCGACGGCCGGGTCAACGACATCAGCGGCGTCTTCTACATGACGTACTTCCTCACCGCGCAGAACCGCCTCCACCCGCTCTACGAGGACCCCTCCGAGGTCTTCCGGGAACCGTACGCGGGCATCGTCGACGACCTCTTCGACACCCACCACACCGAGGAGGAGATCATCCCCGCCCTGCCCACGACGCTGCGGGAACTGCTCACCGACGACTACTACCGGCAGATGCAGCACCCCTCCGGCGCCCTGCTGGCCGCCGTGCGCGCCCAGGACGGCAGCTGCGCCTGGAGGCCGGATGTCCCCGTACGTCTCCACACCTCGTCCGGAGACACCGACGTGCCGGTCGCCAACACCCGCTCCTGCGCCGCCGACCTGGCCGCGCACGGCGTTGAGGCCGAGGTCGTCGACCAGGGAACGGCGGACCACATCGCCACGTACATGAAGTCGGGACCGGAGATCGTGCGCTGGTTCGACGCCGTCGCCGCGCGGCGCTGAACGGTCCCTTCCTGGGCGGAGCCGGCCGACTCCGCCCAGGAAGGGACCGGGCGCCGGCCGGCCCCGGCGTCGGGCGCTCAGTACGGCAGGTGCGTGGGAAAGGTGGTGGTCGGGGCGAACAGCGCCGCGTACGCCTGCTCGTCGAAGTTCTGGCGGCGGTGGCGGCCCGACCGGTTCACCTCCGGGTCCGGGTTGGCGAGCGTGAGCATCCCGTCGTTGGCGAGCTCCTGCACCCGATTCAGCAACGACCTGACATCCAGGCCGAGTTCGGCGGCGACCGTCTGCACGTCGAGCCCGGACTCCCAGCTCCACAACAGCACGGAGTCCATGCTGGGCGACCAGACGACCGTGCTGTTCGCCTCGACCGGGGGTGCCGGGGGAGGAGAGGAGGGGGGCGGGGGCACGGTCGGGGGCGTGGCCGGGACCGGCGGCACGATCACGGGCGGCGTGCTCATGCGCGCACTCCCCGTCGTCCGCACCGTCATCTCCTTGCGCGGATGCGGCAGAGGGATCTCAGGAGCGGGAGCGGGAGCAGGAGCGGGGACGGAGCCGGGAACCGGGCCGGCGGCGGGAACCGGGCCGGGGGCGGCGACCGGGCCGGGGGCGGCGGTTTCGCCGGGTACCTCCTTGGGCGCCCGCTGCTTCCGGCTCAGCAACTCCTGGGCGAGCGAGCGCGCGTCATTGCGGCCCACCGTGCGTCGCGCTAATCGCACTTCGCGTTCGTTCAGGCCCATCAGGTCCGCGATGGATCCGTCGTCGCCGACCGTGACGGCGAACGCGGCCAGCGTCCGGCTCCGCTCCGCCTGCGCCTCGTCCAGCAAAGCCTGCGCTCGGCGCATGCGTTCGTCGCTGGCGCAGAAAGCTTCCGCCAGGACGGTGTTCCGATCCCAGAAATCACGAGGTTCCACGTATGTGTCAACGCTCCGGCCGCTGACGGGAACGGACGTCAGAGCAAAATGCGCCTATATGGCCCAACGGGTAATTAAGTCGTCCAAGTAAGAGAAAACCGGGCTTTTGTCGGGTGTTGACGCGGTGTGAAAAGTCCCGAAAGCCCTGAAATCCGGGGAAAAGTAGAGGGAAATCAAGGCAATGGAGAGGGAGTGACTGTCACCCTACCCGGTCATGGAGGTCAAGCGGATGCGCGGGCCCTCACCCGTCAGGGGCGTCGAACGTGCCCCGCGCGTCGAAGGCGGCCCGGCGCGTGGCCCGGCGCAGCGCCTTCAGCAGTGTCGAGCCGAGGGTCAGGGTCAGCACCACGGTGAGGACGGCCCGGCCCAGGTCCCAGCCGAGCGAGGTCGCCGCGCAGTAGGCCAGGAAGCGGACCAGGTTCTCGGACAGGGGATCACCCGCGTGGTACGAGATGCCCGAGCCGGCGCCGGGCACGATCGTCCATCCGTACAGGTTCATCACCGTGCCGTACGCGAACGCCGCCAGGAACCCGTACCCGGCGAGCATCAGCAGCTCGGCCCGCCCGCGCAGCCGGTCCGGGCCCGGCAGCAGACCCGCGCCCATGGTGAACCAGCCCATCGACAGCATCTGGAACGGCATCCACGGCCCCACCCCGCCGGTCAGCAGCGCCGACGCGAACATGGTCACCGAGCCGAGCACGAATCCGAAGCCGGGGCCGAGCACCCGGCCGCTCAGCACCATCAGGAAGAACATCGGCTCCAGGCCCGCCGTGCCCGCGCCGAGCGGGCGCAGCGCGGCACCGACCGCGGCCAGCACCCCCAGCATCGCCACCGCCTTCGCGTCCAGCCCGGAGTCGGCGATCATCGCGACGACCACGCCGACCAGCAGCGGCAGCAGCGCGGCGAACAGCCACGGCGCGTCCTGGGAGTGCGCGAGACCGGAGCCCGCGTCGGCCAGCAGCGGCCAGCCGAACGCGACCACGCCGATCGCGCTGATCAGCACGAGCGCGGCGATCGCGCGCGGCCCCAGACGCACCGGCCGTACCGTCCGGCCCGACCGCCGCGCATGCCCGGTGAGGGCCGTGCGCTCCGTCCGGGCCGGGCCGTCCGTTCGCTCCACAGGGCCCGCGGGCGCGCGACGCCCGTCCGCCACCTTCGCCGCCCGTCCCTCGTGCCCGCTCGTCACCGCTCCTCCAGCACGTCACGCACCTGTGCCACGGTCAGCCACTCCTGCGGGGCGAGGATCTTCGCGGTCTGCGGGGCGAACGCCGGGGAGGAGACCACCACCTGCCGGGTCTCCCCGTCCGCGACGACCTCCCCGTCGGCGAGGATCACCACCCGGTGCGCGAGATCTGCGGCGAGTTCCACGTCGTGCGTCGCCAGGACGATCGCGTGCCCGTCGGCGGCGAGCCCCCGCAGCACCCCCGTCAGCCGGGCCTTCGCCGCGTAGTCCAGACCGCGGGTCGGCTCGTCCAGGAGCAGCAGCGGCGGACGCGCGGTGAGCACCACCGCCAGGGCGAGCGCGAGCCGCTGCCCCTCGGAGAGATCGCGGGGATGGGTGTCGTCCGGCACACCCGGCAGCAGCTTCGAGACCAGCTCCCGGCAACTGCCCGCGGCGGCGCCCGCGTCGGTGTCGGCGGCGGCGCACTCGGCGGCGACCGTGTCCGCGTACAGCAGATCGCGCGGTTCCTGCGGTACGAGCCCGACCCGGCGCACCATCTCGCGCGGCGACGTGCGGTGCGGGGGCCGGCCACCGACGAGGACGGTGCCCGCCGTGGGTTCGACCATGCCGACGAGCGCGCCGAGCAGGGTGGACTTGCCCGCGCCGTTGCGGCCCATCAGGGCGACGGTCTCGCCCGGGGCGACGGAGAGCGTGACCCGGCGCAGCGCCTCGACGCGCCCGCGCCGCACGCCGAGGTCCTCGACCCGGGCCGGGACGTCGACGGCGGGCCCGGGAACGGGGGCGGCCGTGTGCGTGCCGCGCCCCAGCAGCCGGGCCAGGGCGCCGCGTCGCGCGGGGGCGGGCACGGCGGGCAGCGGGGACACCAGGGTCCGGGCCGGGGCGGGCGCGGCGGGCGGTCGCCGGTCCGCGAGCCGTTCGCGCAGGCCGGTGGCCCGGCGCCGGGCGTCACGGACCGACAGCGGCAGCGGCTCCCACCCCGCCAGCCGGCCCAGCGCCACGACCGGCGGACGGACCGGGGAGACGGCCATGACATCGGCGGGGGCACCCATGACCGGAGCGGCGCCCGGCGACGGCAGCAGGACGACCTGGTCCGCGTACTGCACCACCCGTTCCAGCCGGTGCTCCGCCATCAGGACCGTGGTGCCCAGGTCGTGCACCAGCCGTTGCAGCACGGCCAGCACTTCCTCGGCCGCCGCCGGGTCGAGCGCGGACGTCGGCTCGTCGAGGACCAGGACCTTCGGATGCGGGGTGAGCACCGAACCGATCGCGACCCGCTGCTGCTGCCCTCCCGAGAGCGTGGCGATCGGCCGGTCCCGCAACCCCGCCAGACCCAGCAGGTCCAGGATCTCCTCGACCCGCCGCCGCATCACGTCCGGGGCGAGCCCCAGCGACTCCATCCCGTACGCCAGCTCGTCCTCGACCGTGTCGGTGACGAAGTGGGAGAGCGGGTCCTGGCCCACCGTGCCGACCACGTCGGCGAGTTCGCGCGGCTTGTGGGTACGGGTGTCGCGCCCCGCGACCGTGACCCGGCCGCTCAGCCTGCCACCGGTGAAGTGCGGCACGAGACCGGAGACGGCCCCCAGCAGCGTCGACTTGCCGACCCCGGACGGGCCGACCAGCAGCACCAGTTCGCCCTCGGGAACGGTCAGATCGACCCCGGACAGGGTGGGGCGCTCCGCCCCCTCGTACCGCACCGAAACCTGCTCGAACCGGATCACTGGTCCTCCTCGGGACTCGGCCGCGTCTTCGAACCGGCTCCCACCGGCGGCGGAACGGGGGCCACCAGCGCGGGCAGCAGCCCCACCAGCACCGCCGCCGCGGGCCACAACGGGAGCACCGGCGCGGTCAGCGGTACGACCCCCGGGTGCAGCGCCTCCGGGTCGACACCGCCCGCCCAGATCATCGCCACCGCCACCACGCCCCCCGAACCCGCCACCAGCCAGGCCCGCGCACCCCAGCGGTCGGGCCGGTAGCGGGTACGGACCGACCGGGCACTGCCCAGGCGCAGCCCGGCCGCCGCCGCGACGAGCCCGGCGATCAGCAGCGGCAGCCCGTACACCGCGCCCTGCGCGGACAGCAGCCCGTACGTGCCCGCGCACACCCCGAGCAGCCCGCCGAGCGTGAGCGCGTTCGTGGCGCGCCGGACGGCGGGCGGGACCTCGGCGGTACGCCCGTAGCCGCGCGCGTCCATCGACGCGGCCACCGCGACCGACCGCTCCAACGCGCCCTCCAGGACCGGCAGTCCGATCTGGAGGACCGCCGCGACACCGCCGGTCGGGCGACCCCGCAGCCGTCGCGCGGTGCGCAGCCGCGCCACGTCGGCGACCATGTTCGGCGCGAACGTCATCGCGACGACGACGGCGACCCCCGCCTCGTACAGCGCGCCCGGCAGCGACTTCAGCAGCCGGGCCGGGTTCGCGAGCGAGTTGGCCGCGCCGACACAGATCAGCAGGGCGGCCAGCTTCGCCCCGTCGTACAGCGAGAAGACCAGCTGCTCGGCGGTGACCCGGCCACCGATCCGGACGCCCTGCGCCCAGTCGGGCAGCGGCACCTCGGGGAGCGTGAACAGCGGATGCGTACCGGGGACCGGTGAGCCGAGGAGGACGGAGAAGACCAGCCGCACGCCGACGACGAACAGTCCGATCCTGATGAACGCCCCGTACGAACGGGCCCAGGGCGCGTCCGTACGGCGCGCGGCGACCACATAGCCCGCGACCCCGACGAGGAGCCCGAGCAACAGCGGGTTGGTGGTGCGGGAAGCGGCGGTGGCGAGGCCCAGCGCCCACAGCCACCACGCCCCGGCGGGCAGGGCGTTGCTGCGGTTCGCCTCGGGTGCGCGCAGCGCGCGCAGTGGCCGGTCGGCGGGGCGGGGGGCGCGAGTGGTACGGGCAGGGGTGACGCCGGTGGTGCGGGTGGGGCCGGTCGCCGGACGGCCGGTGGCAGGGCGGTCGGGTGCCCCGTCCCCGGTCGCCGGGCCGCTGGTGGGAGTGGTCATCCTCGGCGGCGGCGGGCCTGCACGACCGCGGCCGAGCCGAGGGCGAGAACGGCGCCGGCCCCGACGAGCATCCCGGCGGACGGTCCGCCGCCGTCGGAACCGTCGGCGGACGCGGCGGACGTGGCGGAGGCGGACGCATCAGGCTTCTTGTGCCCGTCGCCCGACACCTGCTCGCCGCAGCCGGAGGCCGGGTAGCCGGAGATGGCGCACAGCAGCGCGTTGCCGTCGTAACGCAACGGCTTGGCCACCGCGGCGAGCGCCTCGGCGGTGCTCGCGTCCGGAGCGACCACGGCACACGCGGTCCGGAGCGCGGGCGGGGTCCGCCCGTCCGGAGCGTCCGCCGCGGTGCCCGGGTCGATGACGAGCGCGACCCGCTTGGACCCCTTCTCGGCAGGGGTGTCCGCGCAGATCTTCGCGAAGCCGGGGGCGTGGCGCGGCCGGGCCGCGTTCTGGGAGTCCTCGCTCACCGCGAACCGGAAGCCCTGCACGGCACCGTCGTCCGGCCGGACCAGGGCGGGGCCCTGGGTGGCGTACGCCCAGCCCTGGCCCGAGCCCTCCCAGAACGACCAGTACCGGTAGCCGGCCGCCCGGGCCTCGCCCGCGCCCAGCACGGCCAGCAGCACCGCACTCAGCACCGTCAGCACCGCGGCGGCGGCCCCTCCCGTCCGCCTCACAGCTGCTGGTTCTTCCGGCGGCCGCTGATCAGGAAGCCGACGCCCGCACCGACGACGAGGCCGATGCCGACGAACCACCACACGCCGCCGATCACGTCGTCGCCGCTGTGGACCCGGTCCTTCTCCGTGGCCTCGTACCCGGTGTCGGCGGACGGATCCGGGGTCGTGATCGCCGCGGGCTTGGGACCGGTCGCGTTCAGCTTGTCGACCAGGTTCACGCCACCGAAGTCCCGGGCGTCGTTCCCCGTCGCGTGCGCGGCCAGGACCAGTTGCGCGTAGGCGGCGGGGCCGTTCTGCTCGGCCCAGGCACCGGAGTTCTTCTTCAGCCAGGCCACGGCCTCGGCCGCCTTGTCCTGGTGGCCCGAGGCGGACAGCGCGACGACCGCGTCCGCGGTGTTGCCGATGTCGGGCTGCGGGGCGGAGTCCTCGGCGCCCGGCATCGGGGCCAGGTCGAGGTGTCCCTTCGCGGCGAGGGCACCGGCGAGGTAGTGGGCGCCGTTCTGGGCGGCCTGTTCGGGGGTGAGGGCGGAACCGGAGGCCGCGGGGCGGCAGCTCGTCCCCTTGGCAGCGGCGTTGTTGCCGGTGGCCAGGGCCTTGCCCATGCTGCCGAGCACGGCGGCGGCGGTGGCGTCCGCGTTGGCCACGAGCTTCCCCGCCTTGTCCGGCTGGTACGCGAACGCGCCGCCGTCCTTCTCACCGCACGGGATGGAGAGCGCGAGCAGCGGGTCGTACGGGGACTTCCCGTCGGGCGTGACGATGTCCGCGAGCCGCTGGCCCTGCCGGGCGAGGGCGCCGATCACGAGGGAGGTGGAGTTGGCGTCGCTGGGCGCACCGGCCGCGTAGCCCCAGCCGCCGTCCTCGTTCTGCACGGACTTCAGCCAGCGGACCGAGTCGTTCACGGTCTCCCCGTGCCCGCCGACCTCGGCGAGGGCCTGCACGGCGATCGCGGTGGCGTTGGTGTCCAGCACCGTCTTCGCGTCGCACGGCTTGGAGGCGTCGGGCCGGTACGCGGCGTAGGCGCCGTTGGCGCACTGCTGGCCGATCAGCCAGTCCACGGACTTCGCGGCGGGCGTCACGCCTTCGACCCGCTGCGCGAGGAAGGCCAGCGACTGCCGCCAGACACCGTCGTAGGTGGGGTCCTTCGTGCCGTACAGCCCGGCGGGCAGGGCGACGGACGGCGTGGGCGACGGGGACGGCGCCGCGACCGCGACCGGGGCAGCCGCGCAGAGCACGGCGGCCGTGGTCGCGGCGAGCATTGCCGCGCTGCGGCGTACGGTCATGGCGGGCGGGGCCTCTCCTGTGCGGGAAACCGAACCGGGCACAGGCACGCTCGCGCACCAGGCTCCGACTCCGTATACCTCGACGGTGCCGACCACCGGGGTTCCGGTGGTCCGAGCCGGTCACAACCGCGTCCAGGGCATTCCGACTCACCGCCCACGGGACGGCTCACGGCTGCGTGGTCAGTGCCGGATTCGCACCGGCTTCCCCCTGTACGGGCATGATGACGACCCATTCACTCTACCGGGCGTACCGGAAGGGCCCCGGGGCGGGCGTGCCGGGGCGGGACGGGGCGCCGCTCGGGCTCGTCCCGCCCCGGCACGCCACCCATGCCGCGACGTACGCCACCGTCCGTCGTGGTCGCGTCACTCACACCGCGATGTACGTGTACTCACACCGCGATGTATGTCACGGGGTCGCTCCCCGCCACGGCTTCCGCGCGGCCCAGCTTCACCAGCCGCCGCAGATGCGCCTCGGCCTCCGAGACCGCGATGTTGCGCGAACCGTGCGGGATCCGGTCCCACGGCCGGTTCCACTCCATGCGCTCGGCCAGCTCCCACGGGGTCAGCGGGGTGGACAGCAGCCCGAGGAGCCCCGTCAGCCGCTCCTCGTGGTGGTCGAGGAGCTCCCGCACGCGCCCGGCCGCGTCCGCGAACGCGTACTGGTGGGCGGGCAGTACCTCCGCCACCCCGAGCCGGCCCACGCGCTCCAGGGAACCGAGGTAGTCGCCCAGGGGGTCGGTGACCGCGTCTGCGTCCGGGTCCTCGTAGAGCCCGATGTGCGGGCTGATCCCGGGCAGCAGGTGATCCCCGGAGAACAGCCGCCCCCGGCCGGGCAGACCGGCCGGATGCTTCTCCTCCAGATGCAGGCAGACATGACCGGGGGTGTGGCCGGGCGTCCAGACCGCCCGCAGCCGTCGCCCCGCCAGGTCCAGCAGCTCGCCGGGCACGATCTCCCGGTCCGGCAGCGCGGCCCGCGCCCCGGGCAGGGTGCGCATACGCCCCCGGTCCGCCGCCGCGGCCCGCAACGGCGCGAGGTGCGCCTCGGGCGCGCCGACCGCGGTGAGCTTGGCGACGAGGTAGTTCAGCCAGGTGCCCGGCTCCGACTCCCGGGTGCGGCGCACGATCTCGGCGTCCGCCGCGTGCATGGCGATCCAGGCCCCGGACGCCTCGCGCACCTGCCCGGAGAGGCCGTGGTGGTCGGGGTGGTGGTGGGTGATGACGATGCCGTGGATGTCCGCGACGGCCACGCCGAGGGCGGTCAGCCCGGCGGTGAGCGTGTCCCACGCCTCCGGATCGTCCCACCCGGTGTCGACCAGGACCGGCCCGCGACCGGTGTCGAGGACGTGTACGAGGGTGTGGCCGAGCGGGTTGTCCGGGATGGGCACCTCGATGCTGTGCACGCCCCCGCCGAGATCGGTCACCTGCGTCATGGGCTCCCCTTCCCCACTGCCCGGTCCGCTCACCGGACGTACGGCTGCGCGGTGCGCGCCGCCCGCAGGCAGCTGCCCAGGGGCCACTGACCACTGTAACGAGAACTTGTTCCAGTGGTAGCCCTGGTCGACTATTCGTCTCCCGGCCGCAGTTGACGCACAGGACTGGTAACAGGGCGCCTGGGGAAAGGGCCGCTCGACCCCGACGGCCTCGTACCCCACCTCGCGTAGAGGCTAGTGCCGCATCAGGCAACGTTCGCCCCGTCGCGACGCCCGGCACGCCCTCTCGCCGCACCGGCCGAAATCCCAAGTACATCCAGTACGAGGGCTTCCGGCCGGCACACCGAGAGCACGTACCGGACGACGCTCCTTGACGGGCAAACGTTGCCTGCCGCGGCACTAGGTGTATTGACCCGCAGCTTTGTTGGCGCGGCTGATGGGCGGGTGTCCGTCCAGTGCGATGTGGCAGCGGTGGTGGTTGTACGTTCTGCTCCGTGGGTGCGTGCATCGGGCCGGCCGGGCCCGCGGCGGGCGTGGGCGAGGACGAGGTGTATACCGCTTGTCGTACCCGGCCGTACGTACTGTGCCCGGCCGACAGCGGCGACGATAGCCGGAGACTCGTCCTGGTTGTCGGAGTGGGACAGGAGAGGAATGTCTCCCGGAAAGTATGAAGAAGCGGCCGATGCCGCAGAGCTTCGTGCGCGGCTGCGGCACGTGTACTGGATCGGCGGCGGGAGCGGCGCGGGGAAGTCGACCATCAGCCGCCGAGTCGCCGATCGCTGCGGTTGGCGGCTCTACGCCACCGACGACGTGATGCGGGACCACGCGCGACGGACCACGCCCCAGGAGGCCCCCTTCCTGCATGAGTTCATGGCCATGGACATGGACGAGCGGTGGGTGACCCGGTCTCCGGAGACCATGCTGGAGACGTTCCACTGGTTTCGTGGTGAGGGCTTCGGCTTGATCATCGAGGACCTTCTTCGCCTGCCGCGGGAACCGTGTGTCCTCGCGGAGGGCTTCCGGCTGCTGCCGCGCCTGGTGAAACCCCTGCTCACCGTTCCCGAGCAGGCCGTCTGGCTCCTTCCCACCCCTGAATTCCGCCGGGCCGCCTTCCGGAGCCGGGCCGTGCCGGGGGAGGGATTCGTGTGGGAGACCAGTGATCCGGTGAGGGCTGCCCGCAATCTCGCCGAACGGGACGACATGTTCACAAGACGCCTTCAGGAGGAGACCGGACGTCTCGGGCTGCGCTCCGTCCGGGTCGACACCACATCGACCGAGGATGCTCTCGTCGAGCAGGTGACCACGGCGTTCGGACCCCGACGCCGACCGGCACGATGAGCCCGGCCCGCGCCGCGGGCGGGCCGCCGGGGCACGTCGGAGGGCCCTCGCCTTCGGCGGGCCCGGCTGTGGGCCGTGGCCTTCCGGAAGCGCCGTGCACGTGGACTCCTGGAACTGGAACTGGTATCAGTTTTGACGGTCCATCAGGGATTCTCGTAACGCCGGTTCGCGGGAGGCAGCAGCCATGACCGAGCTTGTCGAACACGGAAAACTGTTCATCGGCGGTGAGTGGGTCGATCCGCTGGGCCGGGAGGTCATCGAGGTCGTATCGCCCCACACCGAACAGGTCATCGGCCGGGTGCCGCACGCCTGCGAGGCGGACGTGGACCGGGCCGTCGCCGCCGCGCGGCGGGCGTTCGACGAGGGGCCCTGGCCGCGTATGAGCCTGGACGAGCGGATCGCGGTCGTGACCAGGATCAAGGACGCGTTCGCCGCCCGGTACGAGGAGATCGCCCGGGTCATCAGCTCGGAGAACGGCACCCCGTACACGTCCAGCGTGATGGTGCAGGCGCTGTCCGCGATGATGGTGTGGGACGCGGCGATCACCGTCGCCCGTGCCTTCCCGTACGAGGAGCGGCGCGACGGGGCGCTGGGGCCGCTGCTGGTGCGCCGCGAGCCGGTGGGGGTGGTCGCGGCCGTGGTGCCGTGGAACGTTCCGCAGTTCACCGCCGCCGCCAAGCTCGCGCCCGCGCTGCTCGCCGGGTGCTCCGCCATCCTCAAGACGTCGCCCGAATCCCCGCTGGACGCCTACGTCCTGGCCGAGATCGCCGCCGAAGCCGGGTTGCCCGAGGGCGTGTTGTCGATCCTGCCGGCCGACCGGGAGGTCAGCGAGTACCTGGTCGGACACCCTGGCGTGGACAAGGTGTCGTTCACCGGGTCGGTGGCCGCCGGGCGCCGGGTGATGGAGGTCGCCTCCCGCAACCTCACCCGGGTCACGCTGGAACTCGGCGGGAAGTCCGCCGCCTTGATCCTCCCGGACGCCGACCTGGAGACGGCCGTCGCCGGGCTCGTCCCGTTCGCCTGGATGATCAACGGGCAGGCCTGCGTGGCCCAGACCCGCATCCTCGCCCCGCGTTCCCGCTACGACGAGACGGCCGAGGCGTTCGCCACCGCGGCGGCGGCGCTGAAGATCGGCGACCCGCTCGACCCCGCCACCGAACTCGGCCCCCTGGTGGCCGAACGCCAGCGACGGCGTTCGCTCGACTACATCCGGATCGGCCAGGACGAGGGCGCCAAGATCCTCACCGGCGGCGGCCGTCCGGCCTCCCAGGAGCGCGGCTGGTACGTCGAGCCGACGCTGTTCGGGGACGTCCACAACTCCATGCGCATCGCCCGCGAGGAGATCTTCGGCCCCGTCATCTGCCTGATCCCGTACGGCGACGAGGACGAAGCGGTACGCATCGCCAACGACTCCGACTACGGTCTCAGCGGCAGCGTCTGGACCGCGGACACCGAGCACGGCATCGACATCGCCCGCCGGGTCAGGACGGGCACGTACAGTGTGAACACCTTCAGCCTGGACATGCTCGGCCCGTTCGGTGGTTACAAGAACTCCGGCCTGGGACGGGAGTTCGGGCCCGAGGGGTACGGCGAGTACTTCGAGCACAAGATGATCCACCTGCCGGCCGGCTACCGGGCCGGCGCCGCTGACGAGGGAGGCGCGTGATGGGGGACCGCTGGGCCGTGGAGGTCGACCGGAGGATCTGCATCGGCTCCGCGATGTGCGTGAACCACGCCCCGGACACCTTCGCGCTGGACTCCGCCCGTCAGTCGCGGCCCGCCTCCCCGGAGACCGACGCGGACGAGCGGGTCCTGGCGGCGGCCGAGGGATGCCCGGTCGAGGCCATCCTGATCACGCTCGCCGATTCGGGGGAAGTGGTGTTCCCGCCGGAGGAGTAGCCGACCCGCCCCCGGGTTCGCCACGAACCCGGATCGAGGGACGGTTCCGTCCGCACCGTGACGCCGAGGGCGACCACCGGGACCTGCTTCCGGTACCGGATCACGGAAGCCGCGTCGCCGGGCCGCCCGCGGCCGACAGCGCCGGCCAAGCCGACGCCCGGGGCCGATGGGTGCGGACAAGACCGGCGGGGCCCGGGGGGTGGCCGTGCGGACCCCGCACGGCCACCCCGGGTGGAAGCGAGCAGGCTCAGGGCGTGCAGCCCGTGTCCGCGAGCACGAAGTGGCCCGTCGGTGACTCCCGCAGGGTGTGGGCGATGAAGATGTTGTACAGGCCCATGTTCTGGTTCGAGCCGTTGGCGTAGACGTAGCCGAGCGTGGTGTGTGCCCTTCCGGCCGCCACGTGCGCGTAGTTGCTCGCCGTGAAGCAGCGGGCGGGTGCGGAGCCGGTCGTGGTCCCCGTGACCTGCGCCGAGGCCGCGCCGGGGGTGCCCGAGGCGTCGACCGCGGTCACGGTGTAGCGGTGGGCGGTACCGGCGGTGAGACCCGGGTCCGTGTACGTCGTCGCCGTGGGGGAGGCGGCCTTCGCGCCGTCGCGGTGGACCACGTACGAGGCGGCGCCCTCGACCGCGTTCCAGGAGAGCGAGACGCTGTCCGCCGTGACGCCCGTGACCCGGAGGCCGGACGGGGCGGGGAGGTGGTCGCCGCCCCCGGGAGCGCCCTGGTCGAGGCCCCAGAAGACGGCCGTGTGGTACGTGGAGCAGATGGCGTTCAGGAAGTACGCGGCCGTCGAGCCGCACTGCTCCGTGCCCGAACCGGGGCTCACCGCCAGGCCGTGACCCACGCCGGAGACCGAGTACGTCTGGACGGCCGGCCGCCCGGAGGCGTCGTCGTACGTGCTGCGCGTGGTGTTGCCCGGGAGGGTGTCCGTCGACGACGGGGTCTGGCCGATGCCCCAGACGTCGGTCCACTGGTCGCGCAGGGCCGTGGCGTTGGCCGGGTTGACCGTGTAGTCGGCCGTGCCCTGCCAGATCGCGACCCGGGGCCAGGGGCCCGAGTAGCCCGGGTGGGAGGCGCGGACCTTGTCGCCCCACTGCGCGGGCGTCAGCTTCACCGTGCCCGTCTGGCAGGCGGACGCGCCCGTCTGGCTCGTCGCGCACTGGGCGGGCAGTCCAGAGGCCACGGAGCCGCCCGCGAAGACGTCCGGGTACGCGGCCAGCAGGTCGGCCGTCATTCCGCCGCCCGCCGACAGGCCGGTCACGTACACCCGGCCACCGTCCGAGCCGTATTGCCGCTTCGCGTACTCCACCATCTGCGCGATCGACGCGGCCTCGCCCCTGCCCCGGCCGCTGTCGGCCGGATCGAACCAGTTGAAGCAGGACAGCGCGTTGTTGGCGGCCGTGGTCTGCGGGAAGACCACGGCGAAGCCCCACAGGTCCGCGTACTTCGGCCAGCCGGAGTTGGCGTAGTAGGCGTCGGCCGTCTGCGCGCAGCCGTGCAGGGCCACCACCACGGGCGCGTTCGCGGGCAGACCGGCCGGGACGTACGCGAACATCTGGAGGTTGCCGGGGTTGGTGCCGAAGCCGGTGACCTCTTGCAGGCCGCCCGCGGCCGCGGCCGAGGCCGCCGGGGGAGCCGCAGCCCCGGCCGGCGGGGCGGTCGCCGCGGTGCTCAGCGTCGCCGCGACGAGCGCGAGCGCGGCGGTGGGGACGACGCGCCGGAGCAGGCGTCGCAGGATCGATGGGCGCACGGATGCCTCCCTGTGCTCGGCGGACCGGGGTCTTCCGGCCGGTCGGACGGTTGCGGGCGCTTCGGCCCCGGACGAGGTGCGGGGCGTTCGTCCAGGTGTCTCAGGTGGTTGGGGCGGTCCGGGTGGTCCGGGTGAGTGGCGCGAGTCGGTGGGTGTTGGGTGGGTGCTGGGCGAGTCGGGTGCGGGGCGGACGCTATGAGCCGGTGTCCTCGCCGCCCATGGGCCCGGCGGACACTCCCGGGTCCCCGCTGTGTGCGCGGGCGCTCTTGCGCTATGGACGCCCGCGCGGACCTGTATCCGGCTCACCCGGCTCCGGATCGTCCCCGGCCCCGCGCGCCGGGCCCATGCGGCACCGGACCCGTATACCCGCTCCGGCCCCCGGCTCCGGGCCGTCCCCGGGCCCGTGCGGCACCGCACCATGTAGGCCGCCACCATGCCGCTGTACGACGGTGTGTGCACCGGCCCCGTGTGACCCGGGCTCCGGTCTCCTTACGGTGACGGCCATGGAGACTCCTCAGAGCCAGGACCACGGGCCCGCCGGGACCGCGGCCCCGCACGCTGCCCCGCACGTCGTTCCGCCCGCCACGCCGTCAGCCGCCGCGGACGCGCCCCGAGCGGCGGACCGTCCGCCGCTCGCCGGGCGCACCGCCCTGGTGACCGGTGCCGCGAGCGGGATCGGGCAGGCCTGCGCCCGGGCCCTGGCCGTCGCCGGTGCCCATGTGCACGTCGTGGACAGGACCGCCGACGCCGCCCGGGACCTGGCCGAGGAGATCGGTGGGACGGTGTGGGTGGCCGACCTCTCCGTCCCGGACGAGGTGGACGCGCTGCCCGCCGACGCGGACATCGTCGTCAACAACGCCGGACTCCAGCACGTCGCCCCCGTGCACGCGTTCCCGCCGGAGCGGTTCGCGCTGATCCAGCGCGTCATGGTGGAGGCGCCGTTCCGCATCTTGCGCCGCACCCTGCCGGGCATGTACGAACGCGGCTGGGGGCGCGTGGTCAACATCTCGTCCGTGCACGGTCTGCGGGCCAGCCCCTACAAGTCGGCCTATGTGACGGCCAAGCACGCACTGGAGGGGCTCAGCAAGGTGGTGGCGCTCGAAGCGGCGGAGCACGGGGTGACGAGCAACTGCGTCAACCCCGGCTACGTACGCACACCGCTGGTCGAGAACCAGATCGCGGACCAGGCCCGTACGCACGGCATCTCGGAGGAGGAAGTGGTGGGACGTGTGATGCTGGAACGCAGCGCGATCAAGCGGCTGATCGAACCCGACGAGGTCGCCGAGGCCGTGCTGTGGCTCTGCGGGCCGCACACCGGGCACATCACCGGCACCTCCCTCGCCATGGACGGCGGCTGGACCGCCAACTGACCCACCGACCCCGATGAATTCCGGCCGCCATGTCTGATCCGTCCCAGTCCGCCGACCCCGCCGACCTCGCTGTCGGTATCTCCGCCGCCTCCGCCGCGCCCCATCTGCGGCGTCTCCTCGACCTGCTGGCCGACGGCGCCCCCGCCGAGGAGTTGGGGGCCGTCGCCTCGCGGGCGCGGGCCGCCGGGGTGCGGGCCGGTGATCTGGCGGAGGTGGAGCGGGCCACCGCCACCGCCCTGCGGATCAGGGGTGCCCTGCGCCAGCACCGGCGCCGTGAGCTCCAGCTCACCGCGCTCTTCGACACGGCGGGCGACCTGGCCGCCTCCCGCGAACTGGACGACGTGCTCAAGGCGATCGTCCGGCGGGCGAGGATGCTGCTCGGTACGGACACCGCGTACCTCACGCTCCCCGACGAGGAGGCGGGGGACACGTACATGCGGGTGACCGACGGTTCGGTGTCGGTGCTCTTCCAGCGGCTGCGGCTGGAACTGGGCGACGGGCTGGGCGGACTGGTGGCGCAGACCGCCCGCCCGTACGCCACCCCCGACTACCGCACCGACGACCGCTTCCGCCACACCCGCAACATCAACGCCGGGGTGCTGGACGAGGGGCTCGTCGCCATCCTGGGCGTCCCCCTGCTCCTGGGCTCCAGCCGCGGCGGCACGGGCAAGGTCATCGGCGTGCTGTTCGCCGCCGACCGCGCGCCCCGGGTGTTCAGCCCCGACGAGGTCGCCCTGCTGTGCTCGCTCGCCGCGCACGCCGCCATCGCCATCGACACCGCCCGCGCGCTCGCCGACACCCGTTCCGCCCTCGACGAACTCGCCGAGGCCAACGCGGAGCTGGCCGAGGCCAACGCGGCCGTACGGGCGCACTCGGCGGCCATGCGGAGGGCCGAGGAGTCCCACGACCGGCTGACGGACCTGGTGCTGCGCGGCCGGGACGTCAAGGACGTCGCCGCCGCCGTCGCGGCACTGCTGGACTCCCCACTCACCATTCACGATCCGGGCGGCCGGCCCCTCGCGGCCGTCCGGCCCGGCGGCGAGGACTTCGCCGCGGACAGCATGGACGCCGGATGGCTGGCCGAGACCGCGGAGGAGTCCCGCACGGGCGCCCGCGCCGTGCACCGGGACGGACGGTGGATCTGCGCCGTCCTCGCGGGGCAGGAGCTCATGGCCGGACTGGTCCTGCACCGGCGGGCACCGCTCGACGACTCGGACCGGCGGCTGTTCGAGCGGGCCTCCGTCGTCACCGGGCTGCTCCTGCTGCTGCGGCGCACGGTGGCCGAGACCGAGAACCGGGTGCGCGGGGAACTGATCACCGACCTGCTGACGGACGCGGACCGCGACCCGGCCGGGCTCGTCGAACGCGGCCGGCGTCTCGGTATCGACCTCGACCGGCCGCATCTGCTGCTGCTGGCCGACGGAGGGGCGCGAGGGCGGCTGGCCCCGGCCGCGGTGCGCTACCTCTTCGGCGGCGACATGCACGGGGTGAGCGCCGAACACCACGGCCAGGTCGTGCTGTTGACCGCTGCCGAAGGCCTCGGGGCGGGCTTCGGAGACGGTACCGGGGCGGGCGCCGGTGGCGTGGCACGGGCGGCGGCGTCCCAGCTCGGGCAGCTGGTCCAGGCCCCGGTCACGGTGGCCGCGGCCGGGCCGGCGCGCGGGGTCCGGGAGCTGGCCGCCGCGTACGAGGAGGCCGCCCGCTGCCTGCGCGCCATGCGGGTCCTGGGGCGTGCCGGGGAGGGCGCGTGCGTCGACGAACTCGGCTTCCTGGGCGTGGTGCTGGGCAACGGGCAGAACGTCGACGGCTTCGTGGCGGCGACGCTGGGGCCGCTGCTGGAGTACGACGAGCGGCGCGGCACCCACCTCGTGCGGACCCTGCGCGCCTACTTCGGGTCCGGGGGGAGCCTCGTCCGCGCCAAGGACGAACTCCACGTGCACGTCAACACGGTGGTGCAGCGGCTCGACCGGGTCCAGGCGCTGCTGGGGCACGACTGGAACGAGCCGGCACGGGCCCTGGAGATCCAGCTCGCCCTGAAGCTGCAGCAGTTGGCGGGGTCGGCGGACTTCCTCTGAAACGCCATGAGTCCGGGGAGCCCCGGACCGCCCCGACCCATCTCAGGCCGGCGGGGGCTCCGCCCCGGACCGGCGGCGGGCGGATCCGGCCGGTGGCGTGCGCCCGCCCGGCCGGACCCGTCCGCTTTCGGTGTCAGTGGGCGCCGCACAGCTCCAGCAGATGCCGCACGACCTCCCGGCCGCCCTGCTCGCCGGTCAGCACCGTGTAGTGGTTGACGTCCGCCACCCGCACCGGCGCCACCCCCGTGCCCCCGAGATCCGCCGCCGCCAGGCGGGTCTCGTCGTACAGGCCCTGCTCCTCGTCCATCAGCCCGCGCGGCGCCCACAGCAGCGTCGCCGGGGCGGGCAGCTTCCGGACCGCCGTCAGCACCTCCTCGTCGAAGAGACCGATGCCGTCGGTGCGCACCGCCTCGATCCGGCAGGTGGAGCGCAGTTCCGGTTCCTCGCCGGTCAGATCGCGCTGGATGTACGCGTCCACCTCGTCCGACCAGTCGGCGGCGAACGCCGGGTGCGCCTGCCAGAACGCGCGGTAGGCGGCCCGGTCCGGGAACGTCATCGACAACCGGTCCATGGCCGGGCCGATCACCGCGGTCATCAGCTCGTCCGGGGACAGGTGCGTGGGTGCGGGGAAGCCGATCCCGCCGTCGACCAGCAGCAGCGGTCCGAACCGGTCCGGGTGACGTACGGCGGCCAGCGCCGTCACGAACGCCCCCATCGAATGCCCTGCCAGCACCACCCGGCCCGGGGCCAGCGCCTCGGCCAGGGCGGCGACGTCGTCGGCGTGCGTGGCGATTCCGTACGGTCCCGGCAGTCCGGAACTCCCGGCCCGGCCCCGCAGGTCCGGGGCGATCAGAGTGGCGCGGCCGTCCAGCAGCCGGGCCACCGGGCCCCAGCTCAGGGCGTTGGAGGTGATGCCGTGCAGGGCGATGACCACCGGGGCGTCCGGTTGCCGGGCCGGCCATCGCAGGACCGCCAACTCGCCCCCGGTCACGGGGACCTGAATCTCTTCGTACGGCTTCACGACTGTCCGTTGTCCTTCCGGGCGGGGGTCGGGGACGGGGGTCCGGCCGGTCCGCGGCGTGCGGCGCCGAGCCGGGCGGGCAGCCTGGCCAGGCCGCCCGGCAGCAGGTGTACCACGGCGACGAACACCACACCGAGCAGGAACAGCGGCTGGGACAGCGGCACCCGCAGCACCGCGGGCAGGTCCGCGACCGCGCCCGATCCGGCCAGATCGCCGAGCCGGTGATCGGCCCAGGTGTACAGGATGCCGCCGACCATCGGGCCCCAGCGGGTGCCCGATCCGCCGAGCACCACCATCACCAGCAGCGAGAGGGTGAAGTCGGAGGTGGTCGTCTGCGGGGTCGAACCGCCGGTGAGCAGCAGGTGCACCAGACCGCCCAGCGCGGCCAGGGCCCCGGCCAGGACGAACGCCGTCAGCTTGAACCCGTACGGCTTCAGCCCCAGCACCTCCACCCGGCGCTCGTTCTCCTTGATGCCCTCCCATACCCGCCCGGTGGGGGAGCGGACTGCCCAGTGGACGACGGCCAGGGTGAGGACGAGATAGCCGAGCGCCACCCAGTACAGGTTCGCGGTGTGGTCGATGCCCACCAGCCAGGACGGCAGCAGCTCGGCCGGGGCGGCCCGCCCCTCCTCGCCGCCCGTGAGCCCGCCGGGGTTGCGGGAGACCAGGATCGAGCCCGCCTGGGCGAACGCCAGCGTCACCATCGAGAAGCCGATACCGGTGACCCGCAGGCTCACCGATCCCAGGACCAGCGCGAGCACGATCCCGGAGCAGAGGCCGAGCAGTGCGGACACCGCGAACGGCAGACCCGCCTCCAGCAGGAACAGGTTGGTGGCGTAGCTGCCCGTCGCGAAGTACAGCGCATGCCCGAAGGAGAGCAGCCCGGTGCGGCCGAGCAGCAGGTCGTAGCCGGTCGCCAGGGCGCCGAACAGCAGGCAGGTGGCGAGGAGTTGGAGACTTCCCGGACTGCCCACCGGGCCGTCCAGGAGGCCCGGCAGCGGGAGCGCGCTGAACGGCGCGACGAGCAGTGCGAGCAGTACGGCGGCGGGCCACCAGCGACGCAGCACCCGCGCCGCGTTCCCGGACCCGGCCGGGGCGGCGGGGTGGCCGCGGCGCCCGTCGGCGGTGCGGTCGTGTGTCTCGGTGACGGTGCTCACGCGAGCCTCCCGGTCAGTCCGCGCGGCCGGACGAGCAGCAGCGCGGCGAGCAGGACGACGACGGCCAGGTCGCCGAGGCCCGCTGCGGTGTAGTAGTTGGCGAACTGCTGGACCAGCCCGATGACGACGGACGCCACCGCGGCGCCGGTCACCGAGCCCATGCCGCCGGTGACCACCACGACGAAGGCGAAGATCAGCAGCGAGGTCCCCTGGCGGGGGTCGACCGAGCCGAAGTACAGGCCGCCGAGCGCCCCGCCGAGCGCGGCGGCACAGCCGCCGATCGCGAAGACGAGGGTGAACGCCCGACGCACGTCGATGCCGAGCGCGGTGACCATCGCCCGGTCCTCGACCCCGGCCCGTACCACCAGGCCGTGCCGGGTGCGGCCGAGGAAGAGCCGCAGCGCCACCAGCACCACGACCGCCGCCCCGACCAGCACCAGCCGGTTGACCGGCACCTGGGCACCGAGCAGTTCGAAGGTGCCCGACAGCGCCTTCGGTCCGGGGAAGGTCCGGGCGTCCGAGCCCCAGATCCCCGACAGCAGCGCGGGGACGGCGAGCCCCACCCCGACCGTGGCGAGCACCTGCTCGCGGGGGCGGGTGTAGAGCGGGCGGACGACGGTGAGTTCCAGCAGTACGGCGGCCGCGGTGCCCACAGCCGTACCGAACAGCACGGCGAGGACGAAGCCCGCGCCGCCGGGCCCGGCGCCGGGCAGGTTCCCGGACGCCGCCCACCAGGTGCCGTACGCGCCGATGGAGAGCAGCGCCCCGTGCGCGAAGTTGAGCACGTCCATCAGGCCGAAGATCAGGGAGAGACCGGACGCGACGAGGAAGTAGAGCGCCCCCAGGCCGAGTCCGGTCATGGTGAGCAGAACGACGGTGGACATCAGGAATCCGCCTCCACGGAAGGTGAATCGGCCTCCACGGACGGCGAACCGGACCCCACGGAGGACGTGTGGGGGGCCGGGCCGTGTCCCACGCCCAGCAGGCGCCGTGCCGCCTCCGCGTCGGCGAGCAGTTCGGCTGCCGGGCCCTGGTGGGCCGTCCGGCCGTCGGCGAGCACCGCGCAGTGCGCGGCCAGGCGTCGTACGACGGCGAGGTTCTGCTCCACCAGCAGCACCGGCACCGCCTCAGCGGCCCGCTCCAGCACCTGGGCGACCTCGGTCACCACCTTGGGCGCCAGGCCCTTGGTGGGCTCGTCGGCGATGATCAGCCGGTTGCCGTTCAGCAGTGTGCGCCCGATCGCCACCATCTGCTGCTGACCGCCGGACAGTGTCCCGGCCAACTGCCGCTCACGGCGCTTGAGTTCGGGGAACAGCTCGTGGACGAGCGGGTAGGCGGGCTCGCCCGCGCCGGGCCGCTCGGCCAGCCGCAGGTTCTCCGCCACGGTCAGCCCGGCGAAGATCCCCCGGTCCTCCGGGGCGTAGCCGACGCCCAGCCGCACCACGGTGTGGGTGGGCATCGACACCGTCTCCGTCCCGTCCAGCCGCACGCTGCCGGTGCGCGGGACGAGGCCGAGGACGCCGCGCACGGTGGTGGTCTTCCCGGCGCCGTTGCGGCCCAGGAGCGCGGTCACGCCGTGCCGGGCGACGTCCAGGTCCACGCCGTGCAGGATGTGCCGGCCGCCGATCAGGACCCGCAGGTCCCGTACGGCGAGCAGGGGTCCGCTCGTCACAGCTCCTCCCCGAGGTAGGCCTGCTGCACGGTCGGGTCGGCCGTCACGGCCTCGGGGGTGTCCAGGGCCAGCAGACTGCCGTGGTGCATCACGGCGAGCCGGTCGGCCAGGCCCAGCAGGACGTCCATGTGGTGCTCGACCATCAGGACGGTCCGGCCCTCGTCCCGGTGCAGAGTGCGGATGAGTTCGGTGAGCGCGGGGACCTCCTCCGCGCTCACCCCGGCCATCGGCTCGTCCAGCAGCATCAGCCGCGGTTCGCCGACCAGCAGCACCGCCAGCTCCAGCTTCCGCTTCTCGCCGTGCGACAGCTCGGAGGCCAGCGCCCGTGCCCGGTGGCCGAGACCGGTGCGTTCCAGCACGTCGGCCACCTCGGCGGGGTAGGCGGAGGCGCGCCGCCACAGCCGGTACGAGCCGCCGCGGGCCGCCTGCGCCGCCAGCCGCACATGGTCGGCGACGGAGATCCCCGGCCAGAGGCTCGACGTCTGGAAGGTACGGCCGATACCGCGCCTCGCCCGCTCGTGCGCGGGACGGTCCGTCATGTCCGCGCCGTCCAGCTCGATGGTCCCCGTGGTGGCCGGGGCCAGCCCGCTGATCAGGTTGAACAGGGAGGTCTTGCCCGCCCCGTTGGGGCCGATGAAGGCCAGGAACTCGCCCTCGCGGACGTCCAGGGAGACGTCCTCGACGATCGTCGCCCCGCCGACGCGCCAGCCCAGGCCGGTGAGCCGGAGCACCGGGGCGGGGGCCGGGGCGCCACCCGCGGCACCGCCCGGGTGGTGCGCGGTGGTGTGGGGTACGGGCATCGGTCAGCCCGCCGAGGGCTTCGCGGGCGGCGCCACCACGTCCATCGGCTCGGTGGTCACCAGCCGCGGCTTCGCGTCGGCGCCCTTCCCGTCGAGCCTCGCGACGAACATCGGCTGGAGCAGGGCGTGGTCCTCGGCCCGGACCCGCACCTCGCCCTTCACCCCGTCGAAGGTCCAGTCCTCCAGGGCCTTCACCATGGCGGCGGTGTCGGTGGCGCCGCCCTTCTCGACGGCCCGCACCACCATCTGCGCGGCGGTGAAGCCGTCGGGGGTGAACAGGTCCGGGGTGCCGCCGGCCTTGCCGACCGCGTCGAGCATGGCCTTCTCCACGGCGTTGCCGCCGCCCGCGCCGGGGAAGTAGTGCGCCAGGAACGACACCTTGGCGCCCGCGTCCCCGAAGACCGGGTACGAGGCGGTCCCGGCGAGGCCCGTCACGACCTTGCTCGCCGCCGGCACGCCCTGCTGGTCCAGCGCGGTCCACAGCGCCGGTGCCGTGGAGCCCGCCCAGGCGACGAAGACCAGGTCGGGCGCGCCCGCCTTCACCTGCCGGGCGAACGGCGTCAGGTCGGTGGCGCTGGGCGGGGCCAGCACGGATCCCACCTTCGCGCCCCGGCCGCCGAGGACCGCCTTCACCGCGGCCACGTTGGCCTGTCCGAAGGTGGAGTCCTGGGCCAGTACCGTGACCTTCTTGCCCTTGGCCCCGCCGAGCATCGCCCCGGCGGTGAGGATGTCCTGGTAGGACTGCCGGCCCGAGCGGAAGGTGTAGTCGTTGATCCCGGTCACGGCGTCGGTGGCGGCCGGTCCGCTGATGTAGAGGACCTTGTTCTGGGCGGCGAGCGGCGCCATCTGGAGGGCCACGCCGGAATCGGTGGTGCCGGCCAGCACCTTGTGGCCCTTGCCGATCAGGTTCTTGGCCGCCGAGACCGCCTTGCCGGGGTCGCCCGCGTCGTCCTGCTCGGTGACCTCGATCTTGTGCCCGGCGACCTTCCCGGTGCCCTTCGTCGCGTAGTCCAGGCCCGCCATGAACCCGTCGCGGTACTGCTTCCCGTAGTCGGCGAGCAGCCCGGTGCGGGAGTACACGAGACCGACCTTCACGCTGCGGTCCTTCGCGTCCCCGCCGGATCCGGAACCTTCCTCGCCCGCCTTTCCCGCGGCGGTGCACCCGGCCAGCAGGAGACCGGCCGAGGCCAGCACGGCGACGGCGGACAGGGATCTGGGACGGCGGCGGACAGTGCCTGTGCCTGTGGCTCTGGGACGCATGATGACCGGCTCCTCGGCGAGTTTCGGGGGATGTCGCCGAACCGTATGAACACCGCGCCGCCGTCGACATGGTGCAGGGCACCCCACCTGACGCGGCGGACATGTGGCGGTCGCACATGGGCCGGTCCGCGGCGCGCCCGCGGCCCGGTGGACATCCGGCCACCGGGCCGTCGGGCCCGTGCCGTGGGAACGCGTGCCGCGGGCCCCGTGCCCGCGCTCACGGCGGGGCCGGGCCGTGCGGGTGCTTCGGTGCGTCGCTCGTCCACGCGGACTGATGTGGCGTCAGAAGCCGTGCGCGGTCAGGCTCTCGGACCCCGCACGCAGGCCCTGCGCCCGCCTTTCGGTGCGGCACGGGGCCCGTTCCCGTGCTCCGGTGCCGTCAGGATCCTTTCCCGCGCTCCGGAGCCGTCAGGATCCGTTCCCGCGCTCCGGAGCCGTCAGGATCCTTTCCCGCGCTCCGGAGCCGTCAGGTCGATCAGCCGGCACACCGTCTCGATGTCGATCTTGACCTGGGCGATCGATGCCCGCCCGGACAGCCATGTGATCAGCGCCGAGTGCCAGGTGTGCTCGATGACCCGGACCGCGGACAGTTGCTCCGGCGTCGGGTCCTCCAGGCCCATCGCGTCCAGGATGATCGCCGTCGTGATCCGCGAGACCGTGTCCACCTCCGGGCTGACACTACGGTCCGCGAAGGTCAGTGCCCGCACCATCGCGTCCGCCAGGTGGGGTTCGCGCTGGAGCGCGCGGAACGCCCGCATCAGGGTGTCGGCCACCCGCTGCGCCGGATCGTTTCCGGACGGCGGGCGCTTGTGCAGCGTCGCGTGCATCTGCTGGAGCTGGTCCTGCATGGTGGCGACCAGCAGATGGATCTTGGAGGGGAAATAGCGGTACAGCGTGCCGAGGGCGACCCCGGCGGCCTCCGCGACCTCGCGCATCTGCACCGCCTCGAACCCGCCCCGGACGGCGAGCCGGGCGCCGGCGTGCAGGATGCGGCGGCGGCGGGCCTCCTGGCGCTCGGTCAGGGGCGGCGATGCCGGTCTGGCTTCCGCTGTCATGTGTCCCCCATCCATGGCTTTCGTCCAGGGCCGGAAGGAGGTGCTCGGTCTCCCGGCGGCGCACAGCATGCCAGGGCGCCGGTCGTGGCGCGAATCACCCGGTCCGCCCGTTGCCCCGACGCTACCTGCCGGTAGATTCGTAGCTCATTGAACGATCCAGTCTGAAACTTGTTCTAGATTAGCGCGAGCGGTTACGCTCCGGCGAAAACGCAGTCAGAAGGGGGCCGAGTGTGACCGCCGAGGCCATAGAGACCGGCCCCCGCGCGAGCGGCGACCCGTCGGGCAGCGCCGACGAACGCCCGTTGCGCATCGCACTCCTCACCTACAAGGGCAATCCTTTCTGCGGCGGCCAGGGCGTCTACGTACGTCACCTCAGTCGTGAACTCGCCCGCCTCGGCCACAGCGTCGAGGTGATCGGCGCCCAGCCGTACCCCGTGCTCGACGAGGGCGTGCCGCTCACCGAGCTGCCGAGCCTGGACCTCTACCGTCAGCCCGACCCGTTCCGTACCCCGAAGCGCGACGAGTACCGGGACTGGATCGATGCGGCCGAGGTCGCCACCATGTGGACCGGCGGCTTCCCGGAGCCGCTCACCTTCAGCCTGCGCGTCCGGCGTCATCTCGCCGAACGGCGCGGTGAGTTCGATGTCATCCACGACAACCAGACCCTGGGCTACGGGCTGTTGGCGGATCTCGGGGCGCCGCTCGTCACGACGATCCATCACCCCATAACGGTCGACCGTCAGTTGGAGCTCGACGCCGCCGAGAGCCGTCGCCGGCGTGCCTCCGTACGCCGTTGGTACGGCTTCACCCGCATGCAGAAGCGGGTCGCGCGCCGACTGCCCTCCGTGCTC
The DNA here is from genome assembly GCF_042892615.1 of Streptomyces sp. NPDC001750. NCBI lineage: Bacteria > Bacillati > Actinomycetota > Actinomycetes > Kitasatosporales > Streptomycetaceae > Streptomyces > Streptomyces sp. NPDC001750. The sequence goes on along the minus strand of NZ_JBIAUE010000004.1, from coordinate 371,877 downwards.
ACCGTCTCCGGCTCCTCCAAGCAGGAGATCGTCGACCACCTCGGGGTGCGCGGGGACCGTATCCACGTCGTCCACATCGGCGCGGACACCGACCTGTGGTCGCCCGACCCGTCCGTCCCGGAGGTCCCCGGCCGCATCGTCACCACTTCCAGCGCCGACGTCCCGCTGAAGGGCCTCGTCCACCTCGTCGAGGCGCTCGCCAAGCTCCGTACCGGGAACGCGCGGGCGCACCTCGTGGTCGTCGGCAGACGGGCCGAGGACGGGCCGGTCGCGCAGGCCATCGAACGGCACGGGCTCCAGGACGCCGTCGAGTTCGTCAAGGGCGTCAGCGACGCCGAACTCGTCGACCTGGTGCGCGGCGCCCAGATAGCGTGCGTGCCCTCGCTGTACGAAGGCTTCTCGCTGCCGGCCGCCGAGGCCATGGCCACCGGCACACCCCTCGTCGCCACCACCGGCGGTGCGATCCCCGAGGTCGCCGGGCCGGACGGCGAGACCTGTCTGGCCGTCCCGCCCGGCGACGCGGGGGCGCTGGCCGACGCGCTCGCCCGGCTGCTCGACGACCCGGAACTGCGGGCCCGGCTCGGCGCGGCGGGCCGCGCCCGGGTGCTGTCCCGGTTCACGTGGAAGCAGGCCGCCATCGGCACCGCCGCCCGCTACCGCGAGGCGATCGCGGCGGCCCGTGCCGGTACCGCGCGCGCCGGCGGCCGTCGTTGACCCCGCCCCCGCGACCGCCCCGGCGCCCCCGCCCCGCGGTCCCGCCCGCCGAAATCCCCTCCGATCATCCCTGATCACCCCGATGCCCGATCACCTCCGACCGTCTCCCGACCGCGAAAGCAGGCACCCGTGCTGACCGTGGACTTCACCCGCTTCCCGCTCGCCGCAGGCGACCGAGTGCTCGACCTGGGCTGCGGCGCCGGACGCCATGCCTTCGAGTGCTACCGGCGCGGCGCCCGGGTCGTGGCCCTCGACCGGAACGGCGAGGAGATCCGCGAGGTCGCGAAGTGGTTCGCCGCGATGAAGGAGGCGGGGGAGGCCCCCGAGGGCGCCACCGCCACCGCGATGGAGGGCGACGCACTCAACCTGCCCTTCCCCGACGAGTCGTTCGATGTCGTGATCATCTCCGAGGTCATGGAGCACATCCCCAACGACAAGGGCGTGCTCGCCGAGATGGTGCGGGTCCTCAAGCCCGGCGGCCGGATCGCCGTCACCGTTCCGCGCTACGGCCCCGAGAAGGTCTGCTGGGCGCTCTCCGACGCCTACCACGAGGTCGAGGGCGGCCACATCCGCATCTACCGGGCCGACGAACTGCTCGCCAGGATGCGCGGCGCCGGTCTCAAGCCGTACGGCACCCACCACGCCCACGCCCTGCACGCGCCGTACTGGTGGCTCAAGTGCGCGTTCGGCGTCGACAACGACAAGGCGCTGCCCGTCCGCGCGTACCACAAGCTGCTGGTCTGGGACATCATGAAGAAGCCCGCCCTCACCCGGATCACCGAGCAGCTGCTCAATCCGGTGGTCGGCAAGAGCTTCGTGGCGTACGCGACCAAGCCGCACCTGCCCGGGACCGCTCACGCGGCCGCCACCGCCGGTACCGCTCGCGATGCCGCCGAGGATCTGTCCAGGGCCGAGGCGTGACTACTCCCGAGCAGACCGAACACCTCGTCCTGCCCGGGGTCCTCACCGCCGAGCAGGCCGCCGAGACCGTCTCCGCCCTGCTCGCCGTGCAGCGCGAGGACGGCGCCCTGCCGTGGTTCCGGGGCCACCACCTCGACCCGTGGGACCACGTCGAGGCCGCCATGGCCCTCGACGCCGCGGGCGAACACGCCGCCGCGGAACGTGCGTACACCTGGCTGGCCCGGCACCAGAACGGTGACGGCTCCTGGTACGCCGCCTACCACGACGGTGATCCGGAGCAGCCGACCGACCGCGGCCTGGAGACCAACTTCTGCGCCTACGTGGCCGTCGGTGTCTGGCACCACTACCTGGCCACCGGCGACGACGCGTTCGTCGACCGGATGTGGCCGACCGTCCACGCCGCCGTCGAGTTCGTGCTGCGCCTCCAGCGGCCCGGCGGCCAGATCGGCTGGAAGCGCGAGGCCGACGGCACCCCCGTCCACGACGCGCTGCTGACCGGCTGCTCCTCCATCCATCAGGCCCTGCGCTGCGCGCTGGCCATCGCCGAACGGCGCGAGGAGCCGCAGCCCGACTGGGAGTTGGCGGCCGGGGCCCTCGGCCATGCGATCCGGGAGCACCCCGAGCGCTTCCTGGACAAGAGCCGCTACTCGATGGACTGGTACTACCCGGTCCTCGGCGGCGCGGTCACCGGAGCGGCGGCCAAGGAACGGATCGACGAGGGCTGGGACCGCTTCGTCGTTCCCGGTCTCGGAGTGCGCTGCGTGCTCCCCAACCCGTGGGTGACCGGCGGCGAGAGCTGTGAACTCGCCCTGGCGCTCTGGGTGATGGGCGAATCCGACCGGGCGCTGGAGATCCTCCAGGCCATCGGGCACCTGCGCGCGGACGGCGGCCTGTACTGGACGGGGTACGTCTTCGAGGGCAACCGGGACTTCTGGCCCCAGGAACTCACCACCTGGACCGCCGGTTCGCTGCTGCTCGCGGTCGCCGCGCTCGGCGGCGACGAGGCCACCACCGCCGTGTTCGGCGGCGAACGCCTGCCGCACGGACTGGAACCGGACTGCTGCCGGGAGCCTTCGAATTGACATCCTCGCCCCCGTGAACGAGGGCGATTCCCGTCTACCGCGCCGTTGAAGGCTGCGGTGTCGGGTGGGTTCCCGCTTCGCTGCGCGGTGCCGGGACGAGTCCCGGTCTTACCTGCGCTCCACGGGCTGTCACGGCCAGTCCGGCCGCCTTGGCGATGTTGACCGCCGCGTTGATGTCCCGGTCCAGGACGGCCCCGCAGGCCCCGCACGTCCACACGCGGACGTGGAGGGGCTTGGGGCCGTCCTTGACGCCGCACTGCGAGCAGAGCTGGGAGGTGGGCTCGAAGCGCCCGATCCTGATGAAGGTGCGTCCGTACCGGGCGACCTTGTATTCCAGCATGGTGACGAACGCCGACCATCCGGCGTCGTGCACGGACTTGGCCAGACGCGTGCGGGCGACCCGCTGCTGTCGAAGGCGGTGGCAGCGCTCACGACGGGCATCGAGTCGCTCAAGGGACGCGGTGAGAAGCTCCGCAGGGGCCGGGCGGGCCGGGGCGACATCGGTGCCTTCCGGGACGTCATCGACAACGTCGAGGGCACGGGACGCGGCGCCGGGGCCGTGATCGAGGACCAGGTGCCCAGCGCATCCCAACTCGCCGGACCATGCTCCTGCTTGGCGCGGCCCATTCGTTAGGGTCGGGGCATGGGATCACTTTCGCACGACCTCTACTGTGACGAGATCATCAGCCGCACCGACGCGCTGAGGTCCGTGCTTCGCGGCGCGGACCTCTCCGCGACCGTGCCGACCTGCCCCGACTGGAACCTGCGCGACCTCGCCGTGCACGTGGGCGGAGCCCATCGCTGGGTCGGCGAGATCGTACGCACCCGGGCCACCGAGGCGCTCCCGCCGGAACGCGTGCCGGGATCCTCGCCCGAGGGTGACGACCCCGCCGCCCTCGACGCCTGGCTGGCGGAGGGCGCGGCGAAGACCGTCGAGGCGCTGCGGGCGGCCGGACCGGGTCAGGAGGTGTGGTCCTGGGCGTGGGAGCCGAGCACGGGCTTCTGGGCGCGCCGCATGGCGCACGAGACCATCGTCCACCAGGCCGATGCGGCGCTCGCCGCGGGGGCCGACTACGCGGTGGCCCCCGAACTCGCCGCCGACACGATCGACGAGTGGCTGGAGATCATCACCTTCGTACGTTCCACGGGATACAGGAAGGAAGCCCTGGAACTGACCGGTCCCGGGCGTTCGATCCATCTGCACGCCACGGACGCCCCGGACGCCGAGTGGCTGATCGAGTTCGGTGAGGACGGCTTCGCCTGGCGGCGCGGCCACGAGAAGGCGTCCGTCTCGCTGCGCGGCCCGCTCACCGACGTGATGCTGGTCTTCAACCGACGCCTCCCGGCCGACAGCGACCGGGTCGAGGTGCTGGGGGACGCCGAGCTGCTGGACTTCTGGCTGGAGCGCACCACGTTCGGCTGAGCCCCGGACACGCCGGAGCGGCCCCCGGGGGCCCGGCGGGACGATGCCGCGTCGGTCCACGGGGCGGACGCGGCCCCGGGCACGTGGGCCCGAGGCACGGGCACGGGGGCACGGGGCCCCGTCCGCTGCTGTGCGGGCGGGGCCGCGCTGGGCCAAGCTGGAAGGGACAGCCCGCGGTGCCGGGTGCCGCGGCACCCGGGGCCTCGTGCCCGGCGGCCCTGTGGAGGCGGCGATGGAGCCTGTCCGCGCCCTGAAACGGATCGCCTTCCTGCTCGAACGCGGCGGCGCCGACACCTACCGCGTACAGGCGTTCCGCACGGCCGCAGCGGTGGTGGCCGGCATGGCGGACGGGGAGGCGGCACGGCGTGCCGAGGACGGCTCGCTGGAGTCGGTCAGGGGCATCGGGCCGAGGACCGCCGAGGTGATCCGCGAGGCGCTGGCCGGGAAGGTGCCCGGCTACCTGGCGCGGCTGGAGGAGTCGGCCGCAGCCGGGCCGCGCCCCGAGGGCGGCACCGATCTGCTGGCCCTCCAGCGCGGCGACTGCCATCTGCACTCCGACTGGTCGGACGGCGGCAGCCCCATCGAGGAGATGGGCCGCACCGCCGCGGAACTGGGTCACGAGTGGGCGGTCCTCACCGACCACTCGCCCCGGCTGACCGTCGCGAACGGACTCTCCCCGCAGCGGCTGCGCAGACAGCTGGACGAGATCGCCGAGCTGAACGCCCGGTGGGCGCCGTTCCGGCTGCTCACCGGCATCGAGTGCGACATCCTCTCCGACGGCTCCCTCGACCAGGACGTCGACCTGCTGGAGCGACTGGACGTCGTGGTGGTCTCCGCGCACTCCCAGCTGCGGATGGACGCCGAGCCGATGACCAGGCGCCTGATCGCCGCCGTCCGCCACCCGCACGCGAACATCCTCGGCCACTGCACCGGCCGCCTGCTCACCGGCCGCGGCCGTCCGGAGTCGCGGTTCGACGCGGACCGGGTCTTCGCCGCGTGCGCGGAGGCGGGAACGGCCGTGGAGATCAACAGCAGGCCCGAGCGGCTCGACCCGCCGCGCCGCCTGCTGCGCCGCGCCGTCGACGCCGGTGTCCTGTTCGCCGTCGACACCGACGCCCACGCCCCCGGCCAGCTGGACTGGCAGATCCACGGCTGCGCCCGCGCCGAGGAGTGCGGTGTCCCGGCGGACCGGGTCGTCACCACATGGCCGGTCGGGGAACTGCTGGCCTGGTCGCGCGACGGCACCCTCCCGGAGGGCATCCGCGCCGGGAGCGACGGGACGGGCGGCGCGGTGCGCGCGGCGCCGGGACAGGGACGGTGAAGCCATGACGGGCACGAGCGTGCGAGGCATCGACCACATCGGGGTCACGGTCCCCGATCTGGAGACCGCCACCCTCTTCCTGACCAGGGCGTTCGGAGCCGTGGTGCGGTACGACACCCTGCGGCGCCACGAGGGACCACGGGGCGGGCCGGACGTCGAGCGGCGGCTCGGTGTCCCGGCGGGCACCCAGCAGCTGGCGGTCAGGATGCTGGCCCTTCCCGGCGAGGGCCCGGGCATCGAGCTGTTCGAGTTCCAGGGCCCGCGCCGCGAACCCCCGGTGCTGCCCTGCGACTTCGGCTGGCAGCACGTGTCGTTGTACGCGGACGACCTGGACGCGGCCGTACGGGACTGCGTCGCCGCCGGAGCCACACTCCTCGCCCCGCCCCAGCCGCTGCCCGGCCCGGAGGCGGGGGAGCGCAACCGGTTCGCGTATCTGCGCACCCCCTGGGGGAGCACCCTGGAGCTCGTGACGTACCCGGATCCGCAGCCCTGGGAGCGCACCACGGCCCGGCCGCGCTCCCGGCCCGCACCACTCGCACCACCCGTGGGGCCCGTACCGACGGACACCCCCGGCGCCTGGCCCACGGATCCGGACCGCCCGGGGCCCACGGGTGCCGCGCGCCGGGTCCCCGTACCGGCCGAGCCCGCCGCCTCCTGGCCCAGGGACCCGGACCGGCCGCCCGGAAGCGTCAGTTGAGATCCGCGAGCACCCGCAGTGTGTGCGGGTCCGGTGCCGTCACCAGCAGGTCGGTCACCGGCCCCGCACGCCACAGCTCCAGCCGTTCCGCGATGCGCTCCCGCGGGCCGACCAGCGAGATCTCGTCGGCGAACGCGTCCGGCACGGCCAGCACCGCCTCCTCCCTGCGCCCTTCGAGAAAGAGCCGCTGGACGTGCCGGGCCTCCTCCTCGAACCCCATCCTCGCCATCAGATCGGCGTGGAAGTTGCGGGCCGCGTGCCCCATCCCGCCGATGTAGAAGCCGAGCATCGCCTTCACCGGCAACAGCCCCTCGGCGACGTCGTCGCAGACCCGCGCGCGGGCCATCGGCGCGATCACGAACCCCTCGGGCAGGTCGGTGAGCGATGCCTCGTACACCTCGGGACGCAGCGGCGACCAGTACAACGGCAGCCAGCCGTCGGCGATCCGGGTGGTCTGCGCGATGTTCTTCGGCCCCTCCGCCCCGAGCAGTACGGGGAGCCCGGCGCGCAGCGGGTGGGTGATGGACTTCAGCGGCTTGCCCAGACCGGTGCCGTCCGGGCCGCCGTACGGGTGGGAGTGGAAGCGCCCGGCCAGCTGGACGGGAGCCTCGCGGGCGAGGACCTGCCGGATCACATCGACGTACTCGCGGGTCGCGGTCAACGGGCTGCGGGGGAAGGGCCGTCCGTACCAGCCCTCCACCACCTGCGGCCCGGACAGCCCCAGCCCCAGCGTCATCCGGCCGCCGGAGAGATGGTCGAGAGTGAGCGCCTGCATGGCGGTGGCGGTCGGGGTGCGCGCCGCCATCTGCGCGACGGCGGTGCCCAGCCGGATGCGGGAGGTGTGCGCGGCGATCCAGGCCAGGGGGGTGAACGCGTCGGAACCCCAGGCCTCCGCCGTCCACACCGAGGCGTACCCCAGCCGCTCCGCCTCCCGGGCGAGCTCCAGATGGCCGGGGTCCGGTCCGCGGCCCCAGTAGCCGAGCGCGAGTCCGAGCCGCATCCCGTCGCCTCCCCTGATTCTGACGGTGTATCAGATCTCTGGTGCAGGACGGAGGGTACGACAGTGGCCCCCCGCCCGGAAGGGCGAGGGGCCACCGCTCGGCACGAGGGCTCAGAGCTTGTCGGGTGACCTGCGATCGGAAAGCGGACGCGGCATGGTGCGTGCGGTTCCAAGGCGCCGCGATGTCCTGGTAGCGCCGCTACCAGGACATCGCGGCAACGCCGGAAACGTGCGTGCCGGGGCGTGGCCGTCCGGGTCAGGGGTTACCCGACAGGCTCTCAGCCGCGCTGGATGCCCGTGGTGTCCTGGAGCACGCCGCGACGGCCGTCCTGGGTCTGCGCGACGAGCGCCGAACCGCGCTGCTCGACCGCGAGGTACCAGGTGCCCGGCGCCAGTTCGGCGATCGGCGACGGCGAACCGTCCTCGCCGTACAGCGGACGCGCCACCGGCACCGCGAACCAGAACGGCGCGAAGTCACCGGCCGGTGCACCGTCCTGCGGCTGCCCCGCCTGAGACTGCCCCGCCTGCGCGTGCGCCTGACCGGCCTGGGGCTGACCGCCCTGCGACTGGCCCGCCTGGGGCTGACCGGCGTGCGGCTGCGCGCCGTACGCCTGCTGCTGACCCGGCTGCGCCCCGTACGGCTGCTGCTGGGCACCGGGGTAGCCGTACCCCTGGCCGGCGGCCTGCGGCTGGCCGCCGTACGGCGACTGCACGGCCTGCGGGGTCGGGCCCGGCGCACCCATCAGCGGCGCCTTGAGAGCGGGGATCAGCGGCGTGCCGACCGCGCCGACCGCGAGCACGACCGCACCCAGCAGACCGAGGATCAGACCGGCGCCCGCGTTGCTGGAGTCGATCAGCGTCCAGAACGCCGTCCACAGCACGAATACGCTGAACGCGGTACCGAGCTGGCCGAGTTCGAAGCCGAGCACCTTGCGGCTCGGCATGGTGCGGCCCACGATGACGAGCGCCGCCGCGATGATGCCGCCCAGGAAGACGCTCATGAGCAGCGAAAGCGCGTCCCAGGCGTTCGGGGCCGAGTAATTGGAGCAGTTGATGCCCGGCGGGCACTCGTAACTGCTGAGGTGGAGGAAAGAGGCGATGAACAGCACCACCGCTGCTCCGATCACCACGCCGTCGCCTCTAGTGAGGGAGCGCATATTCACGTGAAGGTCCTTCGTCGGTCGTCTCGTCGGGGTGGTCGCCGTCGCCGCCGGCGGGCGGTCGCGGCGCGAAGCTCGGGGGTGGCTCCCCATCGTACGGATGAATCTATCGTCTGCCCGGCCGGGTTGTGCGTCGGCAGGGAACCGTGACGCACTTCCCCCAGTTTCGCCTCGGAACGTCCTCTTGCTACCCCTTCAAGTAGCCGCTGATGCCGTCGGCGATGCCCTGCGCCGCCTTCTGGCGCCATCCCGCACTGGTGAGCAGGACGGCGTCCTTCGGGTCACGCATATTGCCGCATTCGATGAACACTTTGGGCACGGTCGACAAATTCAGTCCGCCCAGATCCTTACGAACGTCCAACCCGGTTTTGTCGCCGATGTAATTGGAGGGCGCACTTCCGGTGGCGCGGAGGAAGAGACCGGCGATTCGCGCGCCGAGGTCGCGGGACGGTTCGACGATCTTCGAGGTGTCCGCCTTTCCGGCACGCACCAGCCCGGGGAGGATCACGTGGAATCCCCGGTTGCCGACCGCGGAACCGTCCGCGTGCACCGACACCACCGCGTCGGCCCCCGCCGCGTTGCCGATCCGGGCCCGCTCGTCCACGCACGGCCCGTACGGGCGGTCGCCGTCCTGCGTCAGCACGACCTTCGCCCCCTGCGCCCGCAGGAGATCGCGCACCCGGTGCGAGACGTCCAGGGTGAACCGGGCCTCCGCGTAACCGGCGTCGGTCGACGTGCCGGTGGTGTCGCATTCCTTGCGCCCGGTGCCGACGTCCACCTGACGGTTGATCTCCCGGGTGTGCAGGCGGTTGTCGGGGTTGTGGCCGGGGTCGATGACGACGGTCTTCCCGGACAGCGGCCCGGCCCCCGGGCGGTCCGCGGCCTTCGAGGACGGACCGGACGGGGCGGCGGACGTCCGGTCCGGTGCCGGGCCCGAGGGCGCGGCGGCGGAGGTGCCGTCACCGCCCGGCCGGGGATCGGCCGACCGGCCGGAAAGCCCGTCGTCGGAGGCCGCGCCGCAACCGGCGGCGGTCAGGCACAGGGACACGGCGGCGAGCGCGGCGGCGGCACGCGGGGGCCGGCGGCGCGGGGTGGGGGGAACGCTCTCGTCGTACGGCACCACGCGATGCTATCGGGGGGTGCCCCCGGCCGCCCGTCGTGCACGCCCCGCGCCCGACGCCCCGCGCGTGCGTACCGGGCCCGACGCCCGGGTCCGCACCGGCCTGTACGCGGGCTGCCCGTACCGCAGTCGACGGCTGCCGCCGCCGTCCCCGGCCCGGATCCCCGGCCTCGGAACGTCGGGCTCAGATCCCCGGGCCCGTGCGCCGCAGCACCCGCAGCGAGTCCGTGACCGACACCTCGGTGAACGCGCCGGAGGCCAGCGCCCGCAGGTAGATCCGGTACGGGGCCTGCCCGCCGTGCGCCGGATCCGGGAACACGTCGTGGATCACCAGCAGCCCGCCGTCGGCGACATGCGGCGCCCAGCCCTCGTAGTCGCCGTTCGCGTGCTCGTCGGTGTGCCCGCCGTCGATGAAGACGAAGCCCAGCTCCCCGTTCCAGACGGCCGCCACCTGCGGGGACCGTCCGACCATGGCCACGACGTGGTCCTCCAGGCCTGCCGCGTGCAGTGTCCGGCGGAACGTCGGCAGGGTGTCCATCCGCCCCACCTCCGGGTCCACCACGGTCGGGTCGTGGTATTCCCAGCCCGGCTGCTGCTCCTCGCTGCCCCGGTGGTGGTCCACGGTCAGCGCCGTCACCCCGGCGGCGCGGGCGACATCGGCGAGCAGGATGGTGGAGCGCCCGCAGTACGTCCCCACTTCGAGAAGCGGCAGCCCCAGCGCGGCGCCCTCCACGGCGGCCCGGTACAGCGCGAGCCCCTCCACCACCGGCATGAAGCCCTTGGCGGCCTGGAAGGCGGCGAGAATCTCCGGCGACGGCTCGGCGACGGACTCGGCGGTCACGGGTTCCTCCTGGTGGGCGCGGTGATGCGGGTACGCGTTCGACGGCGCCCCATCGTGCCGTACGCGCCGGGCGGGGGCGCGGGCGGGGGCGTCCACTTCGGCGTGATCGCGGCGCAGGCCGGTACCGAATGGTCTTTGGGCGCAGTCAGCGGGCGCAGACGTCGTCCGGCCTCTGCTCCGCGGTGGCATCCTGGCCTGTCCGGAAGGCGTCCAGCGAGATGTCAGGGGCGGTGCCGGGCCTCGCGATGACTTGACCGCGAGGGCCGAATCGTCCGCGTCGGCGCGGCGGGGGCAACTCGTCGATGTGATGTCCGTCCCGCCTGATTTCCACGGCCGTCAAAGCAGCGTCCAGGAAGGGCCGTCCGGCTCGCGGTACCAGGCGCGCTGGCTGTCCGGAGTGATCGCGAGCCCGAAGTCCTCACGGGCGGGGGTGCCCTCCGGGAAGATCGAGGCCAGTTCCTCAACGGTGTCCCAGAGTCGACGAGCGCCGATTTGCCGGACCTTTCCCCCGACGTGGGCCGTGGCCGTGGAACCGTCGTCCACCCATAGTCCCACACCGGTCAGGTCGCCCTCGTCATCACGCCAGGAACACGAGTGGTATCCGGGGAGTGCGAGCGACAGCGGAAACCTCAACCGGTCGAGCACGTCCTGGACCGGAACCGAAGTCCTCTCCACCGGTCGGAATCCCAGCCCCGCGAAGTCGGGACTCCTTCCCGCCGTGCGGCGCGGCATGAAGTACGCGGGCGTCGGGAGGAACTGTCCAGCGGCCTCGCCGCCGTCCGGGACAACAACCCTTGCCACACCGAAACCGACAGGAGCTACGATCACCCCGCCTTCACGTACCTGGGACAGGAGCGGGGGTGGGATGCACCGGAGTCCGGCCGTGGCGATGACGCGGTCGTACGGCGCGCGGGCCGGGTAGCCCTTGGCGCCGTCCCCGGCGAACGTGAGGGGCCGGAGTCGGCGTTGGGCCAGCCGTTCGCGGGCGAGGCGCACCAGTTCGGGATCGACGTCCACACTCACCACACTGTCGCTGCCCAGGCGCGACGCGAGCAGAGCAGCGTTGTACCCGGTACCAGTGCCCAGCTCGTACACCGTGTTGCCGACCTGTGCATCCAGCGCGTCCAGCATGGTCAGCATCAACCCGGGTTCACTCGACGACGAGGTCGGGACACCGTGTTCGTCGAGTTGCGTTGTCAAGGCCGTGTCCGAATAAACGGTCTCCAGGTAGCAGGGATCGGCAGCAGACACTTCATTCCATTCGCCCTGCTCGTCCTGCCTGAGAAAGACGGGGATGAATTGCTCCCGTGGCACGTCGGCGAACGCAGCCAGCCATCCGCTCGAGTGTCCCTCGCAGAGGGAGGCAGCGAACTTCGCGCGCAGCTCGGCCGCTGTGTTGTTGTTCGGTGCGCTCATGTGGTCCCTTGCAGATAGTCAGCGTGCGCCGCCGCGATGGGTAATCCGGTGCGGTTCTCGACCCAAGACCAGGTGCCGGCCGGCCGCTCGACGAGGACTTGTGGGGCCTGCCGGCTTGCCAGCCGTCACACATTCGGACGGCTGTCGGGCAGGAGATTTTGTCAGCCACACGCTCGACAGTGGTGCGCAGGACGCCCACCAAGTCGTAAGCCTCGTCTCTGGCATTTCTGCGGTGCTGGATGGCCCTTTACCCGGGGGCCCTTGTCCTGACTTGCGACAGTCGAGGAGTCGTCGCCTCGTCAATGGAGCACCGCTACGGCCAGTGAGCCGCCGAGGGCGGTGAGGCAGAGGATGTACGCGATCTGCCGACGGAGTTCGCTCACGTCCCGTCCTCCGAAGGTACGGCCTCGTGCTCCGGAAGGCAGTGGCCGTTGTTCTCGGCGAGAGCGCCCGGCGACGGCCGAGTGGGGAGGGGTGAGGTCACGGCCGCCTCCGTCTCTTTCCGGTACTCGGCGACCAGCCACCGCAGCAGCCGGGCGAGGTCGCGCAGGTGCTGGTAGGCGCTGAAGACGAGAACGCCGTCGCCCGGCGTGGACGCGAGGAGCTGGTCGACCTCCCATCGGGCGGCTCGTGTCGCGGTGCTGTGCTGGTGGTCGAGGACTTCTTCGGCGAAGAGGCTGACGCGTCCCCGCAGTTCGACCGTCCAGGCGTTGATCTCCCGACGTGTGGTGGTGCCGAGTCGGAGTTCGAGGGCGGCATCGGCGGCTCGGGCCGCGGTCTCGATGTCCAGGGGGAGTTCGGTCACGCGGAAGTCGACGCCGTTCGCGGTCGGTTCCGACGGCCGATTCGTGGAGGGGTCTGTCATGGGATTCCTGGCCGGGGGCATGAGGTGTGGTGCAGGTGGACGGGGTCGCGCCTTGGTGCTGTTCTGCGCACCGATTTCGGCGACTTTTAGTAATCGTGGCAGTGCAGGCGGTAGCGTGGAAGCGCTGCGGCGGTTTTCTGCGAGCGGTTTTCCGTGTGAAGTTCCGTGCTGCGGCGGCCCGTTCACGCCCCGCGCGATGCCTTCTGCCGTGACGCAGAAAGCTCCTTGCGGCAGCGGGACATTCTCCGTCACACTGGGTAACACTCCCTGGGAGGCAGAAGATGATCACGGATGTGGAGTCGGCGACGCCAGCCCTCTGCCGCCTCCAGTTAGGCCGCGAGCTCCGTCGGCTGCGGCAGGAAGCCGGACTCACATCGACCCAGGTCGTCCGCACCCTGATCTGCAGCCCGTCGAAGCTGACCAGGCTGGAGACGGGGGAGAACGCGGTGGTGGAGACCGCGGACGTGATGGCGCTCTGCGAGATCTACCGGGCGTCCCCCGAAAAGCGGGCCCTGCTGCTCGGGTACGCGGCCGTCACCAAGACCAAGAAGGACTGGTGGCAGTCGCCCGAGTACCGGCCGGCCATGCGCCCACGTTCAAGGCGTACTTGGGGCTGGAGGCCACGGCCACGGCTCTGCACAAGTACGAGGGTGAGTTCGTCCCCGGCCTCCTCCAGACCGAGGACTACGTGCGAACCATCCACCGGCGCGCGCACGAGAGGCTTCCCGCCGAAGAGATCGACCGACTCGTCGACGTACGGATGACGCGGCAGGAGGCGCTTCGCCGCGAGTCGGCGCCGCTCAAGTTCGCGGCGGTCATCAATGAGGCGGTGCTTTACCGCCGCGTCGGCGGTGTGGCCGTCATGCGGGCGCAGATAGAGCATCTGGCTGAGGTGGCCGAGCAGCCCTCGGTGCGGGTGCAGGTCATCCCCTTCAGGGCGGGCGCGCATCCCGGGATGAACGGCGCCTTCACGCTGCTCCGGTTCGACGACGCGGAATCCATCGTCTATCTGGAGAACCTCGGCGGGGCTTCGGTCACCCGGAAGCGCGCCGATGTGGGCCTGTACGAAGAGGCGTTCAACGACCTCCAGATTCTTGCCCTGGGGCCACAGGAGTCTCTCGGCATGATCAGAGAAGCGATCAAGGAGCATTGATTCACATGACGACTCACGTGCTGGCCGGTGCCCGCTGGTTCAGGTCGAGCTACAGCAACGACCAGGGCGGTGAATGCGTCGAGGGTGCCCGGCTGGACGGGGCGCGGATGGCTGTACGGGACTCGAAGGCTCCGGAGTCGGGGGTCTGTCTCTTCCCGGCCGTCGCCTGGCGCGCGTTCGTCGACGAGGTCAAGGGCGGCGGCACCGTCGTCCGATGACCCGTGGAACGAGGGCCCCTGGAAACCGCCGGAAGCCGGAGGGGCCCTCGTTTCCGGGGCGTCAGGCCCGCTGAAGGCGGTTCATGGCCGGGTCCCAGAGCGAGGGGACCGTTCCATCGGCCGGTAGTGGTTCCGTTGGTGACGGGACGGGGTCCGAGGATTGCGAGAAGAGCAGGTCCCGATAGGCCGCGTCCAACTTGGGAGCGGGAGTCGCCCGGGGTTTCCTCACTCGCGAACGATTCGCTTCTTCCGTCACCCGTTCCAGCTCGTGCGCGGCCCGCTTCGCCAGCCAGTCCGGGCCGTGAAGTGCGGACTCCAGGTCGTCCAGGGCGCGCAGCGGGTCCTTGACGTGGTCGGCGATCAGCAGACCGCGGACGAAGCGGAGCACGGCGCGGTCGCCGGGCCGCTCGACCCAGGTGCTCAGAGCCATGTCGCAGCAGTGGAGCGCGGTCTTCGGCCGGTCGTGCAGAAGGGCCGAGCACACATCCATCAGCCAGGCGTCCGGGGTGAACGCCCCTCCACCGCTGACCCGCCACGCCATCGCCGTGCGATACAGCCCGTACCAATCACCCGCGTCGAGCAGTTCGAGGCACCGCTCGCGCCACCACGAAGCGGGCCGACCGGCAGTCCGAGCAGGAGATTCACCCATGGCGGGCACCCTATCGCCCGGTGATACGGCGAGGATGTGCCCCGGGCGGGGCCAGGCTGGGACGACGGGCCCGAACACGACGTCGGCCTCCACGACCACAGCGGGTCATGAAGGCCGACATCGCATTCGGCTCCGCGGTTCACCGACGGTGGCACGGCGTCGGCGGGGGTGTGTACGAGGAGCCGGCCCGGGTCGGGGCGGTCCGGCGGGGCAACGCGGGCGTCAGCAGCTCTGCCAGAGTCGGGTCATGACCCGGACGCCGAAGCGCAGGCCCTCCAGCGGGACGCGCTCGTCCACGCCGTGGAAGAGCCGGCCGTAGTCCAGGTCGTGCGGGAGCTTGAGGCCCTTGAAACCGAAGCAGCGGATGTCGAGGCGGGTGAACGCCTTGGCGTCGGTGCCGCCCGGGTTGCAGTACGGGACGGGGTGGCCGTCCGGGTCCTCGGCGCGTACCGCCGCGCACATGGCGTCGACCAGTGGGCCGTCGAACGTCGTCTCCATCGCGATGTCGTGGTTGACCCACTCGCGGGTGACCGAGGGCAGGAGGAGCCGGTCGATGGTGTCGATCAGCTCCTGCTCGTGGCCGGGCAGAAAGCGGCCGTCCACCCGGGCCGTCGCCTTTCCGGGGATGACGTTGGTCTGGTAACCGGCGTTGAACATGGTGGGGTTCGCGGAGTTGCGGAGCACCACCTGCATGAAGTCGGAGACCGGGCCCAGCCGTTCGAGGCTGCCCTCGATGTCGTCCTCGTCGAACTCGACCCCGTAGAGGCGGGCGGCCTCTTCGAGGAGGGCGCGGACCGGTTCGATCAGGCGGATCGGGAAGGTCTCGCGGCCGATGCGGGCCAGCGACTCGGCGAGGTCGGTGACCGCGTTCTCGTCGTTGGGGGAGGAGCCGTGGCCGGCCCGGCCGTTCGCGGTGAGCTCCATCCAGGCCATGCCGCGCTGGGCGTTCTCGATCGGGTAGAGGCGGCGGGTGTCGTCGATCGCGAAGGAGAAGCCCCCGCCCTCGCCGATCGCCTCGGTGACCCCGGCGAACAGGTCCGGGCGGTGCTCGACCAGCCAGTGGGCGCCGAATTGCCCGCCCGCCTCCTCGTCGGCGAGGAAGGCGAGGACCAGATCGCGGGAGGGCCGGGTGCCGGTGCGGGCGAAGTGGCGGGCGGTGGCGATCATGACGGCCACCGTGTCCTTCATGTCGATCGCGCCGCGCCCCCAGAGGTATCCGTCGCGGATCTCGCCGGAGAAGGGCGGGACCTGCCACTCGGAGGCGTCGGCGGGTACGACGTCCAGGTGGCCGTGGACCAGCAGGGCGCCGCGCTCCGGGTCGGCGCCCGCGATCCGGGCGATCACATTGGCGCGGCCCGGGGCCGATTCGACCAGTTGGGATTCGATGCCCACCTCGGCGAGGCGGCCCACCACCCAGTCGGCGCAGGCGCGCTCGTCGCTGGTGGGGTTCGAGGTGTCGAACCTGATCAGCTCGGCGCAGAGGGTGATGACCTCGTCCTGGGACAGATCGGATGCCGGGACGAGCGGGGTGCTGGTGTCGGGGGTTGTCATGTCGCTCCCACGGTCGCTGGTGGTCATGCTGCTCCCACCGGGGTCGTGTCACGGGCGGCCGGGGTGTCGGCGTCCGCGTCGTCCAGGGTGGAGGTGCCGTACGGCTTCACCCAGCCCAGCAGGCCGAGGACGCTGTACAGGACGAAGGCGGTGGCCAGCGAGTTCAGGGCCGGGATGCCTCCGTCGTAGAACTTGCCGACGCAGAACGCCGCGATCCAGATGACGAGGGACATCGGCACCCAGGTCGGCGAGGTCTTCGGCAGGGTCTCGGACTCCCGCGTGTCGTCCAGCGGCTTGCGCATCCGCTTCACGACCCAGTACTCGGCCACGATGATGCCGCCGATCGGCGGGATCGCGACGCCGAGCACGGACAGGAAGTCGGTGAAGTGGGTCATGATCCCGACGGCCGACAGGACGGTGCCCGCGACACCCAGGACGATCGTGATGACACCGCGGTGCAGCCGCTTGCCGAAAACGACCTGGAAGAAGTTGACGACGCCGAGCGACGAGCCGTACAGGTTCCAGTCGTTGATCTTCGCGGTCGACATCAGGACGACGATCACGCCGAAGGCGCCGGAGGTGGAGAGCACGATGTGCGACACCTCGCTGCTCTTGACCAGGTGGCCGAGGAGCACGCCGGTCATACCGACGATGTACTCGGAGAGGATCATCGACGCGGCGCTCTGCAGGAAGACGTGCGAGCCCTTGCGGTTGTAGCGGGTCATCTCCGGGGCCACGATCGCGCCCGTCATGTAGCCGCCCGCGATGGCGGTGGCGGCGACGGCGAGCGGGATCGTCTGGCCCGGGGCCGGGGAGTCGATCAGGTCGCCGATGGAGTGGTCCTTCAGCGTCGAGACGACCGACCAGGCGACCATCGCGAAGAAGAGCGGAGTCACGATCTTGGCGAAGACGGCCATATAACGGAAGCCGAAGATCACCAGGGCGGTGATGGCGGCGCCCGCCAGCGCGCACCACATCCAGGACGGTCCGCCGATCAGCGCCGAGACGCTGTTGCCGAAGATCGTGTTCTGGACGCCGAACCAGCCGACCAGGCTGACCGCGATGACGAAGCTGACCAGCGCGGAACCGTTGCGGCCGAAGCCCACCCAGCGGGTCAGCATCGGGGTCGCCAGGCCCTCGCGCATCCCGGCCATCCCGATGGCGAAGATCACGATCTCCAGGATCACCGCCCCGAGCGTGAAGGCGAGGAAGGCGTCCCCGAACGTCATGCCGACGCCGATGGTGGCGCCGAGGGTGAACTGCGAGATCGAACCGGACTGGGCCAGCCACTGGAGCAGCATCGACCAGAAACCGAACCGCTTGTCGCGCGGGACGCGCGAGAGCGAGTAGTCGTCGCTGCCGATGCTCTTCGCCTCGAGGGCGCCGTCCGTCCCGCGGGCGTCGCCCGCTCTCGCCGCGCGGGTCGCGGCACCGGCCTTCGGGTTGGCTGCCATCAGGACTCCTGGGAGGTACGGCCGAGGGTCTGGAGGTGAGCCAGGGACCCGTAGCGGCTGACGAGGTTGTCGAACTCCACCGCGTCGTGGAAGTCCAGGTGGCCGCCGCCGTAGGACTTGGCGACCTCCACGGCGTAGCGGGCGGCGGAGGCGATGTCCGTCTCGTGGCTCGCACCCGTGGCACAGCCCGGCACCGCGGCGGCCGAGGTGACGGCCAGGCCGACGACCGGGGCGGCCGTCGCGGTGGCGGGCTGAAGGATCGAATTGATGTGGTGTGCACCGTTACCGTACGGCGTGATGTCCTGCGTGGTCACGGGATACGTGACCAACGGCTCACCGGTCACCACGGCCAGCAGTTCGCCCAGCGACTCGCTGACCCGCAGCACCCAGCCCTCCTTGACGGTGGGTGACAGGGCGAGGCCCTTGTGGTTGATGATGCGGTTGCCCTTGGTGGTGTCGATGGAGAGCACGGCCTCCATCTCCTCGGTCACCTCGTGGCGGTTCATGGTCGCGATGTCCACGGGCGAGCCCATGAACGGCACCGGGTCGTGCGGCTCGGTCGGCGCGCTCGGGCAGATGTGGGTGGCGACGACCACGTCGCCGGGCAGCACGTCGCCGCGGCGGCGCATGTCCAGCAGCTTGGCGGCGGTGGCCAGCGCGGCGACCGCCCCGTCGGCGTCGGAGACCATGCCGGTCACCTCGGGCCGGGCGCCGATGCCGCCGAGCCGGCCCACCACGCCCAGCGTGCGGGCGTCGCCGCCGGACGCGCGCCCTCGCGCACCCGGGATGCGGACCAGCACGAAGTCCGTCGAGCCGCGCTCGCCGGTCACCGTGGTGACCTGTGCGGACGCGCCCTCGGCCCCGCTGACGGAGTCGAGGTACCCGGCTACCGCCTTGCCATCGACCTGGGGATCGTCCAGCAGATCGACGATGTCCAGCACGTACTTCAACATGGGGGGCCTTTCTCACTCGTCCGGACACCCGGGCTTCACGCAACCGGGCATTCGGGTCCCACTCGTCCGGACACCGGCAGGTGCGGTCCGGGCACCCGGGCCCGCGCCCGGCGGGGCAGGAAGACGGGGCGGGGTGCTGAGGCAACATTCGGGATCGGATAGCGTTGAACGCAACAGTTTCCCGTTATTTGCAATTCACGTCTGAATGGTGAGATGACCATGGCGGACTTCGATCTCGACCGGCGCACCCCCGCCGGGGCACTGCAGACCGTCGACCGGGCGCTCCTCGTGCTGCTCGCCTTCGAACGGACCCGGCCCGACTGGGGCGTCACGGAGGTCGCCGCGGAGTTCGGCTGGGACACCTCCGTCGCCCAGCGGCTGCTCGCCACCCTCGCCGGGCGCGGCTTCCTCGTCTCCGACCCCGTCACCCGCCGCTACCGCATCGGCCCCGCCGTGCTGCGGCTGGGCCGGCTCTGGGAGCGTTCCGGATCACTGGAGCTGCTGGCCGGGCCCGTCCTTGAGGAGCTGCGCCGGGTCACCGGCGACACCGTGCTGTTCTGTCTGCCCGACAGCTTCCACATGCGGTGCGTCGCCGCCGAGGAGGGGGAGGCCGGACCGCTGCGCTACTACCCGCTGGTCGGTGAGCTCTACCCGGCGCACGCCGGCGCGACGAGCAAGTCGTACTACGCGTACCTGCCCGACGAGCAGCGCCACCGGCTGTTCCGGGGCCGCCCCATGGCCCGCTTCACCGACCGGACGGTCACCGACCCGGACCGGCTGGAGGAGGAGTTCATCAAGATCCGCTCCCAGGGGTACGCCTGGACGGTCGGCGAGTACGACACCGGCATCGCGACCGTCGCCGTGCCCGTCTTCCTGGGGCGCGAACCGTACGGGAGCCTCAGCCTCGGCGGCGCCGAGGAAATCTTCCGAGGGGCGCCCGAGGACCGGCTCGAACCCCTGCGCCATGCCGCCCAGCTGCTGGAGAAGCGCCTCACCCAGCCCCCGCAGCGTCCCAAGCCGCGCGCCCGGCGCCCGCGTACCGCCTGATGAGATCCGGAAAAGACCCGTGCGCGGCCGGGAGCCCGTGGCCCGTACGAGGCCCGGACAACACCGAAGAGAACCGAGAGGACCCCTTGTGAATCTGCTCCTGCTCTCCAACTCCACGCAGTACGGCCGCGGTTACCTGGAACACGCCCTCGACACCGTCACCGCGTTCCTGCCCTCCGGCGCCCGGCTGGCCTTCGTGCCGTACGCGCTCGCCGACTACACCGCGTACACCGCGCGCGTCCGCGACGCCCTCGCGCCGTCCGGCATCACCGTTACCGGCGTGCACGAGAACGCCGACCCGGTCGCCGAACTCGCCGCGTGCGACGCCGTGTTCATAGGCGGCGGCAACTCGTTCCGGCTGCTGAGCGCCCTGTACCGGACCGGTTTGCGGGACGCCGTGACCGAGGCGGTGCGCGACGGACTGCCGTACATGGGCGCCAGCGCCGGTACGAACATGGCGGCGCCCACCCTGCGCACCACCAACGACATGCCCATCGTGGAGCCGCCGTCCTTCGAGACGCTCGGGCTGATCCCGTTCCAGATCAACCCGCACTACCTCGACCCGGACCCGGAGAGCACCCACAAGGGCGAGACGCGCGAGGAGCGGCTCACCGAGTTCCTGGAGGAGAACGACGTGCCGGTGCTCGGTCTGCGCGAGGGCTCGTGGTTGCGGGTCGACGGGCCTCAGGCCCGGGTGCAGGGCGCCCGTCCCGCCCGGCTGTTCGTCCGCGGCGCGGAGCCGCAGGAGCTGCCCGCCGGGACGGACGTCTCCCATCTGCTCGCGACGACACCGCGGTTCGACGCGCCGGTGCGCTGACGACCGCGACACGTGTGCCGACGGGCCCGGCGCTTCGGGATTCCTCGATGCCGCCGGGCCCGTTGCCGAGCCGGCTGCCCGGCCCGTTGCCGAGCCGGCTGCCCGGCCCGTTGCCGAGCCAGCTGCCCGGCCCGTTGCCGAGCCCGCTGCCGGGGCCGTCGGGGAGGTGAGGACGGCGCCGGAGGAGGGCTCCGCGACCAGCCGCCGCTTCGAGCGTCCGGGCCGGGGCGCGCGGGGAACGGGTCGGCCCGGTCGTCCGGTGGGGGCCGGTCAGGCGCCGGGGCCCGCGAGCTCCGCGCGGCTCCCGTGCGGGGTCCTGGCCTCCAGCACCAGATCGGCGTCGACCGGAAGCCCGTTGCCGGGGCGGGTGACGGAGCGGGCGCGCGGCCCGTACCCGGTGGCCGAGCCGGCCAGGACGTAGGTGCCGCCGGACGGGGCGGGCAGCGCGTAGCGGCCGTCCTCGTCCGTCACGGTGAGACCGGCCTGATGCCCGTGGTGGTCGATCAGAGTGACATTGGCGCGGGCCACAGGGGTCCCGTCCTCATCCAGCACCCGGCCCCGGAATCCGGCCGAGCCCGCGACGGTCCGGGACCCGGTGGGCGCCGCGACCGGGGCCGACGCCGCGTCGTCCGCGCTGCCGGGACCTGCCGTGGCCGGCGGCACCGCTCGCATCGCGTCACGCTGCGACGGCAGGAACGCGGCCAGCACCAGCCCGGCCGCCACCGCCCCCGCCGCGATCAGGAACGAGGTCCGGAACCCTTCCATCGACGGCACCGCCACCCCGCCCGTCCGCACCGAGGTGTTCGCGAGCACCATCCCGATCACGGCGCTCGACGCCGACGTACCGATCGACCGCATCAGGCTGTTCAGGCCGTTGGCCGCGCCCGTCTCGGACGGGTCGACGGCCCCGTTGATCAGTGCGGGCAGCGAGGAGTACGCGAGCCCGATGCCGGCCCCGATCACCACCGTGATCACCACCGTCTGCCAGGCGGCGTCCATCAGCCCGAGCCCGGCCCCGTAACCGACCCCGATGACCAGCATCCCGAGCATCAGCGACGCCTTGGGGCCGCGGCGGGCGGACAGCCGGGCGTACAGCGGGGTCACGAACATCATCGTCAGGCCGAGCGGTGCCACGCACAGCCCGGCGACCACGAGCGACTGCCCGAGGCCGTAGCCCGTGGCCGTCGGCAGCTGGAGCAGCTGCGGCAGGACCAGCGACACCGCGTAGAAGGCGACCCCGACCATGATCGAGGCGAGGTTGGTCAGCAGCACCTCGCGCCGCGCGGTGGTCCGCAGATCGACGAGCGGTGCCGCGATGCGCAGTTCGAAGACGCCCCACAGCCCGAGAACCAGCAGCGCGGCGCCGATCAGACCGAGCGTGGTGCCCGAGGTCCAGCCCCAGTCGCTGCCCTTGGTGACCGGCAGCAGCAGACAGACCAGGCCGAGCGAGAGCCCGAGCGCGCCGACCAGGTCGAACCGCCCGGGGGCGCGCAGCGTCGACTCCGGTACGGCGAGGACGGTGAGCACCATCGCCAGCACGCCGAGGCCGGCCGCGGCGAAGAACAGGGTGTGCCAGTCGAAGTGCTGGGCGATCAGCGCGGCGGCGGGCAGCGCGAGTCCACCGCCCACTCCGATCGAGGAACTCATCAGTGCCAGCGCCGACCCGAGCCGCTCGCGGGGCAGTTCGTCGCGCATGATGCCGATGCCCAGCGGTATGACCCCCATCGCGAAGCCCTGAAGCGCGCGCCCCACGATCATCACCACGAGAGCGTCGGTGAAGCCGCATATCAGGGAGCCGGTCACCATCACGGCGAGGCTGGCGAGCAGCATCCTGCGCTTGCCGTACAGGTCGCCGAGCCGCCCCATGATCGGGGTGGCCACGGCCCCCGCGAGCAGGGTCGCGGTCATCACCCAGGTGGCGTTGGACGGGGTGGTGCGAAGGAAGGCGGGCAGGTCCTTGATGACGGGGACGAGCAGGGTCTGCATCACGGCGACGGTGATGCCCGCGAAGGCGAGCACGGGGACGACCCCGCCGTTCGCGCCGCGCGTCCGCGGATCGGGGAGTTCCTCGGTGTCGGTACGGGGGTGCTGTCCGTGGGACGTCTTCGGCATGCGTGCGGCCTCCGGGCGGCATGGTCGGGGGCGGTGATCGAGGGCAGGCGTCCGGGCGCGGCGGCGGAAGGCGCCGGCCGCCACGTACGTGCACGGTGCAACTTGCCATGGATGCCCGGTATTCCGGTGAACGCGGCGCGAACGGGGCACGGCAGCGCACTCGGCCCGAAGCGAGCGCCGGTGGGGCGTGGTCCGGCCGTCGGATCGCCGTCGCGCGGCGCGGGTGACGAGGAGCCATCCGCCCTTCGCCACTCCGCGGCCGTCCGGACCAACCGCATTCTGACCTTCCGTCAGAATGGAACGTGTTCTACTCTGGCCGCCCGTTCCAGTGGCTGCGACCGGCGAGGATCCGCATGGGCATCGGAATCACCGAAGAACAGAGGGAGTTGGCGCAAGCCGTACGGGGGTGGCTGGCCCGCGCCGTACCACCGGAGAAGGTGCGCGAGCTTCTCGGCGCGGAGGCTCCGGCCGTCCCCGGAGCGCGCCCCGGGTACTGGGGCGCGCTCGCGGAACAGGGGCTGCTCTCCGTCCACCTGCCCGAGAAGTGCGGCGGCGGGGGCGGCCAGCTCCTCGATCTGGCCGTCGTCCTGGAGGAGACGGGGCGGGGCGTGCTTCCCGGCCCGCACCTGGCGACCACACTCGCCGCCGCCGTACTGCGCGCGGCGGACGCCGGTGATCCGGTGCTGCGCGACCTCGCGTCCGGTCGGCGCATCGGCGCCGTCGCCCTCGGGGCCGGCACCCTGACCGCCGTGGAGCACGGGGACGGCCACCTGCTCGACGGCGCGGCCCCGCCCGTCCTGTCCGGCGCCGACGCCGACCTCCTCCTGCTCCCCGCCGAATCGGCCGGCGGCACCCTCTGGTTCGCCGTCGACGCCACATCCGACGGGCTGACCGTCCGCACGCACCGCGGCGTCGACCCCACCCGCCCCACGGCCGAGGTCCACGCGGACGGTGTACTCGTCCCGGCGGAGCGCCTGGTACGGACCGACACCGCGCAGGTCCGCGACCTCGCCGCCGTCCTCCTGAGCGCCGAGGCATGCGGCATCGCGTCCCGGGCGCTGGACACCGCCACCGAATACGCCAAGGTCCGCGAACAGTTCGGCCACCCCATCGGGCGGTTCCAGGCCATCAAGCACCTCTGCGCCGACATGCTCGTCCGGGTCGAGCGGGCCCGCGCCCTGGTGTGGGACGCGGCCCGCGCCGCCGAGGAACCGGGCACGGACCCGGACGTGCGCTCCCTGGCCGCCGCCCTCGCGGCCTCCGAAGCCCTCGACGCCGCCCACGGCTGCGCCAAGGACTGCATCCAGATCCTCGGCGGCATCGGCTTCACCTGGGAACACGACGCCCACCTGTATCTGCGCCGGGCCGTGGTCGCCCGGCAACTGCTGGGCCCCGGGGACGCCCACCGGCTGCGGGCACTGCGGCTCGCCGAGGGCGGGGCGCGCCGCGAACTCGTGCTCGAACTCCCCGCCGAGGCCGCCGGCCACCGCGCCGAGGCCCGTGAGGCCGTCGCCGCCGTCCGCGGCCTCGCCCCGAAGGCCGCCCGCCGCGCCCTCGCCCCCACCGGCTACGCCGCCCCGCACCTCCCCGCCCCGTACGGACTGGGCGCGAGCCCCGTGCAACAGCTCGCCGTACAGAAGGAGTTGAAGGAGCAGGGGGTACGGCTCAGCGATCTCGGCATTGCCACCTGGGTCATTCCCTCACTCATCGCCCATGGCACGCCCGAGCAGCAGGAGCGCTATCTGCTGCCCACCCTGCGCGGCGAACTCCAGTGGTGCCAGCTGTTCTCCGAGCCCGGCGCGGGTTCCGACCTCGCCTCGCTCCGCACGAGGGCGGAACGGACCGACGAGGGCTGGCGGATCAACGGACAGAAGGTGTGGACGAGCGCCGCCCGCTCGGCCGACCACGGGATCCTGCTGGCACGGACCGACCCGGACGCCCCCAAGCACCGGGGGATCGGCTACTTCCTCGTCGACATGAAGAACACCGAGGGCATCGACATCCGCCCGCTGAAGGAGATCACCGGCGACTCCCTCTTCAACGAGGTGTACTTCGACGACGTCCTGCTGCCCGCCGACGCCGTCGTCGGCGCGCCGGACGACGGCTGGCGGGTCGCCCGCAACACCCTCGGCAACGAACGCGTCCACATGGCCGATCAGTTGACCTTCGACACCGGGCTGGAAGCGCTGATCGCCCGCTCCGGCGAACTCGACGGCAGCTACCGCGCCCGGATCGGCGCCCTCGCCGCCGAGGCCCACGCGCTCGCCTGCGTCTCCCTGCGCACCACCCTGCGCCAGGTGTCCGGCCTCGAACCCGGCGCGGGCGCCTCCGTACGCAAGCTCGTCCAGACCACCCACCAGCAGAAGGTCGCCGAGCTGGCCCTCGAACTCCTCGGCCCGGCCGGGGCGACCGCCGAGGGAGCGGCCGAGCGGGCCGTGCACGGCTTCCTGATGTCCCGCTGCCTGACCATCGCGGGCGGCACCACCCAGGTCCAGCTCAACGTCGTCGCCGAACGCATCCTCGGCCTCCCGCGCGACTGAAGGAACCGAACGCGACCGCAGGAACCGAACGCGACGAAGAAACCGAACGCGACGAAGAAACCGAAGGCGACCGAAGGAACGGAAGGGGTTCGTCCATGAAGCCGCACGCAACACACAGGGCGTCCAAGGCGTACGTCGTCGGGGTCGGGATGACGAGGTTCGAGAAGCCCGAGACCCGCGACTGGCAGTACTGGGACATGGCGAAGGAAGCCGGGACGGCGGCCCTCGCCGACGCCGGGATCGACTACGCGCAGGTGCAACAGGTGCCCGTCGGCTACTGCTTCCAGCCGTCCACCGCCGGGCAGCGGGCCGTGTACGAGCTGGGGCTGACCGGAGTGCCCGTCTACAACGTCAACAACAACTGCGCCACCGGCTCCACCGCGCTCATGATGGCCCGGCAGTTCGTCGAGGGCGGCGCCGCCGACTGCGTTCTCGCGCTGGGCTTCGAGAAGATGTCCCGGGGCGCGCTCGGCGGGGGCGGGGCGGACGGTGGCGCCGCGGACTTCAGGACGTCGCCGGTCGCCCGCCACTACGGGGTGATGGCCGCCGCACACGGCTTCGAGATGAGCCCGCCCACCGCCCAGATCTTCGGCAACGCGGCCCGCGAGCACATGAACCGGTACGGGACGACCGAGGCACAGCTCGCCGCGGTCGGCGCCAAGAACCACCGGCACTCGGTGAACAACCCATACGCCCAGTTCCAGGACCCGTACACGGTCGAGGAGGTCCTCGCCGCGAAGACCATCCACCGCCCGCTCACCAAGCTCCAGTGCTCACCCACCTCCGACGGGTCGGCCGCCGCCGTCGTCGTCTCGGAACGCTTCGTCGAGAGCCACGGTCTCGGCGACCGGGCGGTCGAGATCGTCGCCCAGGCCATGACCACCGACACCGAGGAGTCCTTCGCCTCCGGCACGTGCGTCGACGCGGTGGGACAGCCGATGTCCCGGGCCGCCGCACAGCAGGTGTACGAGGCGTCCGGGCTGTCGGCCGCCGACCTCGACGTGATCGAGCTGCACGACTGCTTCTCCATCAACGAACTCCTCACCTACGAGGCGCTGGGGCTGTGCGGCGAGGGCGAGTCCGGGAAGCTCGTCGAGTCCGGGGCCACCACGTACGGCGGCCGTTGGGTGGTCAACCCGTCCGGCGGGCTGATCTCCAAGGGGCACCCGCTGGGTGCCACCGGACTCGCCCAGGCCGCCGAACTCACCTGGCAGCTCAGGGGCGAGGCGGGGGAGCGACAGGTGGAGGGCGCCCGCACCGGCCTCGCCCACAACATCGGGCTCGGCGGGGCGGCGGTGGTGACGCTGTTGCGGAGGTAGCGGAGGTAGCGGAGGTAGCGGAGGTAGCGGCGGCAGCGGAGGCAGAAGGCCGGTGCGTGCGTGACCGGTCCGGACCCAGCCGGTCCGTACGACGATGTACGAGGTGCGGGACTGCTGCGAGGATGGCGGCCATGGTTGACGTCACAAC
Organism: Streptomyces sp. NPDC001750; assembly: GCF_042892615.1. Taxonomy (NCBI): domain Bacteria; kingdom Bacillati; phylum Actinomycetota; class Actinomycetes; order Kitasatosporales; family Streptomycetaceae; genus Streptomyces; species Streptomyces sp. NPDC001750. The sequence continues at coordinate 345,356 of NZ_JBIAUE010000004.1, read as the reverse complement.
ATCCACGCCCCCGCGAACCGGACCGGACACCCGTACCTGGGCGGCGGCGCTCGCCGCCTGCGTCGGTCAGTTCCTCGTCGTGCTGGACGTGTCCGTCGTCAACGTCGCCCTGCCGTCCATGCGCACCGACCTCGGAATGAGCCCCGCGGGACTGCAGTGGGTGCTCAACGCCTACTCCATCGCGTTCGCCGGGTTCATGCTGCTCGGCGGGCGCGCCGCCGACATCTACGGCCGCAAGCGGATGTTCCTCACCGGCCTCGGCCTGTTCACCGCCGCCTCCCTGGCCGGTGGCCTCGCCCAGGAGGGCTGGCAGCTGCTGGCCGCGCGCGCCGCGCAGGGGCTCGGCGCCGCCGTGCTCGCTCCCGCCACCCTGACCCTGCTCACCGCCGTGTTCCCCGAGGGCCCGGCCAGGACGAAGGCCATTGGCACCTGGATGGCCGTCGGCGCGGGCGGCGGCGCGGCCGGTGGGCTGATCGGCGGGGTGCTGACCGACCTGCTCTCCTGGCGCTGGGTCCTGCTGGTCAATGTGCCGATCGGGGCGCTCGTCCTGGTCGGCTCCGCGCTCCTGCTCGCCGAGGGCCGCGCGGGCGAACGGCGGCGGATCGACTACCTGGGCGCGGTCCTGGTCACGGTGGGCCTCGCGGCCGTCGCCTACGGCATCGTGCAGACCGAGGAAGCGGGCTGGACGGCGGCGCGGACCCTGGTGCCGCTCCTCGGCGGGGTGGCCGTGCTCGTCGTGTTCGTCGTGGTGGAGGCTCGGTCGGCCGAGCCGCTGATGCCGCTCGGGGTCTTGCGGGCGAGGTCGGTGACCTCGGCGAACGCGGCGATGCTCCTGGTCGGCTCCGCCACGTTCTCGATGTGGTACTTCATGACGGTGTACGCCCAGACCGTGCTCGGCTACACCCCGATGAAGGCCGGATTCGCCCTGCTGCCCACGTCGCTGGCCGTGGTCCTCGGCTCGAAGTGCGCGCCCCGGATCATGGCCAGGACCGGTGCGAAGGGCCTGGCGCTCATCGGTACGGCCGTGGCCGCCGCGGGCTTCGGCTGGCAGTCCACGATGAGCGCCGACGGCACATACCTCACCTCGGTCTGCCTGCCCGGCATCCTGATGATGGCCGGGGCCGGTCTGGCGTCCACCCCGCTCGCCTCGCTCGCCATCTCGGGCGCCGCCCCCGGCGAGGCCGGTCTCGTCTCGGGCCTGGTCAACACCTCCCGCACGATGGGCGGCGCGCTCGGTCTCGCCGTGCTCTCCACCGTCGCCGCCGCCCGCACCGCGGGCGGCACCGGGCCCGAGGAACTCACCGCCGGTTACGCGCTCGCGTTCCGCACGGCCGCCGCCGTCCTGCTGGGCGGGCTGCTGCTGATGGCCCTCTGGCTGCCGCGCCACCGGCCCGCCAAGCGGTGACCCGGTCGTTCCCCGTCAGAGCCACCCCTGCCGCCGGGCCTCCCGGACCGCCTCCATCCGATTGCGCGTTCCGGTCTTGCCGATGGCCGAGGACAGATGGTTCCGTACCGTCGACTCGGACAGGTGCACCGTTGCCGCGATGTCCGGCTCCAGCCCGAGCAGCAGGGCGAGCGCGCCGCGCATCATGCCCCGGTCCTCGGCGAGCAGGACTCGTACACACTTCGCGGGCCGCCCACCGGGCATGTCGGTCATACGGCATGCGTCCCAGACCGAGGGGCGCACCGGGGCGTACGGCGGCGAACGATCGTGCCCGCGTCGGGCGCGTGTCCCTCGGTGGCCGCCCAGCCCAGGTCGGCCAACCGATGGGCGGGCTACGGAGGGGCCCGGGGGCCGGCAGGGGCGTGCGTACGGACTTCGCCATGACATACGCATCATGGGTCCGGGCGGCGGCCGACGACATGAAACTGACGCGTCGTCAGCAATAGCCTTCACAACGACTGGGGGCTGCGTTATACATGGGAGTCATCGGCTGGAACACGTTCTAGAACGAGTGTGACGGCCGGTCCCGCACGGCCTCGGTGCGGTCGACGGTGCGGACGGCCGCGCCGAGGTCTCCCACCGTCAAGGAGCAGCTTTCCCATGCCGATTGATGCCGAAAAGGCTGTTGCCGCCGAACCCCGTTCCACCCGGATCAGCTGGGACCACAAGGACATCCAGCTCTACCACCTGGGCATCGGCGCGGGCACCGGTCCCGCCGGGGCCGACGCCGCCACCGACCCCGGCGAACTGCGCTACACCCTGGAGTCACGGCTCCAGGTGCTGCCCTCCTTCGCCACGGTGGCGGGTGCGGGCATGGGCGTCGTCGGCGGGCTCTCCTCGCCCGGCATCGACATCGACCTCGCCGCCGTCCTGCACGGCGGGCAGAGCGTCCGGGTGCACCGGCCGATCCCCGTGAAGGGCGGCGCCGTGCAGACCTCGAAGGTCGCCGCGGTGTACGACAAGGGCAAGGCGGCCGTCCTGGTACTGCGTACCGAGGCCGCCGACGACGAGGGTCCGCTGTGGACGAACGACGCGCAGATCTTCGTCCGGGGCGAGGGCGGTTTCGGCGGTGAGCGCGGCCCGTCCGGACGGTCGGACCCGCCCACCGGCGACCCCGACCACGTCGTGGAGCGGCCGATCCGCCCGGACCAGGCCCTGCTCTACCGTCTCTCCGGCGACTGGAACCCGCTGCACGCCGACCCCGAGTTCGCCCGGCGGGCCGGCTTCGACCGGCCGATCCTGCACGGACTGTGCACCTACGGCATGACGCTCAAGGCCGTCACCGACACGGTGCTCGGCGGCGACGTGACCCGTATCCGCTCCTACCGCACCCGGTTCGCCGGGATCGTCTTCCCCGGCGAGACCCTCCGCATCCGGATGTGGACCGGTGAGGACCACGTCCGGGCCGAGGTGAGCGCCGTCGAACGGGACGATGCCCCGGTGCTCGGCGACACCGTCGTCGAATGCGTCGAGCGCTCCGGGGGCTCCTGAGACTTCCGCGGACCTTCCCGGGAGCCCGCTTCCGCTCCTGTCGTTCCCGTCACCCGACACCCGTGCCACTCCTGCCGTTCCCGTCGCCTTCGGCGCCTCCGGCACCACCGGCGCTTCCGGGCACTCCCAGTACCTCTGGCACCTCCGCCGTGCCTGTTCGTCACTCCTGATCCGATTCCGAGAGGTCCGCCGGCCCGCGGCACGGGTCGGCGGGACGTGTACCCGACCCGGGCCCATGAGGGGAGCCGCACCATGCGCGCAGCCGTACTGCACGAGATAGGCCAGGACAAACTGGAGGTCCTCGACGACGTCGAGGCGGTGGGCTTCGGCCCGGGGAAGGTCCGGATCCGGGTCCGCGCCACCGGGCTGTGCCACTCCGACCTCTCCGCGATGAACGGCGTGCTGCCCCAGCCGGCCCCCTTCATCCCCGGCCACGAGGGCGCGGGCGAGGTCGTCGACGTCGGCGACGGCGTCACCGGACTGAAGGCGGGGGACCGGGTGCTGGTCTGCTGGCTGCCCGCGTGCGGGGCGTGCCCGTCCTGCAGGCGTGGTCAGACCCATCTCTGCCTGGCAGGCTTCATGAACGCGGGCACCCCCAACTTCAAGCGCCCCGGCGGGGACGTGTTCGGATTCGCGGGCACCGGCACCTTCACCGAGGAGGTCGTCGTCGGCGCCGGCTGCGCGGTCCCCATCCCCGACGACGTCCCGTTCGAGATCGCCGCGCTGATCGGCTGCGGGGTGACCACGGGGCTGGGCGCGGCGATCAACACCGCACAGGTGGAGGCCGGTTCGTCGGTCGCCGTGATCGGCTGCGGCGGCGTCGGGATCTCGGCGGTCCAAGGGGCCAGGGTGCAGGGCGCCGCCCAGATCGTCGCGGTGGACCCGGTCGCGTCCCGGCGCGAGGCGGCGCTGCGGTTCGGCGCGACCGAGGCCGTGTCCCCCGACGAGTTCGCCGACGCCAGGCAGCGGATCACCGCGGGCGAGGGCTTCGACTACGTCTTCGAGGTCGTCGGCAAGTCGGCCACCGCGCGCACCGCGTACGAGAACACCCGGCGCGGTGGCACCCTCTGCATCGTCGGCGCGGGCGCGCTGGACGACCACTTCCAGGTCAACATGTTCGAGCTGTTCTTCGACGAGAAGCGGATCCTGCCCTCCATGTACGGCGGGGGCGACGTGCTCCGCTCCTACGGACGCGCCGTCGAACTGTGGCGGGCAGGCCGGATCGACCTCGAATCGATGATCACCCACCGGGTGCGGCTGGACGGCATCAACGACGCCCTCGACCAGATGCGGACCGGGACGTCGCTGCGCACCTGCGTCGAGCTCTGAACCCCTCGCCGCCGCTGCCGCGGTCCGCCCCGGAACCGGGACGGCCCGAGGTCCGGGACCGGGCCCATGCCTGGGCCCCGGCCCCGTCCGGCCGTGGCTCCGTTCCCGTACCCCCGCTCCCTTCTGAGAGGTTCCGAGAACCCGATGTCACATCCCCTGTCACTTCCTCTGGACGGCCTGAGCGCGATCGTCACGGGCGCGGGCCGCGGCCTCGGACGCGCCGAGGCGCTGGAACTCGCCCGGCTCGGCGCGTCCGTCGTCGTCAACGACTACGGGCAGGCCGGACGCGACGGCTCCGGCGAGGCGTCGGCGGCCCCGGCGCAGGAGGTCGTCGAGGAGATCCGCGCGGCGGGCGGCCGGGCGGTCGCGCACCTCGGCGACGTCTCCGACCACGAGCAGGCCCGCTCCCTGGTGGAACTGGCCGTCGACACCTACGGAAAGCTCGACATCCTGGTCAACAACGCGGGCATCCTGCGCGACCGGATGATCTTCTCGATGACCGAGGACGAATGGGACTCCGTCATCAGGGTCCACCTCAAGGGCCACTTCAACACCACGCACTTCGCGGCGGTGCACTGGCGTGCCCGTTCCAAGGAGTCCGGCGGCCCGGTGTACGGACGGATCGTCAACACGTCCTCGGAGGCGTTCCTGGCCGGTTCGGCGGGGCAGCCGAACTACGCGGCGGCCAAGGGCGGCATCGTCGGCCTGACCACCTCCACGGCCCTCGCCCTGGCCAAGTACGGCGTCACCACCAACGCCATCTGTCCGCGCGCCCGCACCCGGATGACCGAGGACGTCTTCGCCGGCTTCCAGGAACCGGAGGACGGCAGGCTCGATCCGCTCGCCCCCGAGCACGTCTCGCCGCTGGTCGGCTACCTGGCCTCCCCGGCCGCGGCCGGGGTCAACGGACAACTGCTCGTCGTGCACGGCGGAATGGTCGCGATCGCCGAACGCCCCAAGGTGGCCGCGAAGTTCGACTCGTCGAAGGAGGCGTTCACCTTCGACGAGCTGGACGAACTGCTCTCGCCGTACTACGCCGACCGCCCGCCGAACGAGACCTTCGCGGCGGCGGAGGTGCTCGGCCTGAAACGGGGCTGAGCGGGGCGCGCACGCACCGGCACGGGAACGGCCGGCCGTGCGCCGGTACGGGGCCGCGTACCGGCGCACCGGGAACGACCGCCCCCGCGTACCGGAAGCCCGAAGCAGATGGCCCCAGGAAGTCGGAGGCGGGTGGGCCCCGCAAGTCGGAGACGGGTGGGCCCCGGAAGTCGAGAACGGCTTCCGGGGCCCACCCGTCCCTCGTCGCTGTCGATGTTGCGCGCGGTCAGGCCGCCCGGCTGTCCCCCTCGGAGGGGCGGCGGTGGCGGCCGTGCGGCTGTACTGCCGTGTCGTCCGTCGACACACCCCCTCGGTGCTTTCCGGAGCCGCCGGCTTCGGCCCGTTCCGCGTCCGCCCCCTGCGGGCGCGTCTGGGTCGTGTCGGTTCGGGCTTCAGACATGTGGGAAGTCACCCCGTTGTGATCGCTTACGTGCTTATGTGCTTGCGTGTGAGTGTCACCAGGGCCGAACACGCCACCGCGGCACGACAAGGTCGCCTCCGGCGACCGCCGACCCGGCTGCGTGGCCCAGGCCCGAAATCTTAACCAGGTACCACGCGTCCCACGAGTGGTGCCTGTCCCAGTGGAACCGGCCTGCACACAGGAAGAGGCACGGCGGCGGCGGACGGTTGCGTACCGCTTTCCGTACCCGCCACGGCACCCGTCCCCGCCCAGGGGCCGATGCCCGCCCGCGCGTCCGCCGCCGCATCCGCGGGAAGCTCCACCGACGCGTCCAGCTGCGCCACCCCGCACGCCACGTTCGCGTGGGTGTACGGCAGCCTCAGCACGCCGTCCCGGGTCCACACCCCGTGCCCGGCGTGCCAGCCCTCGGGAGCGGCCACCTGGAACAGTCGACGGTCCGCCGGGCGCCACAGCCCGAGCCAGCTGCCCGCCGCCCCGTCCACGCGCAGCGCCACCGCGCAGTCCTCCGGCGTCAGCATCTGCCCCGGCTGCACGGCGAACGGCGTCACCGCCACGTCCGCCGGACACAGGCACTCCGGTAAGCGCACCGGCAGACGACTCCCCAACACCCCCCAGCCGAGCCGGTCATGGCCCGGCGCGTTCGAGCGGATCAGCAGCAGCCCGCTGTCCGGGTCGGCGAGCAGCAGCCGGTCGTCGCTGTCCGGTCCGATCTGGAGCAGCGGCGTCACCGCGCCGCCCCGCCCCAGGTCCACGGCCACCGCCTTGACCGGCCCGCCGCCCGGCAACTCCCGGTCCAGGGCGAGCATCCGCCCGGCCCGGTCCAGCCAGACCCCTCCGGTGCAGCGTCCCGGCACCTGTGCGACCGGATCGGGGCCGAGGACGCCACCCGTGACCAGCCAGACGGTGGTGGACCGCTCGCCGGGCGACAGGGCGTACGCGCTGGTGCCGTCCGGGCACGGCGGCAGCAGCGTCAGCTCCTCGCATCCGACGGTGCCGAGCGACAGTTCACCGGTGCCGGGTCCGGTCGGGTAGAGCAGCGAGAACGCGTGCCGGTCCGCGACCCGGCGCCGGATCAGCACCCGCCCGTCGGCCAACGGCAGTACGTCCGAGTCGGGTTCCTCCGGCTGGTCGAGGGGGAGCGGCACCGCGTACGGCTCGTGCCCGTCGAGCGTCCAGCGCTCCACGAACCACGCCCGCGCGGCGGCCCCCAGGGGCTCCCCGGTCCCGTGGCACGGATCTGCGGGGACCTCGCGCGCGGCGAGCCGGGCCGCGTACGAGCCGTCCGCCGCGATCGTGAACGCGGGCCGCGCCGCCGGTGTGTGCGGCGGGTCGTCGTCCTGCGGTACCGCGTCCCCGGGGTCTCCGGCCGTCCCAGTGGCCCCAGCGGGCCCGCCCTCGATGGCACAGACAGTCACGGTCTGATCACCTCCAGCGACAGACGGTAGTTATCGCACTGCCAGCCGAACAATGCGAGCCTCGGCACTTCACGCATAAGGGTGGTGATGTCCGTAATTCCCTGACGGATGGGGGGTGGCTGTGGTTGCCCCTGAGGGGCTGTCTAAGGTTAGGCATTCCTAAGCGATACCTGCTTGACCTACGGCTTGATCGACAACTGGAGCAAGACATGTCCCTTCGTCGCCGCGGCACCGCCGCAGTCGGCCTTGCGGTGGCCGCCGCCCTCTCCCTCTCTGCCTGCGGGAGCGGCGACGGGGGCTCCGAGGACTCCGCCAAGTCGGACAACGGCGGCGACAAGAAGGCGGCCGTCGCGGTGGGCGGCAAGGACTTCGCAGACGCCGCGAAGAAGACGGCCGGGTACGGGACGAACGCCGAGGCGGGCGAGTTCCCCCGGACGGTCACCCACGCCATGGGCAAGACCGAGATCAAGGCGGCCCCCGAGCGCGTCGTCGTGCTGGACGTCGGCGAGTTGGACAACGTCGTCTCGCTGGGCGTGAAGCCGGTCGGCTACGCCCCCTCCGAGGGCGACGCGGCCATCCCCTCGTACCTGAAGAAGGACGCGGGCGACCCGAAGAACGTCGGCACCATCAACAACCTCAACCTCGAGGCGATCGCCAACCTCAAGCCCGACCTGATCCTCGGCAGTCAGCTGCGCGCCGCCGACAAGTACGACGCGCTCTCCAAGATCGCGCCGACCGTGTTCTCCATCCGCCCGGGCTTCACCTGGAAGGAGAACTACCTCCTCAACGCCGCGGCGCTGGACAGGACCGCCAAGGCGAAGACCGAACTCGACGCCTACGAGGCGAAGGCGAAGAAGCTCGGCGACGACATCGGCGCGGACAAGCCGACCATCTCCATGGTCCGCTACATGCCGGACCGGATCCGCCTCTACGCCAAGGCGTCCTTCATCGGCACCATCCTCGAGGACGTCGGCCTGCCCCGGCCCAAGAACCAGCAGATCGACGACCTCGCCGCGGAGATCAGCACGGAGAAGATCGACGAGGCCGACGCCGACTGGATCTTCACCGGCGTCTACGGGGACGTGAAGGCCACCAAGCGCGACACCACCCAGTCCAACCCGCTGTGGAAGAACCTCAAGGCGGTCAAGGAGGGCCGGGCCAAGGACGTTCCCGACGAGACCTGGTACCTCGGCCTCGGCGTCACGGCCGCCGACCTGGTCCTCGACGACCTCCGCGCCGACCTCGTGAAGTAGCCGACGCGGCCCGGGGCGCGGGGCGGCCTCACGGCGTGGTGGCCCCGCCCGCGGGGCGACCGGCCTCGCGGCGCCGCGGGCCCGTTCCGCGGCGCCGTCGGCCGGCTGCGACGGACCGGTGGCCACGGCCGGCCGGAGGCCGGCGGCGGCGACCGGCCGCGGGGCCGGCGGCGACGACCGGCGGCCCTGGTCGACGGCGCGCGGCGGGCAGGTAGCCTTTTCCTTGTGCCCCGTCTGTCTGAAGTCCTCGCCGAGATCGACGCGCTCTGGCCGCCCGAGCGGGCCGAGAGCTGGGACGCGGTCGGCACCGTCTGCGGCGACCCCGAGTCGCACGTGGACCGGGTCCTCTTCGCCGTCGATCCCGTCCAGGAGATCGTCGACGAGGCGCTCCGGCTCGGTGCCCAGCTGATCGTCACCCACCACCCGCTCTATCTGCGGGGTACGACGACGGTCGCCGCCTCCACCTTCAAGGGCCGGGTCGTGCACACCCTGATCAAGCACGACATCGCGCTGCACGTCGCCCACACCAACGCCGACACCGCCGACCCGGGCGTCTCGGACGCCCTCGCCGGTGCCCTCGACCTGCGCGTCGAACGGCCCCTCGTGCCGGATCCCACCGACCCCGCGGGCCGTCGCGGCCTCGGCCGGATCTGTGTGCTCGACCACCCCGAGAGCCTGGCCGACTTCGCGGCCCGCGCCGCCGCCCGGCTGCCCGCCACCGCCCAGGGCATCCGGCTCGCCGGGGACCCGGCGGCCACGGTGCGCACCGTAGCGGTCAGCGGGGGGTCCGGCGACAGCCTCTTCGACGCGGTGCGCGCCGCGGGCGTCGACGCGTTCCTCACCGCCGACCTGCGCCACCACCCGGCGTCCGAGGCCGTCCAGCACTCCCCGCTCGGCCTGGTCGACGCCGCGCACTGGGCCACCGAGTGGCCCTGGTGCGAACAGGCCGCAGCACAGCTCGACGCGATTTCCGACCGCCACGGATGGGACCTGCGGGTCCACGTCTCGAAGCGGGTCACCGACCCCTGGACCACCACCACCCACCACTCTTCTGGAGCCCCCAACTGAACGCCGCGCCCGCCGACCAGATCCGACTCCTCGACGTCCAGGCCCTCGACGTCCGCCTGTCGCAGCTCGCCCACCGGCGCAAGTCGCTGCCCGAGCACGCCGAGATCGAGTCGCTCACCAGCGATCTCGCGCAGCTGCGCGATCTGCTGATCGCCTCGCAGACCGAGGAGAGCGACACCGCCCGCGAGCAGACCAAGGCGGAGCAGGACGTCGACCAGGTGCGCCAGCGGGCCGCCCGCGACCAGCAGCGCCTCGACTCGGGCGCGGTCACCTCGCCCAAGGATCTGGAGAGCCTCCAGCGCGAGATCACCTCGCTGGCCAAGCGCCAGGGCGACCTGGAGGACGTCGTCCTGGAAGTGATGGAGCGCCGCGAGGCCGCCCAGGAGCGCGTCACCGAGCTGTCCGGCCGGGTCTCCGCCGTCCAGGCCAAGGCGGACGACGCCACCGCCCGCCGTGACGCCGCGATCGAGGAACTCGACGAGGAGGCCGCGTCGGTCACCAAGGAGCGCGAGGTCGTCGCCGCCTCCGTCCCCGCCGACCTGCTGAAGCTGTACGACAAGCTCCGCGAGCAGCAGGGCGGGATCGGCGCCGCCCGCCTCTACCAGCGCCGCTGCGAGGGCTGCCGCCTCGAACTGAACATCACGGAGATCAACGAGGTGAAGGCGGCCTCCCCGGACACCGTGCTGCGCTGCGAGAACTGCCGTCGCATCCTGGTCCGCACGGCGGAGTCGGGCCTGTAATGACCCCGCCGCGCCAACTCGTCGTCGAGGCCGACGGAGGATCCCGGGGCAACCCCGGGCCCGCCGGTTACGGGGCCGTCGTCATCGACCCGGCGACGGGGGAGACCCTCGCCGAGGCGGCGGAGTACATCGGCATCGCGACGAACAACGTCGCCGAGTACAAGGGCCTGATCGCGGGCCTGAAGGCGGCGAGGGCGCTGGCACCGGACGCGTCGGCGGACGACGTGCTCCGGGTGCGGGTCCGGATGGACTCCAAGCTGGTCGTGGAACAGATGTCGGGCCGCTGGAAGATCAAGCACCCGGACATGAAGCCGCTCGCGGCCGAGGCGGCGCGCGTCCTGTCGCCCTCCGCCGTCACGTACGAGTGGATCCCCCGCGAGCAGAACAAGCACGCCGACCGGCTCGCCAACGAGGCGATGGACGCGGGCCGACGCGGTGAGCAGTGGGACCCGTCGGCGTCGACGGCCGCCCTCGACACCGCCCGGCCGCCGGTCGCCGACGCCCTGCCCCCGGTCTCCGGCCCGCCCGGTGACGCGACGGCGGGCGCGGCGAGGGCACGCGCGGCCCTCGCCTCCCGGCCGTCGGCGGGTACGGCGACGGCGGCCCCGGTGACGGACACGGCCGCGGTCACCGGCGCGGCTCCCACGGCGGGTACGGTCCCGGAGCGGGCGGCCGTCCCGGCGACGACAGCGCCCCAGGTGGGCTGGGGCGCGGCCCCCGACCTCGGCGCGCCCGCCACCTTCGTCCTGCTCCGGCACGGCGAGACGGCCCTCACCCCCGAGAAACGGTTCTCGGGCAGCGGCGGCACCGACCCCGAACTCTCCGCGGCGGGCCGCCGTCAGGCCGAGGCCATCGCCCGGTCGTTGGCCGCCCGGGGCACCATCCAGGAGATCGTCAGCTCACCGCTGCGGCGCTGCCGCGAGACGGCCGGCGCGGTGGCGGCCCGGCTCGGCCTGGAGGTCCGCATCGACGAGGGGCTGCGCGAGACGGACTTCGGCGCCTGGGAGGGGCTGACGTTCGCCGAGGTGCGTGAGCGCCACGGCTCCGACCTGGACGCCTGGCTCGCGTCCGAGGAGGCCGCTCCCACCGGGGGAGGCGAGAGCTTCGCCGAGGTCACCCGTCGGGTGGCGGCCGCCCGGGACCGTCTCGTCGCCCGCCACGCGGGCCGTACGGTCCTCCTCGTCACCCATGTGACGCCGATCAAGGTCCTGGTCCGGCTCGCCCTCGGTGCCCCGCCGGAAGCCCTGTTCCGCATGGAACTCTCGGCGGCGTCGGTGTCCGCGGTGGCGTACTACGCGGACGGGAACGCCTCGCTCCGGCTGCTGAACGACACCTCGCACCTGAGGTAGGCCGCGCTCGCGGCACATCCGCCCGGGACACCGGTCCCGCGCCGTGCCGCGACGGACGGCGGGCACTCGCCCCGGACGGCGGATGCCCGCCCCGGTCCGGGGCCCCGTGGTCCGGTTCCCGCCCCGGGCTGCCCGTGGCCGTCCCGGTCCCGGGGCAAGGGGTCTCCCGTCCTCGTCCCCGGGCCCGGATAGGGCCCGGTCAGCCGCGCAGCGCCGCGGCCTCGCGCGCGAGCCGTTCCACCCGCGCCCAGTCCTTCGCCGTCACGGCATCCGCCGGGACCATCCAACTGCCGCCCACGCAACCGACGTTGGGGAGCGCCAGATAGGTGGGGGCGGACGCCGCCGAGATGCCGCCCGTCGGGCAGAACCGGGCCTGCGGCAGCGGCGAGGACAGTGCCTTGAGATAGGCGGTGCCGCCCGCCGCCTCGGCCGGGAAGAACTTCATCTCCGTGACCCCGCGCTCCAGCAGCGCGACCACCTCGGACGTCGTCGAGACCCCCGGCAGGAACGGCGTCCCCGACGCCCGCATCGCGTCCAGCAGCGGGTCCGTCCAGCCGGGGCTGACCAGGAAGCGGGCCCCCGCGGCGACCGCGTCGGCGACGTTCCGGGGCGAGACCACCGTGCCGGCGCCGACCACCGCGTCCGGCACCCCCTCGGCGATCGCGCCGATCGCGTCCAGGGCCGCGGGCGTCCGCAACGTGACCTCGATGGCCGGGAGCCCCCCGGCGACCAGGGCCCGGGCGAGCGGCACCGCATCGGCGGCGTCCGTCAGGACGACTACGGGGAGGACGGGGGCAAGGTCCAGCACGGAGGAGGTCATGCGGCACATCCTGCCGGGCACACACAGCATGCACAACGCGCGTTGCGCATGCTGCAACGCATCCCCGGCGGCTCGGCCGGTTCCGCGTCAGTGGATCTCCGTCACCACGACGTCCAGCGACCACGCCCGCCCGGACCGTGCCGGGGCCTCGGCCTCCACCACGTACCCGAGGTCCCGCAACGTCCCGACCAGCTCCGCGGGCCCCTTCGGCCGTGCGCCCGACACCAGCAGGTCGCGTACCAGACGGCCCTTCGTCGCCTTGTTGAAGTGGCTGACCACGGACCGCTTCTCGACCCCGTCCACCCTCTGGGAGTGCAGCACCCGCACGCTCGCCGTGCGCTCCGCCACCTCCCCCTTCGGCTTCCATGCGGCGGCGTAGGCGGAGGACCGCAGGTCCAGGACGAGCCCGTCCCCGGCCGCCTCCGGCATGACCTCGGCCAGCGGGCCGCGCCAGTACGCCCCGAGGGCGCCCAGGCCGGGCAGCTTCACCCCCATCGAGCAGCGGTACGACGGAATCCGGTCGCCCACCCGCACGGCGCCCCACAGCCCGGAGAAGACCAGCAACGACTTCCCGGCCCGCCGCTTGGCCGCCGCGTCCAGCGAGGCCAGGTCCAGGGCGTCGTACAGCACCCCGGTGTAGATCTCCCCGGCCGGCCGCGTTCCCGCCGTGCGCAGTTCCGCGTTCTTCGCGACCTCGCCGCGCAGCCCCTCGCTCAGCCCCAGGACCGCACGGGCCTTGCCCTCGTCCGCCACGCACAGCTCGACCAGTTCGTCGAGGACCGCCGCCCGCGCCGCGGCCAGCCCGGGGAGCGACAGCGACTCCGGTTTCAGCGGCGCGCCCCGCCCCGACGCGGCCTTGCCCTCCGACGGCGGCAACAGCACCAGCACGGCGTTTCCCTTCGTACGTACGCACAGGTGAACGGCCCGCGAAGGGCCTCGCACCAGCCTACGGGGACCTCCGCGGCCGCTGTACGAGAGCGGTCACGACGGCCGCCGGATCGTCCGCGTGGAACCGCACCGTCCGCGCCGAGCCGCGCTTCCCCAGCGGTCGCACGAACGCCACCGGACCGGTCAGCTCCACCGTCACCGTCGTCTGGCCGCCCACGGCGAGATCGAGCACCCCGTCGGCGCCCACCCGCGTCGATCCGCCCTCGGGGCAGCGCCGTTCGACCCGCGCGGACGCCACCGTCCCCGCCGGAACCCGCACGTCGAACAGGGCGCCGTAACGGATCCGCAGCGCCCCGTCGGCCCCCACCACGTGCGGCCGGGTCACGCACGAGGCATGGAACGCGAGGACGAAGAGCACTCCGTACGCGTCCAGCACCAGCACCACCGCGTGCACGACCGGCCACGGGATCAGCAGCGCCAGCACCAGCGTCTCGACGAGCGCGACGAACAGCAGGCCGTACACCATCGCCGTCTGCGGACCGGTGTACGGCACGGCGAGGGCGTCTCCCGGCACGCCGTGGCGCCGCCGCAGCACCCACAGCCCGAGGCTGCGCAGTGCCCGTGCCTCGTGCGCGACGAGGAGGCGTACCGGCCCCGGCACGGCGGTGCGCACCACCGCGCCCACCGCCGCCCGCCGACCGGCACCCGCGCGCCGCGCCACGAGCCACAGCCGCCCCAGCACGACGCACTCCACCGCCATGGCGCACGCCACCAGCACCGCCGCCCCTGCCAGGACCGGGCCCGGTGTCCGGACCCCGGCCGCCCGGCAGCCCACCAGCACCGCCTCCACGGCCAGGGCGGCTCCCGCGACACCCCGCACCACCCGCCTGCTCACCCCGTTCACCGCCCCGCCGCACGTTCCGCCACGCGCGCGGCCAGCGCGGCCATCACCCGGCGCACCACCTCGGCCTGTGCGGGCGCGCACTCGTCCAGCAGTGCCTCGCCGAAGCCGGCCGCCGAGGCCGGAGCACCGCTGGACGAGGCCGCCGCCAGTACCCCGTCCAGCACCTCGTCCGGTACGGCGGCGGCCAGATCCGCGGCCAGCGGGGCGATGCGAGGATCGTCCACGGGGGCCTCGGCCAGCGCGTCCAGCCGCTCGTACATGGCCCGCAGACCCGGATCCTCGGCCATGGGCCGCAGCACGTCGGAGAGGTCGCCGCCGGTCACCGTCTCCAGCAGCACGACGTGCTCACGGTCCCTCGCGGCCATGGGGGAGGTGATGCCGGGCGCCGTACCCAACAGCTCCGCCAGCGCGGGCGGCATGGCCCCGCCGTCGCCGACCGGCCCGTCCAGCAGCCGGGCCAGCCGCAGCCGCCGTTCCCGGATCGCACGCTCCTGTCGGGCCAGATCCGCGTCCAACTCGGCGAGTATGTCGAGGAGTTCACGGCCGTCGTCGTCGGCCAGGGCGTCACGGACCTCGTCCAGCGAGAGCCCCAGCTCGGTCAGCCGACGTATCCGGGCCAGTTTCACCGCGTCACGCACGCCGTAGACCCGGTAGCCGTTGGCGTGACGGCCGGGCTCGGGCAGCAGTCCGATGTGGTGGTAGTGCCGGACCGTCCGCGAGGTGACCCCGACGAGCGCGGCGATCTCTCCTATTCGCATGAGACCAGTAGAAACGTTGACGCAACGACAAGGTCAAGCGTCGGCCGCCCCCGCCTGCCCCGGGCCCTGCCGCGTCGAGGGCTCCCGGCGGGCGGGTAGCATGGTCGGCACGGCAGACGAGCCGGGCGGACGGCCGCGTGGTGATCTTCGGATCTCCCCGAGGAACGTCCGGGCTCCACAGGGCAGGGTGATGGCTAACGGCCACCCGGGGCGACCCGCGGGACAGTGCCACAGAAAACAAACCGCCGGGGACCTCGGTCCTCGGTAAGGGTGAAACGGTGGTGTAAGAGACCACCAGCGCCTGGGGTGACCCAGGCGGCTAGGTAAACCCCACCCGGAGCAAGGTCAAGAGGGGCCGTCGCGAGACGGCCCTGCGCGAATGATCGAGGGCGGCCCGCCCGAGTTCGCGGGTAGACCGCACGAGGCCGACAGCAATGCCGGTCCTAGATGGATGGCCGTCTCCCCGGCCGCCGCGAGGCGACCGGGTGACAGAACCCGGCGTACAGCCCGACTCGTCTGCCGCCCTTACCTTTCCGTCCACATCCGGGACTTGTGGGCGCACCACGTCGTGCGAGCGCACGGGCGCCGCCGTGCCCGTCGGGAACGGGACCGCCGGGCCGGACGGGGCCTCGCCGGGGCGAGGAGATCCGGGCGATGACCGCCGGGACGCGCCTCGGCATGGTCCGTCACCATCGGTTCGGACCCGGCGCACGGCCACGGTCTGCACTGGTCCGCCCGGACGCACCCGGCCGGATGACCGTGCGCGGTCGGGCCGGACGGCCGTGCACCGTCGGGCCGGTCTCTGAAGGGGCACCGGCCTCGGCTCCCCGGGGCCCGGTCGGCCGGGGTGCCCCGCGGCGCGTCCGGGGGACGGCTCCGGGCGGGCCGGTCCGCGGGAACTGCTGGGCGGAGAGCCGGTCGTGAGGCACGATCGTGTCGAGCTGACTCCTCGGGAAAGGTTCGCACGTGTCCGATCACGCCTCCGGAAGCCGCGGTTCCCTATTCGCGGTCAGCGACCTGCACATCGGGATCGCGGACAACCGCCCCCTCACCGAGTCCCTGCGGCCGGAATCGGACGAGGACTGGCTCATCGTCGCCGGTGATGTCGCGGAACGGGCCGAGGACGTGGAGTGGGCGCTGCGGCTGCTCGCCGGACGGTTCTCCCGGGTGCTGTGGACCCCCGGCAACCACGAACTGTGGACGGTCAACCGCGACCCGCTCCAGTTGCGGGGGCGGGAGCGGTACGAGCACCTGGTCGAGGTGTGCCGGAGCATCGGGGTGTCGACGCCGCAGGACCCCTACCCGCTGTGGCCGGGCCCCGGGGGACCGGTGGCCGTGGCGCCCGTGTTCCTGCTGTACGACTACAGCTTCCGGGCGCCGGGAACCGCGACGAAGGAGGAGTCGTTGGCGTACGCGCACGAGACCGGCGTGGTGTGCACCGACGAGTACCTGCTCCACCCCGACCCGTACCCGGGCCGGGACGACTGGTGCCGGGCCCGGGTGGCGGAGACGGAACGGCGGCTCGCCGCGCACGATCCGGCGATCCCGCTGGTCATCGCCGGTCACTGGCCGCTGGTGCGGGATCCCATGAACGTACTGAGGTACCCCGAGTTCGCGCAGTGGTGCGGCACCGAGCTCACCGCCGACTGGCACCGGCGGTTCAACGTGGCGGCCGTGGTCTACGGCCATCTGCACATCCCGCGCACGACCTGGTACGACGGGGTCCGCTTCGAGGAGGTGTCCATCGGATACCCGAGGGAATGGCGCGAGCGCGGTCACCCCAAGGGACTGCTGCGGCGGGTCCTCCCGTACGACGGTGCCCCGGTGGCACGGCCCCCGCTCAGCGGTGGCCCAGCACGTTGACCACACGGCCGTTGGGGTCGCGGACGAAGAAGCGGCGCACGCCCCAGTCCTCGTCGCGCAACGGGTACACGATCTCCGCGCCGTTCTCCTTCATGGCCGTGTACGCCGCGTCCACGTCGTCCACCTCCACGCTCAGATCCGGTGTGACCGGAGCGGTCGCGTCGGCCGCGACGATGCTGATCTGGGCCGACGGGTGGGCGGGGGAGGCGAGCGTCATGATCCAGCCGTGGTTCATGACCTCCTGGAGGCCCAACCGGCCGTAGAACTCGGCGTTCCGCTCCATCGCGGGCCCCGGGGCGACGGCGGTCGTCCGGATGTTGGGGACGATCCGGCGGATGGACATCGGCGGCTCCTGTCCCGGGCCCGTCTGGGGCCCGTCTCGGGATCCGCACCTTCCCGCGGATCCGACGGATCGACGGAGCGTCGGATCGGCAAACCGTCGGACCGACGGGTCGGCGGGCGGGTGCGGACGGGCGGCGTGGACCGGTCCGGATACCGGACCGGTCGGTCGGTCAGCCGCTCCAGTCTTGCCCGCCGGCGCCCCGTCTGCCACCGAACAGGCCGACATCGCCCCCGTGGTGTATGGAATTTCACGCCATGGGCCGGGCGGGCCGGTCGCGTCGGCCGGGTCCTGGCGGCCCGGAGGGGTGCGTCCCTCAGTCGGTCGCGCCGGCCTGGCTGGGAACCGCTTCGAGGGCCTCGGAAAGCCGCTCGCCGCGGTCCTCGGCCATGTCGAGCGTGGTCAGTACCGCCGGTGTCGAAATGCTCGGCAGTACGAAGTGCAGAAGCACCGAGATTCGATGCCCCAAATCCTCCCGCCTGCAAAGGGCTTGGGACATCACTTGAATACCGGAGAACGAACCGGCGAGCATTTCCGCGGTCTCGCGGGGGTCCACGTGCGGCAGTAGTTCGCCCTGATCCTTCGCCGCGTTCAGCAGGTGTTCCAGCCTGTCTATCCAGGCGCGGAACGGGGTGCCCCGGTCGAGCCCCTCCACCGCCTGGTCCATGGCCAGCCCCACGCTGGCGCGCACCAAAGGCTCGTGGCGGAGCCGGTAGGCGAGCAACATGCCCTGGTCGACGAGCTCCTGAAGTTTTGTCAGCTGGGGCAGCGGATTGCTGTCCAGCTGCACGTCCATTACCCCGAGTGCCAGGTCTTCCTTCGAGGAGAAGTGGAAGTAAAGTGCGCCTTTGGTGACTCCGGCCCGGGCGAGGATCTCACTGATGGTGGCGCTGCTGTAGCCGCGTTCATCAAATACGGCGGCGGCCGCCACCAGGATCGACCGTCGAGTCTGGATCGCGCGCGCCTGCTGTGCCATCAGCTACAAGTCTCTCTCCGCCGTGGCGTGGTCAGCACCAAGTATGGCTGGATAGGAAAACCGGACTGTCAGTATCTTACTGCGGAGGCCGTCGGCCCTCCCGGTATGGATCCTCTGGGAGGAAGATTCATGGTTCAGCTCACCTCGCACAGCGCCTCGGTCCGCCCCGAGGGCGTCGGGGCCCGCGAAACCACTGGAGTCCCGGGCGCCGACGGGGCGGCACCCGGGCGCAGGCAGGTGGACGCGGACCTGCTGGGGCGCCTCGTCCACCGGTACGACCCGCAGGACATCTTCCCCACCGGCTGGACCCCGCAGACCCGAACCCAGTTCTCGGTATCGGCCCGCTGGCCGCGCGCGCACCGGTTCTTCGCACCCGTGGGGGGCCGTCACCAGGACCCGCTGCTGATCGCGGAGACCATGCGCCAGACGACGATGCTCCTGGGACACGCGGAGTTCGGGGTCCCGGACGGGGACCAGTTCGTGATGTGGGAGCTGTCGTACGTCTCCGAGCCCGGCAGGCTGCTGTTGGGGGACGAACCCTGGGACATCACCGTGGACGTCACCTGCTCCCGCGTCAGGCGTCTGCGCCAGAGCATCGGATCCATGCACGTCGAACTGCTCCTGCATCGCTTGGGCACGGTCCTCGCCCGGGGCGGCGGGCGCATCAGCTGCACCTCCGCCAAGGCGTACGGCAAGCTGCGGGGCGACCGCAGACATGTCGTGGGCGCCCTGATACCCCTGCTTCCCGCCGTCTCCCCGGCCGAGGTGGGCAGGGTGGACGAGCGCGATGTCGTCCTGGCGCCCGCGGCGCGGAGAAACGTTTGGCGGCTGCGGCTCGACACCGGGCATCCCACCCTGTTCGCCCGGCCCAACGACCATGTGCCGGGCATTGTGCTGTTGGAGGCGGCCCGTCAGGCGGCCGTCGCCGCCACTCCCGGACATGACTTCCTCCCGCTGTCGGTGCGGACCGACTTCCTCCGGTACGTGGAGCTCGACCGCCCCTGCTGGATCGAGGCGCGGCGCCTCCCGGTCGACGACCCGGCGGTGACCCGGGTGCACGTCACGGCGACCCAGGACGACCGCGGAGCCTTCGCCTGCACCCTCGAATCACCCGTCCAGGGCTCGCGGTACCGCGCCACCGTGCCCCGGGGCAGGCAGTCGTGACACCTCGCGGATCCGGGACTGTTCGCGTGCTCGTCACCGGTGCCACCGGGTTCGTCGGAGGTCATGTGGTGGCCGCCGCCCGCGCGGTTCCCGGCCTCCGGCTGCGGCTGATGACCCACCGGACCGGTCTGGCCCCGTCCATCGGCGTGGACACCGGACCCGGGACCGGGGTGGAGACGGTGCACGGGGATCTCGGCGCCCCAAAGACGCTGCGCGGCAGCTGCGAGGGGGTCGACGCGGTGATCCACTGCGCCTCCGCGATCAGTGGTAACGAACCGACCGCCCGGTCTGTTAATGATCAAGGAACTCGGGCTCTGGTCGACGAGGCCGTCCGCTGCGGGGTCCCCCGCATCGTCCAGCTGAGCACGGCGTCCGTCTACGGGCGGGGTCCGTTCACCCGGCTCCGGCCCGGTGGCGCCGAGCCAGCCCCCGCGTCCGCGACCAGTCTGACCCGCGCTGCCGCCGAGCGGCACGTCCTCGCGGCCGGCGGCGTCGTCGTGCGCCCGCACATCGTCTACGGGACCGGGGACCGGTGGGCCGTGCCCGGACTGGTCGCGCTGCTCGGGCGACTCTCCGCCGTTCCGGCCGGATGCGGGGCGCGGCACTCGATGATCGAGGCGGGGGATCTGGGGCGGGCGCTGCTGGGAGCGGCCCTGTCCTCGAACGAACCGGCCGGGATCTATCACGTCAACCACCCCGAGCCGGTGAGCTGTTCACGGCTGCTGTCCACGGTCGTGGACGAACTGCGGCTGCCCTGGGGGGCCGAGGGGATCGACGTGGCGGAGGCCCGAGAGCGGCTCGCCGGCGTCCCGTACGCGCTGCACCATCTCGGCATGCTCGTCGTGGACCACTGGTTCGTCGACGAGCGGGTCGGCCGGGACTTCGACTGGGAGCCCGGAGAGGGCTTCACGGCCGGGTTCGCCCGGCATGCCCCCTGGTACCGGCGGCACCTGGAAACCGTGCGGCGGTCGGCCCCCGGACGGTGAGGGCGGGGGTCGACGACCGGAGGGGCCCGGAGGCGGGGACTTTGGGGCCGTGGTGTCCGAGCCCGTGGGCCGATGCCCGGGGCCGGACGGTGGTGGCGTCGTGGCTCGTGGAGCGTCGTCAGGCCGTGATGCGGGTGCCCGTCCCGCCGACCCTGACCCGGGCGTCGCCCGCGCGGAGTTCCACGGTGAGCGTGCCGGGGCGGCCCATGTCCTCCCCCTGGTGGAGCGTCAGGGTGGCGGTGTCCGGGACGAGGCCCAGCGTGCGGGCATAGGCGCCGAACGCGGCCGCCGCCGCGCCCGTGGCGGGGTCCTCGACCACGCCTCCGACCGGGAACGGGTCGCGGACGTGGAAGACGGTGGGCGATGCCCGCCACACCAGTTGCAGGGTGGCCAGGTCGAGCCGGTGCATCAGGGTTTCGAGGCGCGCGAAGTCGTAGTCGAGGTCGGAGAGGCGCTCCCGGGTCGCGGCGGCCAGCACCAGATGACGGGCGCCCGCGTAGGAGATCCGGGGCGGCAGGGCCGGGTCGAGGTCGGCGGCCGGCCAGCGCAGGGCGGCGAGCGCTTCCGTCAGGTCGTCCGGTGTGATGTCCGTGATGTACGGCTCGACGCTGGTGAGCGTGGCGCGGAGCTCGGTGCCTTCCCGGGCGACGGTGACCGGGACCGCCCCCGCGACGGTGTGGAACACCAGATCTCCGGGGCCGTCGCGCTCGGCCAGTGCGAGGGCCGTCGCGACGGTGGCATGGCCGCAGAACGGGATCTCGGCCTTCGGGCTGAAGTAGCGGATCGTGTACTCCCGGGCGGCCGACGGCCGCGCGTCCGGTGAGCCCGTGCCCGTGAGGAAGGCGGATTCGCTGTAGCCCAACTCGGCCGCGAGGGCGAGCATCGCCGCGTCGTCGAGACCGGATGCGTCCAGGACCACCCCCGCCGGATTGCCGCCCGCCGGATCGGCGGAGAAAGCGGTGTAGCGCAGGACCCCGGCACCTGAATTCTGGCTCATGCCGCAGATCAACCGCGCCGCTGCCCGGGGCATTCCCCGCCGGCGCGACGGCGGGGCGGCCCCGGGCAGCGGTCGTCCGGCTCAGTGGCAGTTCTTGACGCCCTTGCCGGTCTTCGACCAGGAGCAGGAGTCCTGGAGCTTGCCGTTCGGCTTGATCAGCCGCGCCTTGTCGCCGGTGTTGTTCCAGACGTACGAGCCGCGGTTCCAGTAGACGTGGCCGGAGCCGTTCTTGCCCTTGCCGGTGTGGACCTTGACGGTCTTGCCCGCGCCGATGGTGTAGCTGCCGAAGGTGTACGTGTACCCGGTGTTGTCCTTCAGCTTGTATCCCTTGAGCTGAAGCTTCGACTTGCCATTGTTGTGGATGTCCACCCACTCGGCGTTCAGTGAGGCGTTGCTGCGGGTGTCCTTGCCGGGGCTGTCGTACTGGATCTTCCCGAGGTGCAGCCCGCCCTGGTGCGAAGCGGCCGTGGCCGGGGCCGTGGCGAGCAGCGAGCCGGCCAGGGCGGTGGCGGCGGCGAGGGCGAGCGGTGCCGCGGTACGTATGCGCATCCCATGATCCTTATGTGTGCTTCCGGTGAAGAACTGTGATCATAGTGCGGCGCGGCGGCCGTCCGGGGCGGAAAGCCGGAATTCCCCCGGGGGCAGGACATTTGTGCGACAACCCTCCGGAGCCGGCCGGTGGTTGGGGTGCTCCTTGCCTTCCCGGGTGCACGGTCGCACGGGGAGCCGCTCGCGACGGCATCACCATCCGCCACGTCGTCGGCCGCGCTCGCCCGGTCGCTCCGTCAGCCGCGTCCGACGTACGGCATCGCGGTCGCCATGACCGTCGCGAACTGCACGTTCGCCTCCAGCGGCAGCTCCGCCATGTGGAGCACCGTCCGTGCCGCGTCCCGGGCCGCCATCACCGGTTCCACCGCGAGTTCGCCGTTCGCCTGGAGGGTGCCCCTCCGCATCCGTTCCGTCATGTCCGTGGCCGCGTTGCCGATGTCGATCTGCCCGCACGCGATCCGGTACGGACGGCCGTCCAGCGAGAGCGACTTCGTCAGACCCGTCATGGCGTGCTTGGTCGTGGTGTAGGCGATCGAGTGCGGGCGCGGCACGTGCGCGGAGACCGAGCCGTTGTTGATGATCCGGCCGCCCTGCGGGTCCTGGTCCTTCATCTGCCGGTACGCCGCCTGCGCGCACAGGAACGCGCCCGTCACGTTCACGTCCACCACCGCGCGCCAGTCCGCCACCGAGAGGTCCTCGACCGGGACCGCTCCCGGCCCGAAGGTTCCGGCGTTGTTGAAGAGCAGATCCAGGCGGCCGAAGCACTCCCGTACCGAGGAGAAGAGGGCGTCCACGTCCTCGGGGCACGACACGTCGGCGGGAACGGTGATCACCCGGGCGTCCTCCCCGGCCAGCGCGGCGGTCCCGGCGAGCGGGTCCGGTCGCCGGCCCGCGAGCGCCACCGACCAGCCCGCGCCGGTCAGCGCGAGGGCCACCGCGCGGCCGATCCCGGAACCGGCGCCGGTCACCACCGCCGTCCTCGGGGCGCGAGGCGTGGAATTCGGCGTGCTGTTGTCCATGGCGCCGCAGCGTACGCCCTCGCGCCCCGGGGGCCGCGCCTCACCGCCGACCGGTCGGGTCGACGCCTGGTGCGGCCGGTACGGCGAACCCGTCGCCGTACGGGCCCGCGGGATCCCGCGACTGGTCAAGAACGGCTATGGGGCGACGGGTTAGCCGTACAGGCGGCCGCTTGAGCGTAGATCATGCCCCTCGATGCGTATGCGCACTTTGCCCCGTGAATCCATTCCCGCCGCGTTCCTCATCCGCCGGACGTCCCAACGACGCGAGCACGACAACAGCTCGACGGGCTGGGCCGGTGCACTGTGCCGAGCACACCACCAGCCAGGGGAGGGACAGATGACGCACTCATCGCACCCACAGGAAATGCGGGACGCCGCCCGGCACTTCGGCCGCCGCCGCTTCCTCACCGTCACGGGTGCCGCCGCCGCGCTCGCGTTCTCGGTCAACCTGCCGGCCGCGGGCACCGCGAGCGCCGCCGAACTGGACGCGCGGAAGCTCAAGGAGGATCCGTTCACCCTCGGCGTCGCCTCCGGCGACCCGCTGCCCGCCTCGGTCCTGCTGTGGACGCGGCTCGCCCCCCGACCGTACGAGGCCGGCAGCGGACTGCCCCGGGCCCGGGTCCAGGTGGGCTGGGAGCTCGCCCGCGACGCCCGCTTCTCGCGCATCGTCCGGCGCGGCAGGGCCACCGCCCACCCGGAGTTCGACCACAGCGTCCACGTCGAGGTCAAGGGCCTCGAATCCGACCGTGTCCTCTACTACCGCTTCCGGGCCGGGAGCTGGACCAGTCCCGTCGGCCGCACCCGCACCGCGCCCGCCCGGGGCGCCCGCAACAGCTCGCTGCGCCTCGCCGCCGTCTCCTGCCAGGCGTACCACGACGGCTACTTCACCGCGTACGGGCACCTCGCCGACGAGGACGTCTCGGCCGTCTTCCACCTCGGCGACTACCTCTACGAGTACGCCGTCACCGCGACCGGCGGCGCCCGCAACTACACCGACCGCACGCTGCCCGCCCACTTCAACCGCGAGACGATCACGCTGGAGGACTACCGGCTGCGGTACGGCCTCTACAAGTCCGACCCCGACCTGCGCGCCGCGCACGCCGCGCACCCCTTCGTCGTCACCTGGGACGACCACGAGACCGAGAACAACTACGCGGGCGGCACCCCCGAGAACGACGTGCCGCCGGAGGAGTTCCTGCTGCGCCGCGCCGCGGCCTACCGCGCGTACTGGGAGAACCAGCCGCTGCGCCTCCCGCAGCGCCCCACCGGACCGGACATGAGGCTCTACCGGCGCCTGCACTTCGGCACCCTCGCCCAGTTCGACATCCTCGACACCCGCCAGTACCGCAGCGACCAGGCGTACGGCGACGGCTGGCAGAAGCCCGGACCCGAGTCCGAGGACCCCTCGCGGACCATGACCGGCGCCACCCAGGAGCGCTGGCTGCTGGACGGCTGGCGCGCCTCGGAGGCCACCTGGAACGTCCTCCCGCAACAGGTCGTCATGGCCCAGCGCAAGGACGTCCCCACCGACGCCTTCAAGCTGTCGATGGACGCGTGGGACGGCTACCCCGCCTCCCGGGCGCGGATCCTGAACGGGGCCGAGGCCGCGCGGATCGAGAACCTGATGGTGCTCACCGGCGACGTGCACGTGAACTACGGCTTCGACCTGAAGAGGGACTTCGACGACCCGTCGTCCCGCACCCTCGGCACCGAGATCGTCGCCACCTCCGTCACCAGCGGCAAGAACGGCTCGGACAAACCCGCCAGTTGGGACAACCTGATGCGGGCCAACCCGCATCTGAAGTTCTTCAACGGCAGGCGCGGATACGCGCTCGTCACCCTGGGCCGCGAGCGGGCGCGTGCCGACTACCGCACGGTGTCGGCCGTCACCACGCCCGGCGCGCCCGTGACGACCGCCGGATCCTTCGTCACGGAGGTCGGGAACCAGGGGCTCACGCCCGCCTGAGGGCTGTCTTCGTACCGCCGTCGTCCGGCCGGAGGCGGTTCGAGGACAGGGCCCGGACCGCGATACCGCCCGTCGCCAGTACGCCCCGGCGCACGACCTCGCCCATGCCCGTCATGCCCGCTCTCCCCCTGAAAGGTCTCGACCAGTGTGGCCGAGCTGAGAGCATAGATGCAGATTCAACGACATGGAGATGACAATGGCGGAGAGCGGAGCCCGGCAGGGCAACGCGCACATACCGGCCGTCGGGGGGCGAGGCCGGTCCCACGACGAGACCATGACCCCCGGCGCGCACTCCGGGAGACCGGTCGCGGCCGAGGCGGTCCGCCGCACCGGATTGCTCGTCACCCTGGTGCTCGGCGGTCTCACCGCGCTGCCGCCGCTCTCCATGGACATGTACCTGCCGGCGCTGCCCGCGGTCACCGAGTCGCTGCACGCCCCCGCCGCGACCGTCCAGCTCACTCTCACCGCCTGCCTCGCCGGCATGGCGCTGGGGCAGATCGTCGTCGGGCCGATGAGCGACCGCTGGGGGAGGCGCGGGCCGCTGCTCCTCGGCATGACGGTCTACGTCGTCGCGACCGTGATCTGCGTCTTCGCCCCCACCGCGGAACTCCTCATCGGCTTCCGCCTCATCCAGGGGCTGGCCGGCGCGGCGGGCATCGTCATCGCCCGTGCCGTGGTGCGCGACCTGTACGACGGCGTGGAGATGGCCAGGTTCTTCTCCACCCTGATGCTGATCTCGGGCGTCGCCCCCGTCGTCGCCCCGCTGATCGGCGGGCAGGTGCTGCGGTTCACCGACTGGCGGGGCATCTTCGCCGTCCTCGCCGTCGTCGGCCTGCTGCTCACCCTGGTCGTCTGGAAGTGGCTGCACGAGACGCTGCCGCCGGGCGACCGGCACACCGGTGGCTTCGGCGACGCGCTGCGCACCATGCGCGGGCTGCTCGCCGACCGGGTCTTCGCCGGGTACATGATCGCGGGCAGTCTGGCCTTCGCCGCCCTCTTCTCGTACGTGAGCGCCTCGCCGTTCGTCGTGCAGGAGATCTACGGGGCGTCGCCGCAGACGTTCAGCCTGCTCTTCGGGATCAACTCGGTCGGCCTGGTCGCGGTCGGCCAGATCAACGGCAAGCTGCTGGTCGGACGGGTCAGCCTGGACAAGGCGCTCGCCTTCGGCCTCTCGGTCGTCGTGCTGGCCGCGACCGCGCTGCTGATCATGACGTCCGGGATCGTCGGGAAGGTGGGCCTGGTCCCGATCGCGACCGCGCTCTTCGTACTGATGTCGGCGATGGGGCTCGCGATGCCGAACACCAACGCGCAGGCGCTGATGCGGACGAAGCACGCGGCCGGGTCCGCCTCCGCGCTGCTCGGCACGTCGTCGTTCCTGGTCGGCGCGGTCGCCTCGCCGCTCGTCGGGATCGCGGGCGAGGACACGGCCGTTCCGATGGCCGTCGTGCAGCTGGTGTGCGGGCTGGGCGCGATGGCCTGCTTCCTGGGCATGTGCCGCCCCTGGCAGCGGGCGTCGTAGCCCGACCCGGCCGGGCCACGTGGGGCGCGCACCGGCCCGCGCAGGGCCGTAGTGCCCCGCCCGGACCCGTACGGCCCGGCCCGGGACGGGCCCCCGGATTCCTGTGGAACGGACCTGTCCGAACAACGTGGTACGCGGAACCGGCTCCGCCCCGCCCGGAACCGTACGGAACGGGCCTTACGGACATCCGGGCGGGGCGGAGCCGGGGCAGGCCCGTACGGCTCAGCGCGTGCCCGGGTAGCCGATCAGATGCGGGCGGTCCTTCTCGTCGGTCCAGCGGAACAGTCCCACACCGTCCGACGTCACCGCGCCCGGAACCCGCACGTTCGACGGCAGGGCGCCGGTGGAGCCGCTCCTGACCGCGACCGCGACGGGGGCGCCGCCACCGGCCAGCACGTCCCCCGCGTTGCGCGCGCTCGCCGCGCCGTACGCGATGCCCTCGTCGTTCACCGACACCAGGGTCAGCGGCTTCGAGCCGTCCGTGCCCTCGAAGCAGAAGCCCCGGTGCGTCACCAGGTCGAAAGCGAGCGGCCCCGCCACCACGGAACCGGCCGAGGGCGCGGCGACGAGCTGCGGGTACTGGCCCGGCTTGATCGCGGGCTTGCTGCACTCCACCGAGGCGAGCGCCTTGCCCGTCTCCAGGTCGTGCACCGTCCACAGGTCGTGCGTGGCGGCGCGCTTCGCACCCTTCGCGAGCTGCCACTTCGCCAGCAGCAGACCCCGGATCACCGACGTGGGGATCCCGCTGCGGCGGTCGGTGCCCTTGGGCGCGACATCGCGGCTGAACCAGCCGTCCTGAACCCAGAACTCCTTGGAGCCGCTGACCAGCAGGCCCTTCTGTGCCAGCCCGCGCACCTCCGTGAGCTGCTTGCAGGTGGGGCAGTCCTTCGGATACTTCAGCCGCGCGGCGGTGACCTGCGACACCCGGCCGGTCGCCGGGTCGACCACCGCGCTGTTCGTCCGGCCGTCGCTGATGAGGATGCCGGGGCCGGTGGAGGAGACCGTCGGGACGGTGCTCCACGGCACCTCGACGCGCCTCCGGGAGCCGTCCTGCGCGTCGTAGACGTCCATCGAGACGATCGTGTCGGCAGGGGTCAGCGCGTTCTCGCCGACCTTTCCGTACGACCACGTCACGAAGTACTCCCGGTCGTCCACGGTGGCCGTCAGGAGCCTCGGGAAGCGCTGCGGGGACGGCGGACGCCAGCTCTCCCCGTGCCAGCCGGACTGCCCGGTCTTCGAGTCGATGGTCCGCAGCTGGAACTTGGTGTCCGAGACCCGCACGAGGTAGGCGAGACGGCCCGTCTCCCGGGAGATCGCGTAGTCGGGCGAGGTACCGACCAGCTCCCAGCCGTGCTCCGTCTCGAACGCGGAGGGGACGGTGAGCTGCGTCACCGGTGTCGCGCTCGTCTTGACCTGTTTCTCCGCCTTGTCGGGTTTCTTCCCGCCGCTGCCGCACGTGGCCAGCAGAAGCAGCATGGCAAGCACGAGCACTCCGCCGACCAGAACCAGGCGCACGATCTTCTGTCTCATGGTGTCCCTCGATGGGCAATCCCGACCTCGCGGCCGTCAGACTAGCAACACGCGTAGCGTTCGCGGCAGTTCGCGAGTACCGCTGTTCTCCGCCGTTTCCGGGCCGTAGGCCCTGTCTTCCCGGACCGTAGGCCCTGCCGTCACACTGCCGCCCACCGTGCGACGCCCGGCACCTCCCCGGGCTCTCGGCTTTGCTCGGGCCGGGGAGCCCCCATCGCTCGCGCGTCGTCGGAGCCGTCCTCGTACGTCCGGCACGAGGACGATCCTCCGTCTCGCGAGCCCACGCACCGGACGCCGCACGGCCCAGCCCCCGGCCGAACGACGGCGGGGCCAGGCCGGTTCGTCACCTCCGCCTACAATTCGCCGGTGAACGCCACCCTCTCCACCGCGGAAGCCCTGCGCGCCGCACTGGCCGGACTGCTCGACGGGCTGCCGCCCAAGCAGGCCGCCCAGGCCGTCGACCGGCTCATCGCCAAC
This sequence comes from Streptomyces sp. NPDC001750, assembly GCF_042892615.1. NCBI lineage: Bacteria > Bacillati > Actinomycetota > Actinomycetes > Kitasatosporales > Streptomycetaceae > Streptomyces > Streptomyces sp. NPDC001750. The sequence goes on along the minus strand of NZ_JBIAUE010000004.1, from coordinate 316,992 downwards.
TACCGGGGAAACACCCCCACCCACGCCCCGGTGCTCCGCGACCGCTCCGATGTGGCCGCCTACGCCGCGTACCGGATGCCCGCCACCTTCGAGGCGGTACGGTCCGCCCTCGACGCGCTCCGGGCGGCGGCCCCGGACTGGGCGCCCGCCACGCACACCGACGTCGGCGGCGGCACCGGAGCGGCGAGCTGGGCGGTGGCCGGGACCTGGGACGACGCACGGACGACCGTGCTGGACTGGGCGGAACCCGCCCTCGACCTCGGCCGTGAGCTGGCCACCGCCTCCGGCATCCCCGCCCTGCGCGCCGCCGAATGGCGCCGGGAGCGGATCGGCGCTGACCTCGAACTCGCCCCCACCGACCTCGTCACCGTCTCCTACGTGCTCAACGAGCTGACGGCGCCGGTCCGGGCCGCCCTCGTCGACTCCGCCGCCGCGGCGGCGCGGGCGGTCGTGGTCGTCGAGCCGGGCACCCCCGACGGGTACGCCCGGATCATCGAGGCCCGGGACCGGCTGACCGCCGCCGGGCTGACGGTCGCCGCACCCTGCCCGCACAGCGACGCCTGCCCCATAGCGCCGGGCACCGACTGGTGCCACTTCTCGGCCCGGGTCAGCCGCTCCTCGCTGCACCGGCAGGTCAAGGGCGGCTCATTGCCGTACGAGGACGAGAAGTTCAGCTACGTCGTCGCGACCCGGTTCGAGACGGCGCCCGCCCCGGCGCGCGTCGTGCGCAGGCCGCAGATCCGCAAAGGACAGGTGCTGCTGGACCTGTGCACCCGTGACGAGGCGCTGCGCCGGGCCACGGTCACCAAGCGGCACGGCGGCCTGTACCGGGCCGCCCGGGACGCGGCGTGGGGCGACGCGTGGCCGCCGGACGGACCGGACGACGGACAGGACGACTGAGAACCGCGCGGACGACGGGCGGCGGACGGGGCGGCCGGGGGAGTGTGGGCGGCGGAGGGGCGGCCGGGAGGTGCGCGGACGACGGGTGGCGGACGGCCGGAATCCCCGGTCATCCGCCTCCCGCGCGGTTCCCGCGGCTATCCGCGCAGCTCCTGAGTGCAGCACTTCACGCTGCCGCCGCCCTTCAGCAGCTCGCTCAGATCCATCGGCACCGGCTCGAAGCCGCGTTCCCTCAACGGCTGGAAGAGTCCCGTCGCGGCCTGCGGCAGCAGCACGTGCAGCCCGTCGCTCACCGCGTTCAGGCCGAGCGCCGCGGCGTCCGCCTCCTCGGCGATCAGCGCGTCGGGGAAGAGGCGTGCCAGCACCGCCCGGCTGCCGGGCGAGAAGGCGTCCGGGTAGTACATGATCTCGTCGCCCGCCTCGTCCAGCACGGACAGGGCCGTGTCCAGGTGGTAGTAGCGCGGATCCACCAGATCGAGACCGATCACCGGGCGGCCGAAGAACTCCTGCGCCTCGTCGTGCGACAGCGGACTGGACCGGAATCCCCGCCCGGCCAGCAGGTACGACGCGGTGACCGCGAAGTCGCCCTCGCCCTCGTTCACGTGCGCCGGCTCGTGGATCTCGGTGAAGCCGGCCGCACGGAACCACTCGCGGTGGGCGGCGGCCTCCTCGTACCGCTCCCGGTACGCGAACCGCGCCCCCAGCACCCGGCCGTCGACGACGGTGGCGCCGTTGGCGGCGAAGACCATGTCGGGCAGGTCGGGGCGGGGCGTGAGCAGCTCCACCGTGTGCCCGAGAGCGCGGTAGCGGTCCCGCAGGTCCTCCCACTGGGTCTGGGCCAGCCGGAGGTCCACGGGCTTGCCGGGATCCATCCACGGGTTGATGGAGTACGTCACCCGGAAGTGCGCCGGAGGGCACATCAGGTAACGGCGGGGCGTGGCCCGACGACCGGGGGCGTGGCGCGGGGCGCCCCGGTGGAGGGGAGTGGTGTCCGGGTGGTTCGTGGGCAATGAAGGCTCCTCACGAAACGCAGGGGTCGCCTGCCGGGTACGTTGCACGGGTGCGTGCGTGAGCCCATGGTCCGCCTTCCGCGGGCGGTGCGCAGTGATCCGATCGGGTGGTTCCGCACGGTGGCCGGGGACGCGATGCGACGATACGTATCGACTCGTACCGTCGTCAGATCGGGCGTCATGACAGACAAGCGTTCCCCCGACTCCAGCCGTCGCAGCGAGCGTTCGCGCCGCGCGATCCACGAAGCGGCGCTCGCCCTGGTCGGCGAGGCCGGCTACCGGGCCACCACCATCGAGGCCATCGCCGCGCGGGCGGGCGTCGGCAAGCAGACGATCTACCGGTGGTGGCCGTCCAAGGCGGCCGTGCTCCTGGAGGCGTTCGTGGCGCTCGGCGAACGGTCCGGGCGGCAGGGCGAGGGACACGGAGAGGGCCACGGAGGCGACGAGGCCGGTGGGGCCGGGGAGCGGGGCTTTCCGGACACCGGAGATCTGGCGGCCGACCTCAAGGCCGTCATGCGGGCCACCGTCGACGAGCTGACCGACCCCGCCTTCGAGGCGCCGACCCGGGCACTGGCCGCCGAGGGCATCGTCGATCCCGAGCTCGGTGCCGCGTTCGTCCAGAAGCTGCTCGAACCGGGGCTCCGGCTGTACGAGGCGCGGCTGCGCGCCGCCCAGGAGGCCGGCCGGGTGCGCGCCGACGCCGACCTGCGGATCGCCCTGGAACTCCTCGTCGGTCCGCTCACGCACCGCTGGCTGCTGCGCACCCTTCCGCTGACCCACGCCTACGTGGACGCGGTCGTCGACCACGCCCTGCGCGGCCTGGAGGAGCCCTGAGACATATTCCTCATTTCATAGCAAAAAGTGCCGTAGCGACCGGTTCCTCGTGGCATCTCCCGTACCCCGCTTCGGAACTCCGGCCACCTGAGGCGCAGGATGGTGGGACGATGGGCAGAGGCAATACTGAGGTGAGGGGATAGATGGGCGCCGATTTCGGCCGTAGTCGCGGCTCAGCGAGCAAGATTTCCCAATGGCTCCGCCGCCGACCCAAACCGCAGCAGAGCGAGGTCGACGACACCGCCCGGGAGGAGCTGCTCCTGGCCGTGGCCGACGCCGGAATGCCGATCGCGCCCGCGGCCCACCCGGTCGGCTACCGATGTTCGTGCGAACGCATCGGCTGTCCCACGCCCGCCCGGCACCCCGTCTCCTTCGCCTGGCAGACCCAGGCCACCACGGACCGCGCCCAGATCGAGCGCTGGGCCCGCAACCAGCCGCAGGCCAACTTCATCACCGCGACCGGCATGATCCACGACGTGCTCGACGTGCCGCTGTCCGCGGGGGAGCAGGCCCTGGAGCGACTGCTCGCCGCGGGCGTCGACGTCGGCCCCGTCGCCCGGTCCGGCGACGACCGGATGCTGTTCTTCACCGCCACCCGGGGCACCCCCGAGGACGAGGACGAGTGGTGGCCCTGCGAGCTGGACTGCCACCCCGAGACCATGGACGAGCATCCGGGACTGCGCTGGCACTGCCGCGGCAGCTACGTCCTGCTGCCGCCGGCCATGCTCCCCGCGGAGCTGGACGTGCGATGGGTGCGCGGGCCGGAGCATCCGCTGCCCGATCCGCTCACGCTGCTGGGAACGCTCACGGACGCCTGCGCCCAGTACGCGGACACGGCGGACCAGAACGAACTCGATCACGGCTCGGTGGCCTGGCCACTGAGCCGTTAGCGTTCCCGGGCCCGGCCGCCGGGCTCCCGGGCCCCGGACTCGGTACCGCCGGGGCCCGTCAGGAGCCCTTCGCCGACGTCAGACCCGGCAACCGGTTCAGCACGACCACCTTGCCGTTGCCCGCGCCCTTCTTCGGCACGTACACCAACTGACCGGACACCCGCTCCTTGGTGAGGGTCGACTTCACCTCGCCCGTCAGCAGCGCCTCCACGTCCGCGTTGAGCGGCGGGCGCAGCCCCTTCGCGGCGGTCTGCCGTTCGAAGTGCTTGCTGCTGAAGAAGACCAGCGCCCCGCCGTCGTCCGTCTCCAGGCCCAGGGGAGCGAACGAGCCGGTGTCCAGCGGCTGGTCGACGTACTGGTACGAGAAGCCGGGACGCCGGGTGGTGCGGCGCGCCTCGCGCCAGCCGGAGGTGGAGTCGCCGGGGGCGAACACGTCCGGGGTGCCCTTCTGGAGGTACTCCGTGTACCGGGCGCTCAAGTCCTCGGGTGCCACGGCAAGGCCGGCGTCGTCCGAGGCCACCGGCCGGGCAAGGCCGTCGTCGTCCTGCGCGAACCGGGGCAGCCGCGAGGGCGCGACCACCGCCAGATAGGAGGTCCGCCACCCCGCGTCGGGGCCGGACTTGACGAAGACGAGCAGCCAGCGGGTGTCGAGCTTCCCGTTGTCCTCGTCGCGGTTGGAGTCCGTGTCCGCGACGAACCAGCGCGGCCAGCCGGCCTTCTTCGGGATGAGGTAGGTGGCGTCGGTCAGTTCCAGCGGCGTGTGACGGGAGTTGCCGTCCGGGTTGTTCTTCCGGCGTGCCTTCAGGCCGGCCTGGTTGATCGCGCCGAGCGGGCCGGAGACCCGGTCCGCGTCGAGGGCCGGGTCGTACGCCTTGTCCGCCGCGTTGTACGCGTCGGTGAAGTCCTTCAGGGCCTGTGCGGCCTCAGCCCTGGTTGCCGACGGCACCACTTCCAGCTCGCCGTGCACCGTCACGCACCCGCTCGCCGTCACGCACAGCACCGTCGCCGCCGCCGTGAGACCCGTCGTCCGCCGAATCGGCCCCAGACTTCTCATCCGTTGCTTTCCGCGCCTTCTGATCCGTCGCCCGCACTGACCGTCCGAACCCTACCGGGGCGAGGAACAGGACGAGAGTGGGGATCAGATACGCGAGCCACACGACGACCTGGAGAACGGTCGGATCCGGCTGGAAGTTGAACGTCCCCTTCAGCAGCGTGCCGTACCAGCTGTCCGGCGGAATCGCGCCGCTGATGTCGAAGGCACGGTTGTGCAGGCCCCCGATGAACTCGGCCTCCTGGAGGTCGTGGACGCCGTACGCGAGGACGCCCGCGGCGACGACGACCAGCATGCCGCCGGTCCAGGTGAAGAACTTCGACAGGTTGATCCTGAGCGCGCCCCGGTAGAACAGCCAGCCCAGCACGACGGCCGCGGCGATCCCGAGGAACGCGCCGACCATCGGGTGCCAGCCGTCGTCCGCCGCGTGCACCGCGCGCCACACGAACAGCGAGGTCTCCAGGCCCTCGCGGCCCACCGCGAGGAGCGCCGTGGCGACCAGGGCGCCGGTCCCCATCGCGAGCGCCGCGTCCAGCTTGCCGTGCAGCTCCGTCTTCAGGTGCCGGGCGGTGCGCCGCATCCAGAACACCATCCAGGTGACCAGGCCGACCGAGATGATCGACAGCGAACCGCCGAGCGCCTCCTGCGCCTTGAACGTCATCTCCTGCGAGCCGAATTCCAGACCCGCGCCGAACGCCAGGCTGACGAGGACCGCGATGCCGACGCCGATCCAGATCGGCGCCAGCTTGTCCCTGTTGCCGGTCTTCACCAGATAGGCGATGAGGATGCAGACGACCAGGCTGGCCTCAAGGCCCTCGCGCAGGCCGATCAGAAAGTTGCTGAACACGTCTCGGTTCTCCTGTTCCGCTGTTCCGCTTCGGATCCCGTCACGAGATCCGCTCCGGGTCCCGTCACGAGAACAGCGCCCGGCCCCACCAGTCGTCCTTGCCGCGGACGCCCGGCGGGACGGCGAAGTGCGCCGAACCCACGTGCTGGATGTACTCGTTGAGCGCGTCGTGCGCCGCCAGGCGGCGCTGCATCGGGATGAACGCCTTGCGGGAGTCGCGCTGGTAGGCGATGAAGAACAGCCCGGCGTCGAGCCGGCCGAGACCGTCCGTGCCGTCGGTGAACGAGTACCCGCGGCGCAGGATCGTCGCACCGTCGTTGCTGTCCGGGTGGGCGAGCCGCACATGGGCGGTCGGCAGCATCGCCTTCAGGAACGGCTCGTCGTGCTCCTTGGACTTCCCGACCGCGGCGCCCTCGCCCTTGTCGCGGCCGAAGATGTCCTCCTGCTCCTGGAGCGGGGCCCGGTCCCAGGTCTCGATGTGCATCCGGATGCGCCGGGCCACCAGGTACGAACCCCCGGTCATCCAGCCCGCGTCGTCGTCCTTCTCGCCGACCCAGATGTGCTTGTCCAGGGCGGCGGTGTCGGTGCCGGAGATGTTCCGGGTGCCGTCCTTGAAGCCGAACATGTTGCGCGGGGTCTGGGCGTCCGGCGTCGTCGAGGACGTCTTGCCGAACCCGAGCTGGGACCAGCGGATCGCGGTGCGGCCCATGCCGATCCTGGCCAGATTGCGGATGGCGTGCACCGCGACCTGCGGGTCGTCCGCGCACGCCTGGACGCAGAGATCGCCGCCGCTGCGGGCCGCGTCGAGGTTGTCGCCGGGGAACTTCGGCAGGTCGACGAGCGCCGCCGGGCGCTTGTCCTCCAGGCCGAACCGGCCCTTGGCGAAGAGCGAGGGGCCGAAGCCGATGGTGAGGGTGAGCCGGGACGGCTTGAGCCCCAGGGCCTCACCGGTGTCGTCCGGCGGCGCCTCGGCCGGGCCGCCGTACGCGCCGTCGCCGACCGCGTGACCGGCCGTCATCCGCTCGGCCGCCCGGGTCCACTCCTTGAGCAGAGAGACCAGTTCGGCGCGGTCCTTCGTCGTCACATCGAACGCGGCGAAGTGCAGCCGGTCCTGCACGGCGGTGGCGATGCCCGCCTGGTGCGCCCCGTGGAAGGGTACGGCCGCACCGCTGTCGGCGGCCGCCACCGCGTCGCTCTCCGGCCGGATCACGGCCACCGCGCCACCGGCCGCGGCCGCGCCGAGCGCCAGTCCGGCGCCGCCCCAGCCGAGCAGGGCCCTGCGGGACGGTGCGGGGCCGGCGGGGGCCGCCCCGGTGTCGTCGCCGTTCCGCTTCTGTTCGGACATCCCGGTCACTCCCGTCCGCTCCTGTTCCTGGCCGCCGCTACTTCGTCACCGCCGCGGCCAACTTGGACAGCGGCTCGGCCAGCGCGTTCACCGCGTCCGACAGCTCCTTGCGGTCCGCCTTGCCGACCTTCTCGTACGAGGTGAACTCGTACGAGGACTTGTCCTCGCGGTACTTGTCCAGCAGCGTGTTCAGCTCGGCGAACCGCTTGTCCAGGGCGGCGGTCAGCGCCGGATCGTTCTTCGAGGCGATCGGCTTCAGCAGCTGGTAGGACTTCTCCGCGCCCTCGACGTTGCCCTTGAAGTCGACCAGGTCGGTGTGGCTGTAGCGCTCCTCCTCACCGGTGACCTTGCCGGTGGCGACCTCGTCGAGGAGTTCCTTGGCGCCGTTGGCCATCGAGGTCGGGGTGATGTCCGCGGTGCCGACCCGCTTCTGCCAGTCGACCAGGTCCTTGTAGAGGACCGGGGCCAGGGCCTTCTCCTCGGCGCCCAGCTTCTTGTCCTGCCACAGCGCCTTCTCCAGACGGTGCCAGCCGGTCCACTTCTGCCCGGCTTCCAGGCCGTCCTCGCGGATGTCGACCTTCGGGTCGATGTCGCCGAACGACTCGGCGACCGGCTCGGTGCGCTCCCAGCCCAGTCGCGAGTCGGCGTAGAGCTTCTTGGCGGTCTCGATGTCGCCGGCGGCGACGGCGTCCGTGAACTTCTTGGCCTTCGGCAGCGTCTCGTCCGCCTGAGCCTGGACGTAGGTGCGGTACTCCGCGACGGCCTTGTCCATCTCGGGGCTGCGCTTGGCCGCGTTGGCGCCGGTGACCTCGATCTTCTGCCGGATGCCGTGGCCCTTCATGCCCGGCTTGCAGGCGATCTCGTACGAACCGGCCTTGATCTCGGCCGTGATGTTCGCCTTGGTGCCGGGGCCGATGTTCTCGCGCTCGGCGACGATGCGGTCGTCCGGGAACAGGACGTAGACCTCGGTGACCTTGGAGCCCTTGTTCTGCACGGCCAGTTCGACGTGACCGGCCGGCACCTTCGTCTTCGACACCTCGCAGGCGTCGTCCTTCGCGACGACCTGCACGGCACCGTCGCCCTTGCCGTCGCTCTTCTGCGCACAGCCCGTGACGGCGGTCAGGGCCGCCACGCCGGCGGCAGCGGTGACGACGGAGAGACGAACGGCTCGCATACGGGGCTCCACAAGAGGACGAAGGAGAAGCGGGAGAAGAACGGACAAAGACAGGTGAGGCGGACCTAACTTAGTCGAGGCTTACCTGTCCGGTACCCGCTTGGGCCGTGATTCACCTCTCACCTCGGCCCTGCGGATACGGACCGGTCACGGTCGCGCCATGGGGGTCTCTCGTAATGGTCAAGAGATGGTCAAGAGATCGCGTCGGGCGGCCTGGCCCGCCGGACGAACCGCCCGGCGGACGAACCGCCCGGCGGACGAACCGCCCGGCGAACGAACCGCCCGGCGAACGAACCGCCTGCCGGACGAACCGCCCGGCGAACGAACCGCCCGGCGGGCCGGGGACCGACCGGAGCCGACCGGAGCCGACCGGGGCCGACGGGCCGGGCGGCCCCGGCCGCTCAGGCCGCTCCCGCCGAGCGGTCCGGTACGACGAGCGGCGCCCCGGTCCGCGGATGCGGGAACACCTCGACCGGCTGCCGGTAGACCTCGCCGAGCAGTTCCCCGGTGAACACCTCGGCGGGCGGGCCCGCCACCGCGATCCGCCCGCCGTGCAGCACTGCCGCCCGGTCCGCGTACGCCGCCGCCAGGCCCAGATCGTGCAGCACCACGACGACCGCGTCGCCGGCCGCGGCCCGCTCCCGGCAGATCCGCAGCACCAGCTCCTGGTGGCGCAGGTCGAGGGCGGCGGTCGGCTCGTCGAGCAGCAGCAGCGGGGCGCGCTGCGCCAGCACCCGGGCCAGCGCGACCCGGGCCCGCTCCCCGCCGGACAGCGCGGAGAAGGGACGCGCGGCGAACTCGGCGACCTCGGTGGCGGCCATCGCCGCGGCGACGGCCGGATCGTCCTCGTCCGCCCGCTCCGTCCCGGCCCACGGCGCCCGGCCCATCCGGACCACGTCCGCCACCGGGAACGGGAAGGACAGCGCGGCGGTCTGCGGCAGCACCGCCCGGCGCAGGGCCAGTTCGGCGGCCGACCAGTCGGTCACCGGGCGCCCGTCGATCCGTATCCCGCCGTTCTCGGCGGGCAGATCGGCGGCCAGCGCCGCCAGCAGCGTCGACTTCCCCGCCCCGTTGGGCCCGACCAGCGCGAGCACCTCGCCCGCGTGCGCGGTCAGATCGATGGAGTCGAGCACCGTCCGCCGCCCCAGCCGCACCCGCAGCCCGTGCGCCTCGGCGGCGGCGGCGCCGGGGGAGAGGGGACCGGGCAGCCGGCGCCCCCGCGCCCGGAACGGATTCCTCGGCACCTTCATGCCCGACCACCTCGCCCGTGACGGTCCACCGGTGTCGTCCTCATGCCCAACCACCTTGCCTGCGACGGGTCCTGCGCAGCAGCCAGAAGAAGAACGGGCTGCCGAAGAGCGCGGTCAGCACGCCGAGCGGCAGCTCGGCGGGATCGGCCACGGTACGGGCCGCGAGATCGCCCACCACCAGGACGAGGGCGCCGCCCAGCGCACTGCCGGGGACGAGGAAGCGGTGCCCCGGACCGTTCGCCATCCGCAGCAGATGCGGCACCAGCAGCCCCACGAACGAGATGATCCCGGCGACCGCCACCGCCGCGGCCGTCAGCAGCGCCACCACCAGCACGAGCGTGACCCGCAGCCGCTCGACGTCGACCCCCAGGTGCCGGGCGGGCCGCTCGCCCAGCGCGAGGAGGTCCAGCTTGCGTGCGTAGAACGGCGCGACGAGCAGCCCCAGCGCCGCGCACGGCAGCACCGCGAGCACCTTCGGCCAGGTCGCCTGCGCCAGGGAGCCCAGCTGCCAGAAGGTGATCTGGGAGATCTGCGCGTTGTCGGCGAAGAAGACGAACAGCCCGATCAGCGCTCCCGCGAAGGCGTTGACCGCGATCCCGGTGAGGATCAGCGTCACCACCTCGGTGCGCCCGTTCGACCGCGACAGCGTGTACACCAGCAGTACCGTCCCGAGCCCGGCGGCGAACGCGCAGACGGTGATGGTCCAGTTGCCGAAGAAGGTCAGCCCGAGTGCGATCGAGGCGACCGCGCCGACCGCCGCGCCGGCGGAGATGCCGATCACCGCGGGTTCCGCGAGCGGGTTGCCGAACACCCCTTGCATCAGGGCGCCCGCGCAGCCCAGTGACGCCCCGACGAGCAGGGCGAGGACGACCCGCGGCAGCCGTACGTTCCACAGCACGCTCTCGCCGACCCGGTCCAGCGCCGCGCCGCCGAGCCCGAGACGGTGCTGGACGGAACCGATGACATCACCGAGCGGGATGTTGTACGCGCCGAGTCCGGCGGACAGCAGACAGCCCACCAGCAGGGCGGCGACCAGGCCGGTGGTCAGGAGGAAGGCGGTGGAGCGCCGGGGCCTCGCGCGCTCCTGCCCAGGGGCCGCGGGGTCCGTCGGCCGGGCTCGTTCCCCCTGCGGGGCGGTCATGTGCGAGGTCGTCACTTGGCCGTACCGCCCTTCGGGTGGAGCTGGGCGATCAGGTCACCGAGCACCCGGTCGGTGCGCGGCCCGTAGTTCAGCAGCACCCCGTCGTCGATGGAGACGATCCGCCGGTCCATCCCGGCCGGGGTCTCGGCGACGCCCGGGATCTTCACCAGCCCGTCGACGCCACCCACCGAGTCCAGCCCCTTGCTCATCACCAGGATGGCGTCGGGCGCCGCCTTGGCGAGGGCCTCGCTGGTGATGGCGGTGAAGTCCTTCCTCAGACCGGACGCCTTGCCGGCGTCGACGCCCCCGGCCGCCTCGATGAGCGAACTCGCCCCCGACTCCCGGCCGCCGAGCAGATAGACGGAGGCGGAGCCGCGCAGGTAGAGGAAGGCCACCCGGGGCTTCTTCCCGCCGCCGACGGGCACGGACTTCTTCACGGCCTCGATCCGGGACCGGGTGCGGGCGTCGAGTTCGGCCCCCGCGTCCGGCACGCCCAGGGCCGCCGCCACGGTCTCGATCCGGCGGCCGACATCGGCGAGTTCCTTGGCCGGGTCGACCACCACGAGCGGGATTCCGGCATCGCGGATCTGATCGATGGCCTCGGCCGGTCCCGTGGTGGTCTCCGCGAGTACGACGGTGGGCCTGAGCGAGAGCACGCTCTCCGCCGAGACGTCGTGAGCCCGGGTCACGACCGGGAGATCCGCCGCCTGTTCGAAGGTGGCGGTGATGTCCCGGGCGACGACCTGATTGCCGAGGCCGAGCGTGAAGACGATCTCGCTCAGGCCGCCGGTCAGCGGCACGATGCGATCCGCCGAGGTGACGCTGGCCTCGGTCCCGTCGGCCGACTTCACGGTGACGGGCAGTCGGGGCTTCGGCGTGCCGGGCAACGGCTCGACCCGGTCGGCCACGGCCTTCGCGGAGCCCGGGGACTTCGCGGCGGGCGTCCCGGCATCGGTGCCGCCGCAGCCGGTCAGGAGGAGGGCCAGGGCGAGGGCCGCCGCCAGGACGCCGAGCGGGCCGCGCGTGCCGGACCGCCGGGCGGAACCGGCGTCCCTCCCGGCACCGAACGGCCCGTCGGCCCCGGGGAGTTCGCGTACCGGTCGCCGGGTGCGCCGCCCCGGTGGGGTGAAGTCCTGCGAGAAGCACACTGGGCACCGTCCTGTCGTTCCGCCGCGCGTAGTTGGTCATGGTTCGCGGATTGTGCGGTGGAAGGGGTACCACCACACGATCTCCATAGCTTAGGTTAGCCTTACCTTGCTCGCTAGATCCCGGAGGGGTCCTCATGCTGTCGTCCCGACCTGCCCGTGTGCCCGGACGGGCGCTCGCGGTCGCGCTGTTCGCGGCGCTGCTCGGAGCCCTGCTCCCGGCCACCGCCGCCCAGGCGGCGAGCCGCACGGTGCAGGGCGGCCGACTCGACTGGGGCATCAAGTCGTCGTTCCAGAGCTATGTCACCGGCCCCGTCGCGCACGGGAGCTGGAGCCTGACCGGCGGCGCCGCCACGGCCGGCGGCAGCCAGTTCCGATTCCACTCGGCCACCGGCTCCTACGATCCGGCGACCGGCACCTTCAGCGCGGGCTTCTCCGGCGGGGTCCGCTTCGTCGGACACCGCAAGGCGGACGGCAGCAACGAACTGGACCTCTCCATCAGCCGCCCCACCGTCCGGATCACCGGCGGCCGGGGCACGCTCCACGCCGACATGGTCAGCAAGGAACGGGGGACCGGCCGGGTCACGTCCGCCGCGCAGGTGCCGCTCGCGACGCTCGGGCTGTCCGGGATCGACATGAGGGGCGGCACCACCCCCATCGCCCTCACCAACGTCCCGGCGACCCTGACGACGCAGGGCGCGAAGGCGTTCGCCGGCTACTACACGGCCGGTACGCCGCTCGACCCGATCAGCCTTTCCGTGGACACCTCCGCCCCGGCGGGGAAGCCGGACACGGTCGCCTCCCCGGGGAAGACCGACGACGGGGCCGACAAGGCGAAGAAGACCGAGAAGGCCAGGAAGGCCGCAGGACGTGTCGAGGACGCCGCCGTCGACTGGGGCGTGCGCCGCACCTTCCGCGAATACGTCACCGGCTCCGTCGGCAAGGGCAGGTGGACCCTCGCCGACGGCGCGCAGGACGGCGGCGCGCTCTTCCGGTTCCCGCGCGGCAAGGGCACGTACGACCCGAAGAAGCAGACCCTGCACGCCCGGTTCGCGGGCAGCGTCCGCTTCACCGGCGCCGACGGGCTGGACCTGGAACTCTCCTCGGTCGCGGTCCGGGTGACGGACGGCAAGGGCACGCTCTCGGCCGACGTGCGCGGCGACGGCGAGCCGAGGAAGGCCGTCCCGCTGGTCACCTTCGCCGCGAAGGACTTCGCGCCGAAGAACGGTCTCGCCGTGCTCACCGAGGCGCCCGCGACCCTCACGGCCGACGGCGCCGGGGCGTTCGGCTCGCTCTACAAGGCGGGCACCGCGATGGACCCGGTCTCCCTGGCCGTCGCCGTCGACCGCGGCGCCGAACTCCCCGCCCTGCCCGACCTGGGCAGCGACCCCGCCCCGTCGCCCTCGCCGACGAAGAAGACCACCACCACCGCGTCCGCGCCGGACACCGGCTCCGACGCGGACTCCCGCACCGGGCTGTACCTCGGCGCCGCCGGCGCGGGCGTCCTGGCCGTCGCGGCCGGTGCGTTCTACCTCGCCCGTCGCCGCGGCGCCTCGCAGCAGAACAGCTGACCCCCTGTTTCACCCCCGTACCTCACCCCCCCGAGGAGACCACCCGCCATGGCAGCCACCCGCCGCCCCATAGCCCTCGCCGCCGCCGTCGCCACGGCGGCAGCCCTCGGCGCGACCGCCTTCGCCCTCCCGGCGCTCGCCGCCGACGCCGCCCCCGGCCGCGCGACCGCCGGCGCGCCCACGCTGGACCTGAAGGACGGCACGCTGGAATGGGGCGTCAAGGCGTCCTTCCGCAAGTACCTGGCCTCGCCGTTCTCCGGCGGGAAGATCACCGTCAAGGACGGGGCCACCCAGGCGCCCGACAACGGCGTGTTCACCTTCGTCGACGGCAAGGGCACCTACGACACCACCACGCACGGCACCCGCACCGCCTTCGGAGGCGGCGTCAACTTCTACGCCCACGACGGTGTCCTCGACATCACGCTGTCGGACGTGAAGCTCTCCACCACCCGCACCGGCGGCGCGATCACCGTGGACGTCACCACCCCGGAAGGCACCCGCGACGACGTGGAGTTCGCCTCCCTCGACCTGACGGGCGTGAAGCCCGGCCAGGGCGAGGGCGGCGCGATGGTCTTCAAGGACATCCCGGCGACGCTGACGAAGGCGGGCTCCGAGGCGTTCAACGGCCAGTACAAGGAGGGCGACGAGCTCGACCCGGCCACGCTCTCGGTGAAGGCGGGCGCGGCCCCGACCACCGAACCGACCGGGGAACCGACCACCGAGCCCACCGAGGAGCCGACCAAGGAGCCGACGACCGAGCCCACCAAGGAGCCGACGGCCGAGCCGAGCGGCAGGCCCACGTCCCCCACTTCGCCGTCCCCGTCGGCCACCGGCGAGCCGGGCACCGGCGAACCGGCCGTCGAGACCGGCGCGATCCTCGACGGAACCCTGGACTGGGGCGTCAAGAAGTCGTTCCGTACCTACGTCACCGGGCCCATCGCGCACGGCAAGGTGGAGACGACGGGCGGTGCCGCCGCGGCCGGCGACGGCTACCGCTTCCCCGACGCCACCGGCGACTTCGACGCCGCGAAGCAGACCCTGACCGCCGGGTTCGACGGCAAGATCCGCTTCCTGGGCCACGAGGAGAACGGCGCGTACACCCTCGACCTCTCCCTCACCGGTCTGGAGGTCCAGGTGAGCGGTGGCAAGGGCCGGCTGATCGCGGACGTCTCCACCAAGGACCGCGAGACCGGGAAGGTCTCCACCTACACCGGCATGGCCATCGCCGACCTGAAGCTGCCGAAGGGCGAACTCGCCGCCGAGAACGGCGTGGTGACCCTCTCCGCCGTTCCGGCGACCCTCACCGCCGACGGCACCAAGGCGTTCGGCGGCATGTACGACAAGGGTGAGCTGCTCGACCCGCTGACCGTCGCGGTCGCCCTCGACAAGGACGCCGAACTCCCCGGCGCCGCGGGCGGCAGCGGTTTTGGCGGGTCGGCCGGTTCCACCGGTTCCACGGGACTGGCGGGCGGTTCCGCGTCCCTCGGCGGCGGCAGCGTGGGCGGCGGTTCGGTCGGCGGCTCCGGTGCCCTCGCCTCCACCGGCTCCGACATCCCGACCGGTGCCCTGATCGCCGGAGCGGGCATCGTCGTGGCGACCGGAGCGGGTGTCTTCCTCGCCGCCCGCCGCCGTACCGCCTGACGGCACACGGTCCGAGCGCACCGCCCGGGTGACGGCCCGACCGAAGGCCGTCACCCGGGCGGTGCTTGAATGCGGACGTGAGCGCGAGCGACAGCGAATACGAAGGCGGCCCCGGCTTCGATGTACCCGAGGGCGTCGACGTCCTGCGGGTGTTCTGCGGCCCCGACGGCCGGTACGGCAACCCCCTCGGGGTGGTGCGCGACGGGCGGTCCCACCCCGACGAGGAGTCCCGGCAGCGGCTGGCCCGCCGGCTCGGCTTCAGCGAGACCGTGTTCGTCGACGACCCCGAGCGCGGGCACGTCGACATCCACACCCCGGGACTGCGCCTCCCGTTCGCCGGCCATCCGCTCGTCGGCACCGCCTGGCTGCTCGATCTGGAGATCCTGGAGCTTCCGGTCGGGGACGTGTTCGCCCGGCAGGACGGGGAGTTCACCTGGATCGGTGCCCGCCCGGAGTGGGCGCCGCCGCGTACGCTGCGGCGGTACGCGTCCGTCGCCGAGGTCGAGGCGCTGACCGGCCCGCCGCCCGGCGAGGGCTGGCTCTACGTCTGGGCGTGGGAGGACGAGGCGGCGGGCCGGGTCAGGGCGCGCGCCTTCCCGAGGCGCGCCGGAGGAATCGTGGAGGACGAGGCCACGGGCGCGGCGGCCCTGCTGCTCAGCGCGGAGCTGGGGCGGGCCCTCAACATCACGCAGGGACGCGGCTCCCAGATCCTCACCGCGCCCGCACCGGACGGCATGGTGGAGATCGGCGGCCGCGTCCTGTGGGCACACCGGGCGGTCCCGTCCCGCGTCTGAGGAAACCGGCGAGCGGGAGAGCGCGAGAACGGGCCGCGGACGACCGGGAACCGGGCCATCGGGGAAACGGACCGCCGGGGAGAAGGACCGCTGGGCAACGGCCCCCGGGCAACGGGACCGGCGCGGCCGAAGGCACCGGACCGGGATCACCGGTCGGTGCCTTCGGCCGCGCCGGTACGAAGGTCCGTCGAAGGTCCGCGAAGGCCCTGTGCGCGAGGCCCTACGCGCTGATCGGGAACACCTCGCCCAGCTCCCGGAACACCGCGGTGTTCAGCGCGAACGCGCGCTTGCACTCGTCGACGACACGCTGCTTCTCCAGGTCGTCCGCGTCCAGCGCGTCCAGCAGCTCGCGGTAGCCCCGCTTGAACGCGGCGGGGTTGGGGATCTCCTCGAAGACGTAGAACCGGACGCCGTCGCCCTTGCGCGCGAAGCCCCAGGCCTTCTCCGCCTTGTCGCGGATGATCTGGCCGCCCGAGAGATCGCCGAGGTAGCGGGTGTAGTGGTGGGCGACGTAGCCGGCGGGCCAGGTGCGGGCGCACTGTGCGACCCGCGCGGCGTACGCGGCGGTGGCGGGCAGCGGCTCCAGGCCCTCGCACCAGTCGGCACCCCGCAGATGGGCCAGGTCGCGCTCCAGCTCGGCGGTGCGCATCAGCTCGGCGTGTATGAACGGGCCGGCGACCGGGTCGTTCCGCAGCGCCTGGGCTCCCTCCTCCAGCGCCCGGTACACGAACCACAGCTGTTCCGTGTAGCGCGTGTACGCGTCCACGCCGAGGCGTCCGCCGAGCAGGTCGCTCATGAAGGTCGAGGTCTCCGCCTCGGTGTGCTGTTCGTGCGACGCCGTGCGGATGAGTGTCGAGAAGGGCGTGACTGCGGCGGTTGCGTCCAAGGCGGGCCTCCGGGGGCCGAGGGGACGGGAAAGTCCTGAAAGAGGCGGATGAAAAGACGGCAGTGACCACGTCGCGCAGTCCCTGTCGACATCTCCGATCTTCCTACTTAGGCTTACCTAAGTCAACAGCTTCCCGACAGTCTGTCGGTAAAAACGATACGCCTGGTTCCGCCGATGTGCGCAGGCGCGGTGGGACGAGGTGGCGCGGGTACGCGAAAGCGGCCGCCCGCGGGCGGCCGCTTTCGCGTCGGTACGTGGTGATGCCTGGTGGGTTGTCCCGTCATCCGTGGCGGATCAGCGCGCGGCGTCGGATGTGGTGCATCGCAAGACGGAGGGGCGCCCGGATACTGGACGTATGCGGGCGTTCCGGCAACGCGGCGAGGTGCCGCAGCTGTCGTCGGGCGCCCGTCAGGGGAGGGTCAGGATCTCGGCGCCCGTCTCCGTCACGACCAGCGTGTGCTCGAACTGGGCGGTGCGCCTGCGGTCCTTCGTGACCACCGTCCAGCCGTCGTCCCACATGTCGTAGTCGTGGCTGCCCAGTGTCAGCATCGGCTCGATGGTGAACGTCATGCCGGGCTTCATCACGGTTGTCGCGTGCGGGCTGTCGTAGTGCGGGATGATCAGCCCGGAGTGGAACGAGGAATTGATCCCGTGCCCGGTGAAGTCCCGCACCACCCCGTACCCGAAGCGCTTCGCGTACGACTCGATGACCCGCCCGATCACGTTGATCTGCCGTCCGGGCCGGACCGCCTTGACGGCCCGGTTCAGCGCCTCCTCGGTGCGCTCCACCAGCAGCCGCGACTCCTCGTCCACGGCGCCGCAGAGGTAGGTGGCGTTGTTGTCGCCGTGCACGCCGTCGATGTACGCCGTGACGTCGAGGTTCACGATGTCGCCGTCGCGCAGCACCGTGGAGTCCGGGATGCCGTGGCAGATCACCTCGTTGATCGAGGTGCACAGCGACTTGGGGAACCCGCGGTAGCCCAGCGTCGACGGATACGCGCCGTGGTCGCACATGAACTCGTGGGCGACCCGGTCGAGTTCGTCCGTCGTGACGCCCGGGGCGATGTGCTTGGCGGCCTCCGCCATCGCCTGCGCGGCGATCCGGCCCGCCACGCGCATGCGCTCGACGGTGTCGGCGTCCTGGACCTCCGGACCGGTGTACGGGGTGGGGGCCGGCTTGCCCACGTACTCGGGGCGCCGGATCTTTCCGGGAACGGAGCGGATGGGAGTGATCTCCCCGGGCACGAGCAGCGACTGGCCAGACATGTCAGCGAGTTTAAGGGCTGTCCCGTCGTCCCCGGCGGTCGCCCGGCGTCGGCTGCGGCGCCTCGCCGCGTTGTCGGGGCGCCCGCATACTGCCACTATGCGGGCGCCCCTCCCCTTGCGACGTGCCGCATCCGACGCCGCGCGCCGATCCGGCACGGATGACGGGTCGGCCCTTGACGAAGCGCGCTTGGGGCAGCATGACCCCGACGGAAGGAGCCGGAGATGGCCCTGTTCAAGAAGCGCACGGTCGGCAAACCGGGCGAGTGGTACTACTGCCTGCAGCACAAGAAGGTCGAGGAGGGACCCGAGTGCCCGGCCAAGGACCGGTTCGGGCCGTACGCCTCCCCGGAGGAGGCGCGCCACGCGATGGAGACGGCGCGGGAGCGGAACCTGGAGTGGGAGACGGACCCCAAATGGCACGACGCCGAGACCCCGGCGGACCGGGACCCGGACGCATGACGGGCCGACCGGCCGGGGCGCGGCGGACCGCCGGTGAGGCGGACGGGCTGGATTCCGGTTCGATCCGGCCGCGCCCCGCACCGGACGGGCCGGTTTCCGCCTCGTACGGGCGGGCCTGCGCCTCCGGCACGCCGGAGGCCGGCCCTGGCGTGCCCGCGTCCTCCTCGCGCTGCGCCCGCCTGCGTACCGCGTCCTCGTCCGTCGCGGAGTCGTACGTGAGCAGCTTCGGCAGCGCGGCGGTGAGCAGCGCGACCGAGGCCACGCACGCCACACCGCCGCTCCAGATCGCGGAGCGGGTCCCCGTCCAGCCCGCCATCGCACCGGCCCGCACCTGACCCAGCTGCGGGCCCGCGCTGTAGGAGAGCACCTCGATGCCCGCCAGACGGCCCCGCAGCTCCTCCGGGATGGTCTGGTTCCAGATCGTGGAACGCCCCAGTCCGCTGAGCATGTCGCCCGCGCCCGCGATCGCCAGGCAGACCAGCACCGGCCACACGCTGGTGAACCAGCCCGCCGCCGCGATCGCCAGCCCCCAGGCCGCCGCCCCGAACACCACGAACAGCCCGTGCCGCCGTACCCGTGACGTCCATCCGCTGGTCAGGCCCAGCACCAGGGAGCCGACCGACCCGGACGCGTACATCAGCCCCAGCGACCACTCGGCGTCCAGCTCGTCCGCGAGGAACGGGAAGATCGTGTTGGGGAAGGCGAAGAACATCGCGGCCACGTCGACCGCGTACGTCCCCAGCAGCACCGGCCGGCTCCAGGCGAACCGCGCCCCCTCGACGATCCCGCGCAGCGACGGCTTCGTGTTCTCCCGGACAGGAGGGGCCGGGGCCAGGCGCAGGCAGAGCAGGACGGAGAGGGCGAACGTGACCACGGTGACCGAGTACGCCGTGGCGTGCCCGGCGTACGCCACCACGAGCCCCGCCACCGCCGGACCGCTGATCGCACCGACCTGCCAGCGCAGCGAGTTCAGCGCGGCGGCGGCGGTCAGCTGGTCGTGCGGCACGATCCGGGCCATCAGCGAGTCCAGCGCGGGCCGCTGCAGCCCGGAGAGCGCGGAGACCCCACCCGCCACCAGATAGAGCGGCCAGAGCAGCGGATCGGGCAGAACGGCGTTCACCAGGAGCACCAGGGCCAGTACCCCCAGGCCCGCCTCGGTGCCCAGGATCACCTTGCGGCGGTCCACGGCGTCCGCGAGCGCCCCGCCGTACAGGCCGAAGACGACCAGCGGCACCAGTTCGACCGCGCCCATCGCGCCGACGGCCAGCGGCGACCCCGTGAGCTCCTTGATCTGGAGCGGCAGCGCGATCA
This sequence comes from Streptomyces sp. NPDC001750, assembly GCF_042892615.1. Classification (NCBI taxonomy): domain Bacteria; kingdom Bacillati; phylum Actinomycetota; class Actinomycetes; order Kitasatosporales; family Streptomycetaceae; genus Streptomyces; species Streptomyces sp. NPDC001750. The sequence goes on along the minus strand of NZ_JBIAUE010000004.1, from coordinate 297,477 downwards.
GCGCCATGAAGCTGCCGAAGTACGTGACCACGCCCTGGATCCACAGCAACCGGAAGTCGGCCGACGAACGCAGGGGGGTGAGGTCGGGCAGCAGCGCGGAGAGACGGCCGGACGGGGAAGGGGCCGAGGCAGGGGCTGAGGTCACGAGGGGTCATGCTCCGAAGTCGCGGTGCCCGGTGCAACACCTTTTCCGTGTCCGCGTCCCGGGCCGTGTCCGCGGGGGCGGGCGCGGGCGGTCCCGGCGCTCACCAGCGCGGCGGAGGCGGTGCCGTCAACCGGTCGGCGAGCCGGGACAGCCGGTCGCGGAAGCGACGGCCGCCGCGCGGCACGGGGTCGCCGTTCTCCCTGGCCGCCGCGCTCACCAGATGCTGCACGGTGTCCAGGTCGACGTCGTCGGAGCCGGTCACCGCCAGCGCCTCGTGGGCGAGCCCCCGCACCTCCGGGTCGCCGCCGTCCAGCGAGAGGACCGTCGCCCCGGCCCTGCGGGCGTCGTGCATGCGCTCCAGCAGGCCCGCGCAGGGCCGCTCCGGCGCCACCAGCAGCAGGGTCTCGCCCCGACCGGCCGCCTCGATCCGGCCCAGGCCGACCGCCAGATGCGCCGGATCGCCCGGCTCCACCCGGTGGCGCACCAGGGTCGGGGTCAGTTCGGGCAGCCCGGACCAGGTGGACTCGTCGACCAGATGGGCCGCCAGATGCCACGGCTCGTACTCCGCCGTCCCCACCAGCAGCAGTCCGCCGCCGTGCGGGACGACGGACGACCTGAGCGACCCGGCGAACCGGCGGGCCGCGGCCGGCCACTCGGTCCCGGCGAGCACTTCACGCAGCAGAGCGACGCGTACGGCATCCATGGCCAGGCATCGTGCCCCGGGCCCCGGCGGCGCCGTCGGCGAACGCCGCGGAACCACACGAACGGGGCACGGGCACGGGCGCGCGGTACGGGGCGCGGGGACGCGCCGGACGGATCGGTGACCCCGCGTCGGGCGACGGACTGTTCGCCCCGGTGGCGGGCAGTAGTGTCGAAGCCATGACTACGAATGAGACGGGCAGCGCGCCCAAGCCCCCCGCCAAGGACCCCTGGGACCTTCCCGACGTGTCCGGGCTGACCGTCGGCGTGCTCGGCGGCACCGGCCCGCAGGGCCGCGGCCTCGCCTACCGGTTCGCCCGCGCCGGGCAGAAGGTCGTCATCGGCTCCCGTGCCGCCGACCGCGCGCGGGCCGCCGCCGAGGAACTGGGCCACGGCATCGAGGGCGCGGACAACGCGGAGTGTGCCCGGCGCAGCGACGCCGTGATCGTGGCCGTGCCGTGGGACGGTCACGCCAAGACCCTGGAGGCGCTGCGTGACGAACTCGTGGGCAAGCTCGTCATCGACTGCGTCAACCCGCTCGGCTTCGACAAGAAGGGCGCCTACGCCCTGAAGCCGGAGGAGGGCAGCGCCGCCGAGCAGGCCGCCGCCCTGCTCCCGGAGTCCCGGGTCACCGCCGCCTTCCACCACCTGTCCGCGGTGCTGCTCCAGGACACGGCCGTCGAGGAGATCGACACCGATGTGCTGGTGCTGGGCGAGGCCCGCGCCGACACGGACCTGGTGCAGGCCCTGGCGGGCCGGATCCCCGGCATGCGCGGCATCTTCGCCGGGCGGCTGCGCAACGCCCACCAGGTCGAGTCGCTCGTCGCGAACCTGATCTCCGTCAACCGCCGCTACAAGGCGCACGCGGGGCTGCGTACGACGGACGTCTGAGCGGGGCCCGCGTCGGGCGGTCCGGTCCGGCCCCGCTTCCGGGCCACCCTGCGACGGGCGGAAAGGGGCATGGGGGACACTGGACGGGACCGTGCACCACTCCGGACAGGAGCCGACTCCCATGCCCCGACTCGCTCTCTACGCCATCGCCGTCTGCGTCCTGGCCGTCGTCGCGGCCGTGTTCTCGTTCGTCCAGGGCAGCTGGCTCGGGATCGTCTGGGTGCTGCTGGCCGGGCTCTCGTCCAACATGGCGTGGTTCTACCTGCGCCGGCACCGTGCCGGGACCGCCACGGGCTGAGCCCCGTCGCCGTGACGACTCCGGCCGTCCGGGCCGTCGGCCCGGACGCCGTCGGTCAGCCCTGGACCGCGCAGACCGGATCGGCCGACCGCCAGAACCGGTAGGCGTCCCAGCCGCAGTACGTCGTGAAGCCGTCGACGCCCAGCGCCCGCAGCAGGGCGTGGATCGCGTCGAAGAACGCCACGTTGATCCCCGGGATCCACAGGAGGGCGAACACGGCGATCAGCCCGAAGGGGGCGAACGGCTCGACCTGGCGGCGGACGCGGTACGAGAGCCAGGGCTCGATCACCCCGTACCCGTCCAGCCCCGGGACCGGCAGGAAGTTCAGGATCGCGGCGGTGACCTGGAGCAGCGCCAGGAAGCCCAGGGCGTGACGGAAGGTCACCGGCACGCCGTCGAGCGCGTGCAGCCAGAACGGCGCCGTGCACACGACCGCGAACAGTACGTTCGTCAGCGGGCCCGCCGCCGAGATCAGGCTGTGCCGCAGGCGCCCGCGGATCCGGCCCCGCTCGATGAACACCGCACCGCCCGGAAGACCGATCCCGCCCATGATCACGAACAGCACCGGCAGCACGATGCTGAGCAGCGCGTGGGTGTACTTGAGCGGATTCAGGGTCAGATAGCCCTTCGCGCCGACGGAGATGTCCCCGCTGTGCAGCGCGGTACGGGCGTGCGCGTACTCGTGCAGGCACAGCGACACCACCCACGCCGCCGTCACGAAGAGGAAGACCGCGATCCCGGGCAGCTCCGCGAAGCCCGTCCACACGGCCCAGCCCGACACCGCCATGACGGCGACGATGCCGAGGAAGACCGGGCTGATGCGCTGGTGCGATGCGGTGACCATGGGACCGAGCCTACGGGCGGCCGGTCCCCCGGAGGCGTGGATGCGGGGCGGCGGCGCGCAGGCGGTCGGGCGACGAGGCCGCGGGCCGGGAAGGGTGCCCGGCCCGCGGCGGTCCGTCGGGGAACGGAAGGGAAGGAAGGACAGGGAAAGGGAGAGGAAGGACGCGGTGGCGTCAGCAGGAGAGGTTGGAGCCCGTCGGCACGCCGAGGATCCCGGTGAACTCCTTGTACCGGTTGATCCGGCTCTCGACCTGGCGGGGGTTGCCGCCGTCGCACTCCAGCGCGCCGTTGATCGAACGGATCGTCTGGCCGAAGCCGGCCCCGCTCACCATGGCGTCATGGCCGGTGATCGGGCCGGGACCGTCCTGGGTGTTCCAGTACCACAGGCCCGTCATCATGGCGACGGCCGGATCCGTCTCCACCTTCCAGGGGTCGTTCAGCAGGTCGATGCCGAGGAAGTCGCCCGCGGCCTTGTAGTTGAAGTTCCAGCTGAGCTGGATCGGGCCCCGCCCGTAGTACGCCGACTGGCCGGCCGGGCAGCCGTAGGGCTCGTTGCGGTCGCAGTAGTGCGGGTAGTTCGCCTCGTTGACCTCCTTGATGTAGTAGAGGCCGCCGGTCTCGTGGCTGATGTTCGCGAGGAAGGCCGCGGCCTCCTGCTTGCGCATCGTGTCGTCGCCGGTGTGGGCGAACTTGGGGAACGCCTTCATGGCGTCCGTCAGGCCCTTGTACGTGTAGAAGGGGTTCCTGTTCGGGAACATCTGGTCGAACTGGGCCTCGCTCACCACGAAGCTGTTCGGGTACGGGTTGCCCCCGGTGCCACAGGTGTACGGCGCCCAGTAGTAGGTGCTCACCGTCGGGTCGTAGCCCGGGTTGTCGCGCTGGGCGACGTAGATCTTCCCGTCGGTGTACTTGACGATGTCGCGCGCCTGGTAGTTGGCGCCCTTGGACCAGGCGGGGGCCATGGCGCACTCGTCCACCGGCGCCGGGGCCTCGGCGGCGCTCGCCGTCGCGGGCGCGAGGGCCGTCGCCGCCAGCGATCCGACGGCCGCCAGGCCGGTCAGCAGCGCCTTCATACGATTTCTGAGCACAGGGTTCCCTTTCGTGCGACGCGGACATGTCCCTCGGAGGTGGGCATGCCCGTGTGACGCGGGCATGACGGATAGACCCGGTGGGAGCCGGGCCAACCTGTGCAGGCCGCGCCGAAGGATGCTTTCGGACACTGAACCCTCCCCCTTGATCGCAGTCAAGGTCTAGACCAAAGGGAATTTCGTCGGCCCCTGCCGGTCGCCGTCCGGGAGCGCGGTCGAGGGCGGGTGGCCCGTGGTGTGCGGCGAACTCGCCGTCGTCCCTTCCTGGTTGAGGGACGGGGGTCGAGGCCGCGGGCGGGGAGTGCCTCGCGGACGCGGGCGCCGGGACGGGCGCCTTCGGCGACGCCGAACCGGGCACGTGTCGCACGTGTGTCCTGCCGCCGCTCCCGGTCGCGGAGAATGGGCGAGTGCGCTACAGCATCCTCGGAACCACCCAGGCACTCCGTGACGACGGCACCGCCGTCTCCGTCGGCGGTGCGCGGCTGCGTGCCCTGCTCGCCGCCCTCGCCCTGCGTCCGGGCCGCTCCGTCCCCGCCGCCGTGCTCGTCGACGAGGTGTGGGACGGCGACCCGCCGGCCGATGCGGTGGGCGCGCTCCAGGCGCTCGTGGGGCGGCTGCGGCGGGCCCTCGGGCACGGGGCGGTCACGTCCGGGGAGAGCGGCTACCGGCTGGCAGCCGCCCCGGACGAGGTCGACCTCTACCGCTTCGAGCGGCTCGCGGGGGAGGGGGCGCGGGCCCTGGCGGAGGGGGGCCCGGCGAAGGCCCTGGCCGCGCTCGACGACGCCCTCGCCCTGTGGCGCGGCCCGGTCCTGGCCGATCTGCCCGACCGCGGCGCCGTCGCGGCCCGCTGGACGGCCCGGCGGCTGGACGCCCGCCGCACCAGGATCACCGCGGCACTCGCCCTCGGCCGCGCCGAGGAGACCCTGCCCGAACTGGTCGCGCTCTGCGCCGAGCACCCGATCGACGAACCGCTCCAGGCGCTGCGGCTGCGGGCCCTGCGCGACGCCGGGCGCCCGGCCGAGGCGCTGGCCGCCTACGACGAGGTGCGCACCGTGCTCGCCGACCGGCTCGGCACCGACCCCGGCCCCGAACTGCGCGCCCTGTACGCCGAGTTGCTGGAGCAGGACGCGGCGGTCGGGAAGCACCCGGCCGGGCCGTCACGGCCTCCCGCACCCCATCCCGCCGCCGCCCCGGCCGCAGGCACCGGCGCGCCGCGGGAAGCCCTCGCCGCCCCGCGCGGAAACCTGAGAGCCCGGCTCACCAGCTTCGTCGGGCGCGAGAACGACATCGAGGCCCTGCGCGAGGACCTGGCGCGCACCCGGCTGGTCACCCTCCTCGGCCCCGGTGGCGCCGGGAAGACCCGGCTCTCCCAGGAGGCCGCCGAGTCCTTCGGCGCCGCCTGGCCCGACGGCGTCTGGCTGGCCGAACTCGCCCCGGTCGACGACCCCGAGGCCGTGCCGGAGGCCGTGCTGACCGCGCTCGGCGCCCGCGAGACCGTGCTGCGTGGGGCCGGTGCCGAGGAACTGCGGGTCGCCGAGGGCAACGCGGGCGACCCGCTCGTGCGCCTCACCGAACACTGCTCCCGGCGCCGGATGCTCCTGCTCCTGGACAACTGCGAGCATCTCGTCGGGGCCGCCGCCGCCCTCGCCGACCACCTGCTCGCCCGCTGCCCGCAGCTCACCGTGCTGGCCACCAGCCGTGAACCCCTGGGCGTGCCCGGCGAGTTCGTCCGGCCGGTCGATCCGCTGCCCGACGCGATGGCGCTGCGGCTGCTGGCCGAACGGGGCGCCGCGGCCAGGCCCGGCTTCCGGACCGACGCCGACGAGGAGACCGCCGAGGCCGCCGCGGAGATCTGCCGCCGCCTCGACGGGCTGCCGCTCGCCATCGAACTCGCCGCCGCCCGGCTGCGGATGCTCACCCCGCGCCAGATCGCCGACCGGCTCGACGACCGGTTCCGCCTGCTCACCAGCGGAGCCCGTACCGTACTGCCCCGCCAGCAGACGCTGCGCGCCGTCGTCGACTGGTCCTGGGAACTGCTCGACGCGTCCGAACGCGCCGTCCTGCGCCGCCTGTCCGTCTTCGCGGGCGGCTGCACCCTTGCCGCCGCCGAGGCCGTCTGCGCGGAGGATCCCGGTGGCGCGCGCGAGGTCGCCGGGCTGCTCGGCTCGCTCGTCGACAAGTCCCTCGTCGTCGCCGCGCCCGCCGAGGACGGCGGGATGCGCTACCGGCTGCTGGAGACCGTGGGCGAGTACGCCGCCGAACGGCTCGACGAGGCGGTGGAACGGGACGCCGTGGAACGGCGCCACCTGGTGTACTTCCGGGAGCTGGCCCGTACCACCGACCCGCTGCTGCGCGGAGCCGGGCAGCGGGCCGCCATCGACCGCCTCCAGCACGACTACGAGAACCTCCGCACCGCCCTGCGCCGGGCCGTCGCCGCCCGCGACGAGCAGGAGGCGCTCTGCATGGTGCTGTCGCTGTGCTGGTACTGGCAGATGCGCGATCTGCGCGCCGAGGGCCTGCAATGGGCCGACGCGGTGGCCGCGCTGGGCCCCGACCCCTTCGCCGGGCCCGCCGAACCCGCGCCCTCCCTCCACGAGCGCTGCACCGACGCCCCGCCGCCCATGTCGCCCGAACTGCTCCAGGAGGCGCGGCGCCAGGTGGCCCTGGTCCAGCTGGTCAGCATGGACCACTCCAAGGACGTGTGGGCCGACGAGCAGGGCATGGCCCGGCTGCGGATCATCGCGGCCACCTACCGCGCGGGACAGCCACAGACCTGCCGCTCCCCCGGATCGCTCTGGTTCTTCGCGGTCATGATGACCAGCGGGGTCGACGAACTGCGTACGCTGCTCGACGAGACCGTCCGGGCCAGCCGGGAGCTCGGCTACGCGTGGGAACTGGCGGGGGCGCTCCAGATGCGGGCCAACATCCTGGCCAACCGCCCCGAATGGGCGGGCGCCGCGCACACGGACGCCGACGAGAGCCTGGAGATCTTCCGTCGGCTCGGTGACGACTGGGGAGTCGCCGAAGCGCTCTCCTCCCGCGGCGAGGCCAACGAGAAGCACGGCGAGTACGCGCGCGCCGCCGAGGACTTCCAGGCCGCCATCGGCTACGCGCAGAAGCTCGGCGCCCAGTCACAGGTGTCGGTCCTGCGCACCAGATACGCCTCCGCCCTCACCGAACTCGGCCGCGGCGACGAGGGCGAGACGATTCTGCGCGAGGTGCTCACGGAGGGGCGCCACGCCGGTCACGAGGCGATCCCCGCCGCCCGGATCTACCTCGCCCTGTGGCTGGGCCGCACCGGACGCACGGTCGAGGCGCGCGAGCAACTGTCCCTGCTGCGAGCGGAGTTCCAGTCCGAGACGCTGGCGATGTTCGAGGGCTTCGTGCTCGGTACATGGGCCTGGCTCGACAACCAGGACGGGCGCTACGCCGAGGCCCTGCCCCGGTCCCTGGAGGCGCTGCGGCGGTCCCACGACCGGCTGTCGCAGATGGTGGCTCCGCAGATGTCCGTCATCCACCTCGTCTCCGTCGCACGGGCGATCGCCGGGATCGGCGGCGAACGACGGGCCGCACTGGCGGCCCGGCTGCTGGGGGCCGGCCGGGCGCTGCTGCCCCTGGGACACGCGCCGACGTCCATGGAACGCGACGACTACGCCCGGGTGGAGGAACTGGCCCTCGCCGTCCTCGGCCGGGACGCCTACGACACGGCGTACGCCGAGGGCGGCGGCCTCTCCATGGAGGAGGCCACCGCCCTCGCCGAGACGTACGGACCGGAGCGGGACTGAACCGCCGCCCGGCCGTCCGGTGCGCGCACCCGCGTCCGGCACGTAACGGCCGCGCCCTTCGGCCCGCACCGGTTCAGCTCTTCCTGCGGAACTTCGAGACCGCCAGCGGAGCCGCCACCGCGGTGATCGCCACCGCCCAGCCGAGCGTGAGCCACGTCGCGTGGGCGACCGGTCCGCCGATCATCAGCCCGCGCGCCGCGTCCGCCAGGTTGGACAGCGGGTTGTAGTCGGTGAACGCCTGGAGCCAGCCGGGCATGGTGGCGGTCGGGGCGAAGATCGAGGAACCGAACTGAAGGGGCATCAGAACCAGGAACCCCATCCCCTGCACCGCCTGGGCGGACTTCAGCGACAGCCCCAGCAGGATGAAGATCCACATGATCGCGGCGCCGAACACCATCGAGAGACCGACCGCCGCGAGCAGGCCGAGCACCGAGGTCTTCAGCTCCATGCCGAGCAGGAAGCCCATGCCCAGCAGGATCGCCGTGGCCACCATCATCCGGCCCAGCTCGACCACGATCTTCGCGACGAGGACCGACGACCGGGCGATCGGCATCGTCCGGAACCGGTCCATGACCCCCTTGCGGAAGTCCTCGTTGACCCCGGTGCCGACCGCGGTGGCGATGTTCATGCCCAGCATCGCCATCATGCCCGGGACCACGTAGTTGATGTACGTCTGCCGGTCGCCGCCCAGACTCGCGCCGATGGACCCGCCGAAGACGTACACGAACAGCAGGATGAAGACGATGGGCATCAGCAGCACATCGAACATCGACTCCGGATCCTTCTTGATCTGGAGCACGTTGCGCCGCATCAGCGCGCCGATGTGCCGCAGGTTGGCGCGCAGCCCGATCCGGCCCTCGCCGACGAGCGCCCTCGGCGCGGCGGACGGGGCCTGCCCGGCCGTGACGGGCTGCTGGATCGTCGTACTCGTGCTCATGCCGCGACCTCCGCGGGGATCGTGTCGGTGGCGGAAGCGGTCTTCTCGCCGGTGATGGCCAGGAACACCTCGTCCAGGCTGGGCAGTGCGGTGGCGACGTGCGCCAGCGGGTAGCCCCGGGCGCCGAGCAGGCCGATGACGGCGGTCAGCTGCTCGTCGCTGAGGATCGGCACGTACAGCAGTCCCTCGTCCGGGACCGCCTGCGCGCCCGCGACCCCGTCCAGACCGGTCTCCCGCAGCGCCTGCGCCATCGCGGGCAGCTGCGTCGGGTCCGAGGGGCGGATCTGCAGGGTGCGCCCGCCCACCTTCGCCTTGAGCTCGTCGACCCCGCCGTTGGCGATGATCCGGCCCCTGTCGATGACGGTGAGCTCGTTCGCGAGCTGCTCCGCCTCCTCCATGTACTGGGTGGTGAGCAGGACCGTCGCGCCCTCCGCGACCATCCTCTGCACCTCGTCCCAGACCTCGTTGCGGGTCCGGGGGTCGAGCCCCGTCGTCGGCTCGTCCAGGTAGAGGACGGCCGGGCGGCCGATCATCGAAGCGGCCAGGTCGAGGCGGCGCCGCATGCCGCCGGAGTAGTCCATCGCGGCGCGCCGGGCCGCGTCGGTGAGCGAGAACCGCTCCAGCAGCTCGTCGGCCCGGGCGCGGGCGGCCTTGCGCGACAGATCGAGCAGCCGCCCGATCATGTAGAGGTTCTCCCAGCCGGACAGCTTCTCGTCGACCGAGGCGTACTGCCCGGTCAGTCCGATGGTGCGGCGCAGCTGCCGGGGCTGCTTCACCACGTCGTAGCCCGCCACGACGGCGTGTCCGGCGTCGGGGACGATCAGGGTGGACAGGCAGCGCACGAGGGTGGTCTTGCCCGCGCCGTTGGGACCGAGCACACCGAGCACCGTGCCTTCGCGGACGTCGAGGTCCACGCCGTCCAGAGCCTTGGTCGAGCCGTAGTGCTTGACCAGCCCCCGGACCTCCACGGCATTGGTGCCGTTCCTGGGGTTCTTGTCGTTTCGCGTCATGCCCACCATGGGAACAGGCGCCACCGACAGTCCGCCGACAACAGACCGACACGGGGCCGACATGGGGCCGACAGGGCGTCGACGACGGACCGAGGGACGGACCGGTGGGAGGCCGACAGCCCGCCGATGGGGGAGGTCGGCGGGCTGTCGGTGGTGCGGGCAGTGGTCTGTGCCGGGCGCCGCTGCTTTCGCAGCACGCCCTAGTGGAAGGTGTGCTCGGCGGCCGGGAAGGCGCCGCCGACGACCTCTTCCGCGTACTCCTTCGCCGCGTCGCCCAGCACCTTGCGCAGATTCGCGTACTGCTTGGTGAAGCGCGGCGTCCTGCCGCCGGTCAGTCCGACCATGTCGGTGTAGACCAGCACCTGGGCGTCCGTGTCCGGACCGGCGCCGATGCCGACGGTCGGGATGTGCAGGGTGCGGGTGATCTCGGCGGCCAGCTCGGCCGGTACGAGCTCCAGGACGACGGCGAACGCGCCCGCGTCCTGCACGGCCTTGGCGTCGCGCAGCAACTGCTGCGCGGCCTCCTCGCCGCGGCCCTGCACCCGGTAGCCCATCGCGTTCACGGACTGCGGGGTCAGACCGATGTGGGCCATCACCGGGATGCCGGCGTCGACCAGCAGCCGGATCTGCTCGTGGCTGCGCTCGCCGCCCTCCAGCTTGACCGCGCCGACGCCGGACTCCTTGATCAGCCGGGTGGCGTTGCGCAGGGCCTGGACGGGGCCCTCCTGGTACGCCCCGAAGGGCAGGTCGGCGACGATCAGCGCACGCCTGGTGCCCCGTACGACGGCGGCGGAGAGGACCGCCGTCTCGTCCATCGTGACGGGCACGGTGGTCTCGTATCCGAGGTGGCAGTTGCCCATCGAGTCGCCGACGAGCAGGACCGGGATACCGGCCTCGTCGAAGACGGACGCGGTCATCGCGTCGTACGCGGTGAGCATGGGCCACTTCTCGCCGCGCCCGGTGGCGGCGGCGATGTCGTGGACGGTGACGCGGCGGGTGCTCTTGCCCCCGTACAGCGCCTTGCTGCTGTCGGTGGCGGCTCCCGCGTCGGATGTGGCGGACGTGTTCCGCGCAGCCTGAAGCGACATGTGCCTACGGCTCCTTCGTCATCTCGAGGCGCCCTGACGGCGTCCCCGGACCGGTTCCATGGTGGCATCCCGTGCCCGCCCGCGGGAAGTGGGCTCGCACAAGCCCGTGCCGCGGGCTCCGGCGCGGCGTCCCGTCCTCGGCGCGGGACCCGCCCCCCGGCGGGCTTACCTATACGAGACGGTCTCGTATCGAATCCAGGTAGGATCCCGGCCATGTCCATACCGTCGGGCGCTCGCACCGCCCTGTTCCAAGTCCCCGAGGCGGTCCACCGCCGCCGTTGGGCGATCCTCGCCGTTCTGATGTTCAGCCTGCTCATCGTGGTTCTGGACAACTCGATCCTGAACGTCGCGGTCAAGACCATCGCCAGTCCCGCACCCACCGGCATCGGTGCCACCCAGAGCGAGCTGGAGTGGGCCATCAACTCCTACACGCTCGTCTTCGCGGGGCTCCTGTTCACCGCGGGACTGCTCGGCGACCGGGTCGGCCGCAAGAAGGTGCTGCTCTTCGGCATCCTCGTCTTCGGCGTCGGCTCGGCCCTGGCCGCCCTGTCCGGCTCGCCCGGTGAGCTGATCACCTGGCGTGCCGTCATGGGCTTCGGCGCCGCGTTCGTCATGCCGGCCACGCTCGCCGTCCTGATGAACGTCTTCGAGCGCGACGAGCAGCCCAAGGCCATCGGCATCTGGGCCGGCAGCGTCGGCCTCGGCATCGCGATCGGCCCGATCACCGGCGGTCTGCTGCTCGAACACTTCTGGTGGGGCTCGATCTTCCTCGTCAACGTTCCCGTGGTGGTGGTCGCCCTGATCGCGATGGTGCTGCTGGTGCCCGACTCCAAGGACCCGAAGCCGGGCCGGACCGACCCGCTCGGCGTCCTGCTCTCCGTCGTCGGCCTGGTCCTGCTGGTCTACGGCATCATCCGCGGCGGCGAACTCGGCGACTTCACGGACGCCGCGGTGCTCCTCCCGATCGTCGGCGGTCTGGCTGTCCTGGCCGCGTTCGTGTGGCACGAGCGGCGCAGCAGCCACCCCGCCCTGGACGTCACGTATTTCAGACAGCCGCCGTTCGCCGCGGCCGTCGCCGCCATCGCGCTGATCTTCTTCGCGCTGATGGGCGTGACCTTCTTCTCCGCGTTCTACATGCAGAGCGTGCGGGGCTGGACCGCGCTCCAGGCCGGTCTGCTGATCCTTCCGCTGGCCGCCGCCCAGATGGTCTTCGCGCCGCGCGCGCGGCTGGTCGTGGACCGGTTCGGCGCCCGCGCGGTGTGCACCGTCGGCCTGCTGATGGTCGCGTGCGGGCTCGCGGCGTTCGCCCTGTTCGACGCCACCACACCGGTCTGGGTGCTGTGCGTGCTGTTCTTCGTCCAGGGCACGGGCATGGCGCACGTGATGACGCCGGTCACGGTCTCCGTCATGCAGACGCTGCCCCGGGAGAGGGCGGGCTCCGGATCGGCCGTCAACAACACGTTCCGGCAGGTCGGCGGGGCGCTCGGGATCGCCGTGCTCGGCTCGGTGCTGTCCACCGTCTACCGCGGCGGCATCGAGGGGCATCTCGACGTGCTGCCGGCCGGTGCCAGGGACGTGGCGGGCGAGTCGATCGAGGCGACGCTCGCCGTCGCGGAGAGAATGGGTCCCGCGGGCGCTCCGCTGGTCACGGCGGCGCACGACGCGTTCCTGGACGCCATGCACATCACCGCCCTCTGCTCGGCCGGCATCGCCCTGGTGGGCGCGCTCGTGGTCGCGCTGTTCCTGCCGGGCAGGGCGCCCGTCGGCCGAGCGCCCCGAGGGGCCGACGAGGAAGGGGCGTCCGTCCGTACGGGCCGGGGCGCGCCGGTGACGGTCACGGAGGACTGAGAACGCCTCCGGAGTCCTCCTGGAACGGAGCATTCCAGAGGATCGGGAAGCGCCGCCCTCGGGGACCGGCCCGGCCCCGGTCCCCGAGGAGGGCGGCACACCGGGGCGCCGTCGCCGTCGGCGAGAATCGGTGCGGCGGACGGTGCGGCGAGAGGTGGATGTACGTGAGGGCACAGGCACAGGTACCGGACCGGGACCGCCCGGCCGGGAAGGATCCGGAACCGCGCAGGGGCCGGCCGCGCAGCGCGGCGGCCGAGCGGGCGATCCTGGATGCCGTCGTCGGGCTGCTGGAGGCAGGTGAGCCGCTCGCCGCGCTGTCCATCGAGCGGATCGCCAGGACCGCCGGGGTCGGCAAGGCGACCATCTACCGGCGCTGGAGCGGCAAGGAGGAACTCTTCGTCGACGTCCTGCGCGACATCGAGCCCCCGGAACCCGCCGTCCCCGGCACCGCCGGTCTCGACGACCTGCGGCTGCTGCTGGACTCGATGCGCAGGCGCGGCCTCGCCCAGCGCTCCTCCGTCCTGCTCCACAACGTCTTCGCCCAGATGAAGAGCCACCCCAGGCTGTGGGACGAGTACCACCGCACGGTGATCGCGCCCCGCCGTAACGCCATGCTGGCCGCCGTGCGGCGAGCGGTCGACGCGGGCGAACTCCGCGCGGACCTGGACGTGGAACTCATGAACGACCTGTTCCTCGGGCCCATGCTCGTCCGCACCATCCACCGGCCCGACGCGCCCCTGCCCGAGGACCTCGCCGACCGCATCATCCGCACCCTGGGCGAAGGGCTGGCACCGGCCCGCCCCTGACCGGACCGGTCCCATGGACGGCGACGGCGCCCGCGCCCGGAGCCCGTGAGGGTGAAGCCGACCCGGGGAGACCGGGGGAGACCGGTGGAGTGAGGGCGACCGGACCCGTGGACTGTGATCGTTCTGTCACAAGCCCCGGCGGAACCCGCCCCGTCGGAACTCATCGGCCCCCGCCCTTCGTCCTTGTGGCAGTACCGCCGTCGTGGACGGTCGGGAACACGCCGCGCATCGCCTAGGGTCGGGAGCGCGGCGACACGTACGGCAAGGCAGTGAGGACAGCGCGATGGTGCAGGCGTACGGAGCGGACACCGGGAACGACCGCGCGGAGACGCGGAGCACCGGGCCCCGTGTCCGGGACCTGCGCGACCGGTGGAGCCGGGCCAGAGGCATCTGGCGGCGCGGTGTCGTCCTGGCCGTCTGCTCGGTCCTCGTGACCCTCGTGATGGTCTTCCACGCGCAGATCCCGAACGCCGTCGGCAACCTGGGCAGCCTCACCGAGACGTTCCTGCCGTGGATCGGCGTGCTCGTCCCGCTGCTGCTGGTCCTGGCCCTGGTACGCCGCTCGGCGACCGCGCTGATCGCCCTGCTGCTGCCGGTCGCGGTCTGGCTCAACCTGTTCGGCGGTCTGCTCACCGGCAAGTCGGCCGAGGGCGGCGACCTCACCGTGGCCAGCCACAACGTCAACGCCGACAACCCCGACCCCGCGGGCACCGCCCGGAAGGTCGCGGACTCCGGCGCCGACGTCATCGCCCTGGAGGAACTGCCGAACGACGAGGTGGCGAAGTACGAGGCGGCGCTCGCCGACCGCTACCCGTACCACTCGGTGCAGGGGACCGTCGGCCTCTGGAGCAAGCACCCGATGCGCGACGCCCGCCCGGTCGACATCAAGATGGGCTGGCCCCGGGCACTGCGTGCCACGGTGACGACGCCCGAGGGCGACGTCGCCGTCTACGTCGCCCACCTGCCGTCCGTGCGGGTCAAGCTGCACGCCGGGTTCACCGCCAACCAGCGCGACAACAGCGCCGACACCCTGGGCGAGGCCATCGCCGACGAACGGCTCGACCGGGTGATCCTGCTCGGCGACCTCAACGGGACGATGAACGACCGCTCGCTCAACGCGGTCACCTCGCAGCTGCGGTCCACCCAGGGCGCGGCGGGCGACGGCTTCGGCTTCAGCTGGCCGGCGTCCTTCCCGATGGCGAGGATCGACCAGATCCTCGTGAAGGGCGTCGAGCCGGTGTCGTCGTGGACGCTCCCGGCGACGGACAGCGACCACCTCCCCATCGCGGCGCGCGTCCAGTTCTGACGCGCACTCGCTCCCGGCCCGCCCGGACCCGGCCTCGGCGGCGGATCCGGGGCCCGGGAGCGCGGGCGTGCCCGGGCGGGCGACGGGGAGCGCGAGGCCGCAGCTCACCGGCATCGCGGCACGGCGACGCACCGCGGCTCACCGGAGTACTGCCCACCTGCCGGGTCCGCGGACGACGGGGCCGCCGCTGCCGGGCCGGTCGTCGCCGGGCCCGCCCACGGCGGCCTGCCGTCCCGTCGCTCAGACCGACTCGCGCCACCGGTTGGTGATCGGCAGACGGCGGTCCTTGCCGAAGCCCTTCGGGGAGATCTTCGTGCCCGGCGGGTACTGCCGCCGCTTGTACTCCGCCGCGTCCACCATCCGCAGGGTCCTCGCCACCAGCACCTCGTCGAAGCCCGCCGCGACGATGTCGGCCAGCCCCCGGTCCTGATCGACGTACAGCTCCAGGATCCGGTCCAGCACGTCGTAGTCGGGCAGCGAGTCCGTGTCGACCTGGTCCGGGCGCAGCTCGGCGCTGGGCGGCTTGGTGATGGACGCCTCCGGGATCGGCGGGGTCTGGCCGCGCTCCTCGGCGGCACGGTTGCGCCACTTCGCGAGCCGGAAGACCGACGTCTTGTAGACGTCCTTGATCGGCCCGTACGCCCCGACCGAGTCGCCGTACAGCGTCGAGTAGCCGACCGCCAGCTCGGACTTGTTGCCCGGCGCGAGGACGATCTGGCCCTCCTGGTTGGAGACCGCCATCAGCATCGTGCCGCGCAGCCGGGACTGGAGGTTCTCCTCGGCGAGACCGGTGAGCCCCAGCGACTCCATGTAGGCGTCGAACATCGGCTCGATCGGTACGGTGCGGAAGTTCAGCCCGGTGCGGCGGGCCAGTTCGGCCGCGTCGCCCTTGGAGTGGTCCGAGGAGTACTTGGACGGCATCGAGATGCCGTACACGTTCTGCGCGCCCAGCGCGTCGCAGGCGATGGCCGCGACCAGTGCCGAGTCGATGCCGCCGGACAGTCCGATCAGCACACTGCGGAAGCCGTTCTTCGCGGCATACGCCCGCAGGCCCACGACCAGCGCCGAGTACAGCTCCTCGTCGTCGTCGAGCCGCTCGGCGTACCCCCCGGCCAGCTCCGGCTCGTACGCGGGGAGGGGGTCCTCGGAGAGCACCAGGCGATCGATCCGCAGCCCGTCGTTCACCACGCCCGACGCCGCGTCGGCCCCGGTCGCGGCGGCCGGCAGGTCCAGGTCGAGGACCACGCAGCCCTCGGCGAACTGCGGGGCACGGGCGATCACCTCGCCGTCGCGGTCGACGACGATGGAGTCGCCGTCGAAGACCAGTTCGTCCTGGCCGCCGATCATCGCGAGGTACGCGGTGGTGCAGCCGGCCTCCTGGGCCCGCTTGCGGACCAGTTCCAGCCGGGTGTCGTCCTTGTCCCGCTCGTACGGAGAGGCGTTGATGGACAGCAGCAGCCCCGCGCCCGCCGCACGCGCGCCCGGCACCCGGCCGCCGTCCTGCCAGAGGTCCTCGCAGATCGCCAGCGCCACGTCCACGCCGTGCACCCGTACCACCGGCATCGAGTCGCCCGGCACGAAGTAGCGGAACTCGTCGAAGACGCCGTAGTTGGGGAGGTGGTGCTTGGCGAAGGTCAGCGCGACCTGTCCGCGGTGCAGCACGGCGGCGGCGTTCTGCGGGGCGCCCGCAGGCTGGCCGTAGCGCGGCTGGGCCGCCTCGGAACGGTCGAGGTAGCCGACGACGACCGGCAGCTCCCCGAGCCCCTCCGCGTCGAGCCGGGCGGCGAGCGCGCGCAGCGCCCGGCTCGACGCCTCGACGAAGGACGACCGCAGGGCCAGGTCCTCGACGGGGTAGCCGGTCAGCATCATCTCGGGGAACGCCACCAGATGGGCGCCCTGTTCGGCGGAGTGCCGGGTCCAGTGGACGATCGCCTCGGCGTTGCCGGAGAGATCACCGACGGTCGAGTCGATCTGATTCAGTGCGAGACGTAGTTGAGGCACGCGCACCAGTGTAATCGTCTGACTGACGCGATGTCCCGGCGGGGAGCGCGGGCGCCGCCGGACACCCTGCCGGGGCGAGGGGCGCGACGGGGTCCGCGCGGATCAGCGGAGGTAGCCGAGGACCGTCATCATGCCCACGTCCGAGTGGTAGATGTTGTGGCAGTGGAGCATCCACAGGCCGGGGTTGTCCGCCTCGAACTCCATCGCGACGGAACTGTTCGGCCGGACGATCGCGGTGTCCTTGCGCGCCCACTGCCGCTCGCGCCGGTGCGACGCGCGGTGCGCCGGACCCGCCTCCCCCACCAGGCCGAACGAGTGCCCGTGCAGATGGACGGGGTGCCACATCGAGGTGATGTTGAAGAACTCCAGCCGCACGCGCTCGCCCGCCGCGACCGGGCGGCGCCGGTCCGGCGAGTACGGCTCGTGGTCGAAGCCCCAGTCGTACGCCTTCATCGTGCCGGTCAGCTTGTACCGGATGGTCCGGTCGGGCTTCCGGGCGGACAGGGCCGCGGACGGGTGCGGCGACAGCTGCGTGGCCTCCACCAGCTTCCCGTTCAGCTCCTTGGGCCGCACATGGGCGGCGGGCGGCGTGCCCATTCCGGTGCGCAGCAGCGCCAGGGCCGTCGCCCCCTTGCCCTCGGCGAGCGCGGTCAGCGGGAACACCCCGTCCTTGGCGGTGACGATCACGTCGTAGCGCTCTCCCATGCCCAGCACCAGGGCGTCCGTCGTGGTGTGCTGGACCGGGTAGCCGTCGGTGTGGGTGATCGTCATCCGGTGGCCGCCGAGCGCGACCCGGAAGGCGGTGTCGCCGCCCGCGTTGATGATGCGCAGCCGGATGCGTTCGCCGGGCTTGGCGAGGAAGGTGGTGGGGGCCTTGGGGACGCGGCCGTTGATCAGGTAGTACGGGTAGTCGACGTTGCCGCCGTGGCTGTTGAGCAGTTTGCTGAAGCCGTGCCGCATGATGCGCGAGGGTCCGGAGCGCCGCCCGGGGGACTTGGGGGAGCCGGGCGAGCCGGAGGGGCCGCCGCGCCGGGTGTCGTCCGTGTCGTTCTTGCCGTCCGTCTCGTCCGGCCTGCCCTCCTCGTCCGCCCCGTGGGCGCGGTTCATGGAGCCGTGGCGCTTCCCGCTGTGGTCCATGCCGCCCCGGCCGCCGCTCAGCTCGTCGAGCACCGCGTCCGGGGTGGAGCCGCCCACCCCGTCGACCCAGTCGTCGAGGACGACCACCCATTCCTTGTCGTACTTCAGCGTCTCCTTCGGGTCCTCCACGATCAGGGGTGCGTACAGCCCCCGGTCCTGCTGGACGCCCGTGTGCGGGTGGAACCAGTACGTTCCCGGGTGCGGCACCTTGAAGCGGTAGGAGTACTCCTCGCCCGGCTTGATCGGCCGCTGTGTGAGGTCGGGGACGCCGTCCATGTCGTTGCGCACGTTGAGGCCGTGCCAGTGCAGCGAGGTGGCCTCCGGGAGGTGGTTGGCGAGCGTGAGCGCCACGTCGTCGCCCACCGTGAACCGCAGCTCCCGGCCGGGCAGCCGGGCCTCGTAGGCCCAGGAACCGACGACGAGGCCGCCGCCCAGGTCCAGGCGGGACGGGGTGGCGGTGAGGTGGAACTTCCGGTGGGGGCCGGAGCGTCGTTTGGCCTCGGCTTCGGCGACCTCCTTCCCGTCGGGGGAGACGTACTCGTCCCAGGACTTCCCGTGGTGGGGGATTCCGTGGCTTGCGCCGCCGTGCTCCGGGCCGCCGGCGTTCGCGCCACCGCTCTGCGCGGCACGGCGGTCCGGGTCGGATTCACCGGAGCAGGAGGCCAGGAACACCGAACCGGCGGTGGCGGCGGCCGCGCCGAGCACGGCGCGTCGGGTGGGTGGAGTGCGCATGACGGAGAGCACCTCGAGGTGTTGTCGGTACGGCGGGCTGCTGCGGAGGGGGGAGGCGCCCCTTCTCTATGCACAGCACCGACACGCACGGCACCGAGGACGGCGCGCTGAGGACCGGACCGGGCCGGGGAACCGGCCACGGCATCGACGGCATCCGCGCCGCGACACCCGCGAGGAGGTGGGCGATCCCGATGAGCAGCGCCACGAACAGGGACAACTGTCCGTATGTCGCACATCCACTCAGAGTCATGTCGGGCACCTTACCCCGGTTGGGTACCCCCCGCTCGGGGAGACGTCCGGACGCGTGGGGTTGGACGGGGGTGCGAGGAAGCCCGGCAGGGCTGTGAGGAAACGTATCGGCGGGGGTGCGCGGTCCCTGCCGGGGGCAAGTCGTACAGGCGGCCGCTCGCCCGCTCGGCGAGGCGGGCACGCGGCGGCCCGGCGACCCCGGGGGGGCGGGGTGCCGGGCCGTCGAGCGCGAGTACCGGGACGCGTATGGTGCGTGGACCCGTCAACCGCGGGCGTACACCTTCTCCATCCAGCAGGCGAGCTGCTCGTCGGAGAGGTGCCGCGCCAGGTCGGCCTCGCTGATCATGCCGATCAGTTTCTTGTTCTCGACGACCGGAAGCCGACGGATCTGGTGGGTCTGCATCTCCTCCAGGACCATGTCCACGCTCGCGTTGGAATCGATCCAGCGCGGTGTGCCGTGGGCGAGGTCACCCGCGGTCACCTCCGACGGATCGCGTCCCTCCGCCACGCAGCCGAGCACGATGTCGCGGTCGGTGAGGATGCCGATCATCCGGTCCTGTTCGCCGCTGGCCGAGATGGGCAGCGCGCCCACGTGGTGCTCGCGCATCAGCTGCGCGGCCCGGTCCAGCGTCTCGTGTGCGGGGATCCAGGTGGCCCCGGTGTGCATGATGTCCTTCGCAGTGGTCATGAGGGATTCCTCCTGCGTGCCGACGGGCATGCCGTTCACTCCCGAGAACATCCATCGTCGTACGTCCGTTCGGGGTGTGCGACCGCTATCGCCCGTTCGGGTGTATTCGGGATCCGGGGGGAACCGTCACGTCCCGGCGTCTGGTGCTGGCTGTGGCCGGAAAGGTTTGCCAGGAAGCTCGCGGCGTCCGGTGCGGTGCGTCGCGAGGCGGAGGATCGCCCTCGTACGGGACGTACTCGGGTGATGCGACAACGCCGCGAGGTGCCGTGCCGGGCGTCGCGAGCCGGTGAACCTCGCCGGTCACGGCACTAGGTGCCGCCGCACGGCAGACGGCACTTCGACGCCGGTGCCCGGGGCCGTTCATGACCGGGGCTTCGCCCCACGTGCTTCCAGCATCGCGGCCATCGCGTCCAGCTCGGACCGCTGGGCCTCCACCATCCTCTGGGCCAGCCGTTTCTCCGCACCGACCGTGCACAGCCGGACGCAGCCGCGGGCCATGTCGACACCGCCGCGGTGGTGGTCGGTCATCAGCCGGAGGTAGAGGACCTCGGCATCCCTGCCGCTCGCCGTGCGGAGCCGGTCCAGTTCGGCCCGGGTGGCCATGCCGGGCATGAGGGAACCGTCGCGGGGCGGCGGTCCCGTGTGCCCGGCGTGTCCCGGGTGACCGTCCGCCATCCAGGCCATCGGCCCCTGCCCGCCCGGGGCCGTCTTCGGCAACCCCCACAGGTCCAGCCAGCCGAGCATCATGCCTCGCTGATTGGCCTGCGTGTTGGCGATGTCGTACGCGAGGAGGCGCACCTCCTCGTCCCGGGTGCGGTCGCGCACGATGAAGGACATCTCCACGGCCTGCTGGTGGTGGACCGCCATGTCCCGGGCGAACCCGGCGTCCGCGGAGTCCGCCCCGGGCACGTGGAGGGCGGCGGGGGAGCGGGTGCCCCTCGCCCCGTCGCCCCTCGCCCCGCCGGCACGGGCCCCGTCGTCCCGGGCGGAGGCGACCGTCGCCGCCCCCGCGAACAGCAGCGCGAGCAGCGCGGCGGAGCCCACCGCCCGTACCGCCACGCGCCGGTCGCGCCGTGCCCCGGTCATGAGGCCCCCAGCCCGCCCGAGCACGTCGCGCCGGGCTCGGGTGTCTGCGGCCCCTGCACGAACGCCGAGAAGAACCGGTCGACCCGCGGGTCGTCGGCGCCGTCCACCGTCAGCTGGTTGCCCCAGGCGGTCAGCATGATCGCGCCGGCCTGGCCCTCGTACGGGCTCATCAGCGAGTACGGCGTCCTGCCGACCCGCTCGGCGAGCTCGGCGACGTCGGCGTCCGCGGCCCTGTTCGTGTACGTCACCCACACCGCTCCGTGCTCCAGCGAGTGCACGGCGTTCACATCGGGGATCGCCTTCTCGTACACCTCGCCGTCGCAGTTCATCCACACCGGGTTGTGGTCGCCGCCGACCGGGGGCTTCATGGGGTACGCGACGGGCCCGTCGACGTGGTTGCGGGTCAGCTTCGACGCGTCCCACGTCTTCAGACCCCGGATCGGCCCGTCGGCGGACCCGTTCCGCTCCGGCCGGTCCGGCCCCGGTTCGTTCCGGCCCGCTCCGTTCCGGTCCGGCGCGGGTGCCTTGGCGTCGTCCGCCCGGACGCTCCGCTTGTTCTCCGACGCCTCGGACTCCTTCAGCAGGGTGTACGAGCCGAACCCGACCAGGCCGACGACGACGAGGACGCTCAGGCCTATGGCCGTGACACGGGTGCGGCGGTCACGCGAGCGGTCGGCGTCGCGCGTCTGCTCCGGGCGGGTCCGAGGGTCGAGGCTCATGTCGTCGGGTCCTTCTGCGAGGAAGCGGGAAGGGACGGAAAAGACCGGGGAACCAGCACGCCCCGGGCCGCCGCCGAGCGGCTCCGCCCCACGCGTGCCATGGGCGCAGATCGTAGTGGGTGGCCGGGTGCTCCATCTCACTCCATGTGCGTAATCTGGGTGAAATCCCGGGTCGTGATACTGGAGCTCCTCCCCTACCCCGGGCGGTGGTGCACAGACCGTCTGAACTGCAAGGATGTGGCTATGGACAAGCAGCAGGAATTCGTCCTCAGGACGCTTGAGGAGCGCGACATCCGCTTCGTACGGCTGTGGTTCACCGACGTCCTCGGCTACCTCAAGTCCGTCGCCGTGGCCCCCGCCGAACTGGAACAGGCGTTTGACGAGGGAATCGGCTTCGACGGCTCCGCCATCGAAGGCTTCGCCCGGGTGTACGAGTCCGACATGATCGCCAAACCCGACCCGGGCACGTTCCAGATCCTGCCGTGGCGCGCGGAGGCACCCGGCACGGCCCGGATGTTCTGCGACATCCTGATGCCCGACGGTTCACCGTCCTTCGCCGATCCGCGCTACGTCCTGAAGCGGATCCTCGCCAAGACCTCCGACCTGGGCTTCACCTTCTACACCCACCCGGAGATCGAGTTCTTCCTGCTGAAGGACAAGCCCGTCGACGGCAGCCGTCCCACCCCCGCCGACAGCTCCGGGTACTTCGACCACACCCCGCAGAACGTCGGCATGGACTTCCGGCGCCAGGCGATCACCATGCTCGAATCCATGGGCATCTCGGTCGAGTTCAGTCACCACGAGGGCGCCCCCGGCCAGCAGGAGATCGACCTGCGGTACGCGGACGCGCTCTCCACCGCCGACAACATCATGACGTTCCGCCTCGTGATGAAGCAGGTCGCGCTGGAGCAGGGCGTGCAGGCGACGTTCATGCCGAAGCCGTTCTCCGAGCACCCGGGTTCGGGCATGCACACGCACCTCTCCCTCTTCGAGGGCGACCGCAACGCCTTCTACGAGTCGGGAGCGGAGTACCAGCTCTCCAAGATCGGCCGCTCGTTCATCGCCGGCCTGCTCAATCACGCCGCGGAGATCTCCGCCGTGACGAACCAGTGGGTCAACTCCTACAAGCGCATCTGGGGCGGCTCCTCCCGCGCCGCGGGCGCCGGCGGCGAGGCCCCCTCGTACATCTGCTGGGGCCACAACAACCGTTCCGCGCTGATCCGCGTCCCGATGTACAAGCCCGGCAAGACCGGTTCGGCCCGCGTCGAGGTCCGCTCCATCGACTCCGGCGCCAATCCGTACCTGACCTACGCGGTCCTGCTCGCCGCGGGTCTCAAGGGCATCGAGGAGGGCTACGAACTCCCGGCCGGTGCCGACGACGACGTCTGGGCGCTGTCGGACGCGGAGCGCCGCGCGATGGGCATCGAGCCGCTGCCGCAGAACCTGGGCGAGGCGATCTCGCTGATGGAGAAGAGCGAACTGGTCGCCGAGACGCTCGGC
This sequence comes from Streptomyces sp. NPDC001750, assembly GCF_042892615.1. Classification (NCBI taxonomy): domain Bacteria; kingdom Bacillati; phylum Actinomycetota; class Actinomycetes; order Kitasatosporales; family Streptomycetaceae; genus Streptomyces; species Streptomyces sp. NPDC001750. Next base: position 274,621 of record NZ_JBIAUE010000004.1, on the reverse strand, counting down.
GAGCACGTCTTCGACTTCTTCCTGCGCAACAAGAAGCAGGAGTGGGAGGAGTACCGCAGCGAGGTCACCGCCTTCGAGCTGAAGAACCTGCTGCCGGTGCTGTAAGAGCTGGTCGGCGCAGTCGCAGCGTCTGTACGTGGCCTTCGGGCCGACGGGTGTCGCACCCTCGGCCCGACGCTGTTCGTGGCGCCTTCGGACGACCTGCTGCCCCACAGCGTCGGTTCGAGCCCCTTGTCCGGATCGCGGTGCAGGATCATGTGGCTGCGCTCGGCGTTCGGAACTGACGTAGTGTCATATCTTTTGCCGGGCGGTGAACCGGGCGAGGGGCGTCGGCAGGCGCCGCCGGTGGGGTAGTGTGACGCCTCCCCGTACGGGACCGACCAAGGAGGTGAGACCCATCAACGCTGTGTCAGACCGGGTGCTCACTTCGCACGACCGCGTGGCCGACCCCACATAATCGGCCGCGGAGCGCCCATCGGCTTCCCCGAAAGGCTCCGCCCCATGTCGGTTCACGTTTCGTCGCACGTCGTCTCCTCCATCGTCACCACACTCCGCGCCGCGGGCTGCGTATTCGCCGAGGACGAAGCGGATCTGCTCGTCTCCGCGGCCACCGACCACGCCGGGCTCGTCGCCATGGTCGAACGACGGGCCGCCGGGCTGCCCCTGGAACACGTCCTCGGCTGGGCCGAGTTCGGCGGCCTCCGGATCGCCGTGGATCCGGGGGTCTTCGTCCCCCGCCGCCGCACCGAGTTCCTGGTCGAACAGGCGGTCGCGCTCGCCGCGCCCGGGGCGGTCGTCGTCGACCTCTGCTGCGGGTCGGGCGCGCTCGGCGCGGCGTTCGCCGCGGCCATGGGCGGGATCGAACTGCACGCGGCCGATGTCGAACCCGCCGCCGTGCGCTGCGCCCGCCGCAACATCGGCGACGCGGGACGGGTCCACGAGGGCGACCTCTTCGAACCGCTCCCCGGCACCCTGCGCGGCCGGGTGGGGATCCTGCTCGCCAACGTTCCGTACGTACCGACGGACGACGTCGAGCTGCTCCCTCCCGAAGCCCGCCTCCACGAACCACGCGTGGCGCTCGACGGGGGCGCCGACGGCCTGGACGTGCTGCGGCGGGTCGCCGCCGAGGCCCCGCGCTGGCTCGCCCCCGGCGGGCACCTCCTGGTCGAGACGAGCGAGCGGCAGGTGCCCCGGGCCGAGGAGACCGTCGCCCGCGCCGGTCTGATCCCGCGCGTGGTCACCTGCGACGAGCTGTGCGCCACCGTCGTCATCGCGACCCGGCCGGGCGCCCCTGCCGTGCCCGTCCCTCCCGCGTCCGTGCGCCGGCCGCCGTTCTCCCGCGAGCCGAACGCCGCCCGCTCCGAATCCCCTGACGCGGGCTGAGGGCCGTCCCGTGCACCGCGGCGGATCAGCGCGCGGCGTCGGAGGTGGTGCGTCACAAGGCGGGGGGCGCCCGCATACTGGATGTGCGCGGGCGTTCCGACAACGCGGCGAGCCGCCGCGGCTGTCGTCGGCCGCCAGGGATTCCGGGAGAGCCCTCACGACCCCGCCCGCGATGGTCGGCGGCGTCGCGGCAATCATGGGCGAGGTCGTTAGGCTCGGAACGCTGGATCGTGTACGGGCGGCGAGCAGGAGAGCACGGAAATGACGACGGCGCCGGGACGCAGAAGCAGTACGTTCACCCGACTGCTGCGGCACGGATTCACCGATCCCTCCGTCGCCGAGCGGCACCTCGACCTGCCCGCGCTGTCGTCCGTGCGCACCGATCCGGTGCTCCTCGACGCCCTCGGCGCCACCGCAGACCCGGACCTCGCCCTGCGCGGGATCGCCCGACTGGTGGAGGCCCAGGACGGGGAGGAGCGGCAGGCCCTGCTGGACACCCTCGTCACCGCCAAGCCGTTGCGCGACCGGCTGCTCGGGGTCCTCGGCGCCTCCGAGGCGCTCGGCGACCATCTGGTCCGCCATCCGCGCGACTGGCACGCGCTCGTCACGTACGAGGCCACCGATCTGCACCCCGGGATCGCCGAGTTCGAGCGGGAGCTGGCCGGGGCCGACGACCCCGACTCGCTGCGCGTCGCCTACCGCCGGTGCCTGCTGGCCATCGCGGCGCGCGACGTGTGCGGGACGACGGACGTCACCGAGGCGGCCGCCGAGCTGGCCGACCTGGCCACGGCGACGCTGCGGGCCGCGCTCGCCATCGCCCGTACGGCCGCGCCCGAGGACGACGCCCGGTGCCGGCTCGCCGTCATCGCCATGGGCAAGTGCGGCGGGCACGAGCTGAACTACGTCTCCGACGTCGACGTCATCTTCGTCGCGGAACCGGCCGACGGCGTCGACGAGGGCGTGGCGGTACCGGCCGCCACCCGGCTGGCCGCGCACATGATGCGGATCTGCTCCGACACCACCGTCGAGGGCACCATCTGGCCCGTCGACGCCAACCTCCGGCCCGAGGGCCGCAACGGGCCCCTCGTACGGACCCTGTCCTCGCACCTCGCGTACTACCAGCGCTGGGCCAAGACCTGGGAGTTCCAGGCGCTCCTGAAGGCCCGGCCGGTGGCCGGGGACCCCGAGCTGGGCGCGGAGTACGTCGAGGCCGTCTCGCCGCTCGTGTGGCAGGCGTCGGAGCGCGAGAACTTCGTCGCCGACGTGCAGAGCATGCGCCGTCGCGTCGTCGACAACATCCCCGCCGACCGCGTGGACCGGGAGATCAAGCTCGGCCCCGGCGGGCTGCGGGACGTCGAGTTCGCCGTGCAGCTGCTCCAGCTGGTGCACGGCCGCAGCGACTCCGCCCTGCGCAGCGGCACCACCCTGGAGGCCCTGCGGGCGCTCGCCGCGGGCGGCTACGTGGGCCGGGTGGACGCCGCGCAGCTCGACGACGCCTACCGCTTCCTGCGCGCCATGGAACACCGCGTCCAGCTCTACCGGCTGCGCCGCACGCATCTGGTCCCGGAGGACGAACCGGACCTGCGGCGGCTCGGACGCTCCCTCGGGATGCGCACGGACCCCATCACCGAGCTCAACCAGACGTGGCGGCGCCACACCTCCGTGGTGCGACGGCTGCACGAGAAGCTGTTCTACCGGCCGCTGCTCGACGCCGTCGCCCAGCTCGCCCCCGGCGAGTCCCGGCTCAGCCCCGAGGAGGCCCGGCACCGGCTCGTGGCCCTCGGGTACGCCGACCCGGCCGCCGCGCTGCGGCATCTGGAGGCGCTGTCCTCCGGGGTGTCCCGCAAGGCCGCCATCCAGCGCACCCTGCTGCCGGTGCTGCTCGGCTGGTTCGCGGACTCCGCCGACCCCGACGCCGGTCTGCTCGGCTTCCGCAAGGTGTCCGACGCCCTCGGCAAGACCCCGTGGTACCTGCGGCTGCTGCGGGACGAGGGCGCGGCGGCGGAGAACCTCGCCCGGGTGCTCTCGGCCGGCCGGCTCGCCCCCGACCTGCTGCTGCGGGCGCCCGAGGCGGTGGCGATCCTCGGCGACCCGCAGGGCCTGCGGCCGCGCGGGCGGGCGCACCTGGAGCAGGAGGTGCTGGCCGCCGTGGGGCGGGCGGACGGCGCCGAGTCCGCCGTCGCCGCGGTGCGCGGGGTGCGGCGGCGCGAGCTGTTCCGTACCACCGCCGCGGACCTCATCAGCTCGTACGGGACGGAGGAGCGCCCCGCCGAGGAGGATCCCGGCGCCCTCGTCGACCGGGTCGGCGACGCGGTCACCGATCTGACCGCCGCCACGATCGCGGGCGCCCTGCGCGCCGCCGTGCGCGAACAGTGGGGGGACACCCTGCCCACCCGGTTCGCGGTCATCGGCATGGGCCGGTTCGGCGGGCACGAACTCGGCTACGGCTCCGACGCCGACGTGCTGTTCGTCCACGCGCCGCGCGAGGGCGTCGACGAGCAGGAGGCGGCACGCGCCGCGAACACGGTGGTCGCCGAGATGCGCAGGCTCCTCCAGCTCCCCACCGCCGACCCGCCGTTGCTCATCGACGCGGATCTGCGCCCGGAGGGCAGGAACGGCCCGCTGGTGCGCACGCTCGGGTCGTACGGGGCCTACTACCGGCGCTGGTCGCTGGTCTGGGAGAGCCAGGCGCTGCTGCGGGCCCTGCCGATGGCGGGCGACGAACAACTGGGCCGGGACTTCATCGAGTTGATCGATCCGCTGCGCTATCCGATGGAGGGGCTGGGGGAGGAGGCGGTCCGGGAGATCCGTCGTCTGAAGGCCCGGATGGAGTCCGAGCGGCTGCCGCGCGGCGCGGACCCGATGCTCCACACCAAGCTGGGGCGCGGCGGGCTGAGCGACGTCGAGTGGACCGTCCAGCTGATGCAGATGCAGCACGGCTGGTCGGAACCGGGGCTGCGGACGACACGGACGCGCGAGGCGCTGGCCGCCGCGTGCGCGGCCGGGCTGATCCCGACCGAGGACGCGCAGACGCTGGACGAGGCGTGGGTGCTGGCGACACGGGTCCGCAACGCGGTGATGCTGGTGCGCGGCCGGCCGGGCGACACGTTCCCCTCCGGCCCGCGCGAACTCACCGCGGTCGGACGGTACCTGGGTTACGAGCCGGGCCACGTCGGGGACATGCTGGACGACTACCGCAGGATCACCCGCCGGGCGCGCGCCGTGATGGAGGAGCGTTTCTACGGGGCATGAGCCGCCCCTGTGCCCCTCCCGGGCCCCTCCCGGCGACGCCCGCGGATGCTGTCGGAGGGGCGGCTCCGCGGGCCGTGCGGCGGGGGCCGTGCCACGGGGCATGAGGCGGGGCCGCCGCGGGCCGGCCCGCGGCCGACCCGGCGCCCGTGCGGCTCATGGTCTGCGGAGGGCGCGTGGCGCACCGGGGGTGAGGGGCCCGGCTCCGGCGTTCCGGCTCCGGCGTTCCGGCGCCGGCTTCCGCTCCGGGCGGGCCCGTAGTCAGGCCGCGGGCGGGAACGCCGGCCGGGGCACCCCGGCCGGGGCCCGCACCGCCCGGGGGAGGCGGTGCGGCAGCGACCCGTACCAGACGTACGAGACCGCGAAGCCGAAGGCCAGGCACAGCAGGCCGCCCAGCGCGTCCAGCCAGAAGTGGTTGGCGGTCGCCACGATCACGACCAGGGTGGCCGTCGGGTACAGCAGCCCCAGGATCCGGGCCCAGGGCGCGGAGACGAGCGCGAAGACGGTCAGGCCGCACCAGAGCGACCAGCCGATGTGCATCGAGGGCATGGCCGCGTACTGGTTCGACATGTTCTTGAAGTTGCCCGAGGCCATCGAACCCCAGGTGTGGTGGACCAGGACGGTGTCGATGAAGTGGCCGCCCGTCATGAGGCGGGGCGGCGCCAGCGGGAACAGGTAGTAGCCCAGCAGCGCCACGGCCGTGGTCGCGAACAGGGTCAGCCTGGCCGCCGCGTAACGGCCCGGGTGACGGCGGAACAGCCACACCAGGACGCCGAGGGTCACGACGAAGTGCAGGGTCGCGTAGTAGTAGTTCATCGACACGATCAGCCATGTCACCGAGTTCACCGCGTGGTTGACGGTCTGCTCGACGGCGATCCCCAGGTGCTTCTCGACCGACCAGATCCAGTCGGCGTTGCGCAGCGCCTGGGTCTTCTGCTCCGGAACGGCGTTGCGTACGAGGGAGTAGACCCAGTAACTGACCGCGATCAGCAGCACTTCGAACCAGAGGCGCGGACGGCGCGGTGAGCGTGCCCGCACGAGCGCCATCCGGTGCCGGGTGCGCGTGTACGGGGGACGTGGCTCTGCCGGGCCGGACTCCTGCCGCCCGGTGTCCCGCTCCGCGGTCACGGTGCGGGCCGCCCCGCCCACGGTGGGTGACGGGGTGGCATCCGGTCGGGTCTCCTGCGATGTCACGCGCGATTCACCCATAGGCACAGAGTCTGCCAGAAATGTTTCCCCACCCGATCATCTTCCCATCGGTGGGGAGATGCCCCTGCCGGGGGCCGACGGGCGTGGGCGAACCGGGGTCAGGGGCGGCCGGGCGCCGCCGGCGCGGCCCCGGCGGACGGCGTCGCGGCCGGGGCCGGTCCGGGACCCGCCGCCGTCGAGCCGCGGACCACCAGCTCGGGCATGAAGACGAACTCGCTGTGCGGGGCCGGAGTGCCGCCGATCTCCTCCAGGAGCGTGCGCACGGCGGCCTGGCCCATCGCCGTCACCGGCTGACGGATCGTGGTCAGCGGCGGATCGGTGAACGCTATGAGCGGCGAGTCGTCGAAACCGACCACCGACAGATCGCGCGGCACCTCCAGCGACAGCCGACGGGCGGCGCGGATCGCGCCGAGCGCCATCATGTCGCTCGCGCACACCACCGCCGTGCACCCCCGCTCGATCAGCGCCGACGCGGCGGCCTGCCCGCCCTCCAGGGTGAACAGCGAGTGCTGGATCAGCTCCTCCGTCTCGTCGGGCCCGGCCCCCAACTGCTCCCGCATGACGGCACGGAAGCCCTCGATCTTGCGCAGCACCGGCACGAACCGCTTCGGGCCGACGGCCAGACCGATCCGCTGATGCCCCAGCGCCACCAGGTGCGTCACCGCCAGCCGCATCGCCGCCCGGTCGTCCGGTGAGATGAACGGCGCCCGCACCTCGGGGGAGAAGCCGTTGACCAGGACGAACGGGACGCCCTTGGCGCGCAGTTGCTCGTAGCGCCGCATGTCGGCCGAGGTGTCCGCGTGCAGCCCGGAGACGAAGATGATGCCGGACACCCCACGTTCGACGAGCATCTCGGTCAGCTCGTCCTCGGTGGAACCGCCCGGGGTCTGGGTCGCCAGCACCGGGGTGTAGCCCTGCCGGGTCAGCGCCTGGCCGATGATCTGGGCCAGCGCCGGGAAGATGGGGTTCTCCAGCTCGGGCGTGATCAGTCCGACCAGTCCCGCGCTGCGCCTGCGCAGCCGCACGGGGCGTTCGTAGCCGAGGACGTCGAGCGCGGCCAGAACGGATTCGCGGGTGGCCGCCGCAACACCGGGCTTGCCGTTCAGCACGCGGCTGACCGTCGCTTCGCTGACCCCCGCCTGAGTTGCGATATCGGCAAGCCGTGCGGTCATGGAAGTGGACTGTACCGGGCGTATGTCGGATTGCCCACCATCGGCCGGAGTCGGACACCCACGCCCGGCCGGGCCCCGGGGGACCCCGCGCGGGCCGGTCCCGTCCCGCGCTCCGGCGGTACGAGGACACCCCGCCCGCACGGCGTCCGGCACCGTGCCGGCACGCTGTCGGGCCTGCCGGGCACGTCTGTTCCGACAGGCGTCGCAGAAAGATCTTGCAAGGGCTTGCGGTCCCCTGTCCGGCGCCCGATCGGGCCGTCGAACCGTGACGATCGCGTGCGGTGGGCCGCCTCTGCAGGGTTTTCCGCCTCTCGTCAAGAGGCTTGACGGCAACCGTGAGGACACGCGAATGTAACGATCGTCGGCCGTTGCAGAAATATTCTGCAAACTCTTTCGGTCCTCTTTCATCCTTGTTACGTTCCACGTCGACCCGGCGCCGCGACGGAGCGGTACGGCAGTTGAAGGAGTTCAGATGCGACGTGGCATAACGGCCACCGCCCTGGTCGCGGCCCTGGCGCTCGCGGCGACCGCCTGCGGCAGCGATGACGGGAACGGCGGCACGAGCAAGGGCTCGGGCGAGCTGTCCGGCACGGTGACGTGGTGGGACACCTCCACCGCGGGCAGCGAGGACAAGGTCTTCAAGAAGCTCGCCGAGGACTTCACCAAGGAACACCCGAAGGTCCGCGTCAACTACGTCAACGTGCCCTTCGGTGACGCGCAGAACAAGTTCAAGAACGCGGCCCAGTCCGGCTCCGGTGCTCCCGACGTCATCCGCTCCGAGGTCGCCTGGACGCCCGAGTTCGCCGACCTCGGCTACCTCGCGCCGCTCGACGGCACCCCCGCGCTGAAGAAGCCGGACGACTTCCTGAAGCAGGCAGCCGCGTCCACGAAGTACAGGGACAAGACGTACGCGGTGCCGCAGGTCATCGACTCCATGGGGGTCTTCTACAACAAGAAGATCTTCAAGGAGGCGGGGGTCGAGGTCCCCAAGACCGTCGACGAACTCAAGAGCGTCGCGAAGAAGATCAAGGACAAGACCGGCAAGACGGGCATGTACCTGCGCGGTGACGACGCGTACTGGTTCCTGTCCTTCCTGTACGGCGAGGGCGGCGACATGGTGGACGCCGGGAACAACACCGTCACCATCGACAACGCCCAGGGCGTCAAGGCGATGAAGGTCGTCAAGGACCTCGTCGACTCCGGTGCGGCCAAGACGGACGCCACGGACGGCTGGGAGAACATGCAGGCGTCCTTCAAGGACGGCAAGGTCGCCATGATCATCAACGGCCCGTGGGCCGTCGCCGACACCTACGCCGGCAAGGAGTTCAAGGACAAGGCCAACCTGGGCGTCGCCCCGGTCCCGGCCGGCTCCGCCCGGCAGGGCGCCCCGCAGGGCGGCCACAACCTGGCCGTCTACGCCGGCTCCAAGAACCTCGACGCCTCCTACGCGTTCGTCGAGTACATGACCTCCGCCGAGACCCAGGCCAAGGTCACCAAGGAGCTGAGCCTCCTGCCGACCCGCACCTCCGCCTACGGCATGAAGGACGTCGTCGACAACGAGATCGTCGGCTTCTTCAAGCCCGTCGTGGAGACCGCCGTCGAGCGGCCCTGGATCCCCGAGACCGGCAGCCTCTTCGCGCCGCTCGTCACCGAGTACACCAAGGTCCTCACCGGCCAGACCACGCCGGAGAAGGGCGTGAAGACCACCGGCGACTCCTACCGCAAGCTCCTCAAGGGCTGGAAGTAACAGGAAGGCAGGCCGGCTGATGGCTGTCCACACCGGCCAGTCGGTGGCGAAGGCCGCGGGCGACGACGTCGTCCGCGGCCGGAGCCGCGGCACTGGCAACCCCCCGCCGCCGAGCAGGCTCCGGCGGGCGCTGTCGACCCACTGGTACGCCTGGGCCATGGTCGCCCCGGTCGTCGTCGTGATCGGCGTCATCATCGGCTACCCGCTGGTCCGCGGGATCTACCTGTCGATGACCGACGCGGACGAACGCAACGTCGCACGCTCCATCGGCGTCAACCACATGCCCGCCACGTACGAGTTCGTCGGCCTGGACAACTACGCCGACGCGCTCACCGGCGATCAGTTCCTCGGCACGCTCGGGTGGACCCTGGTGTGGACGGTCTCCTGCGTGGCCATCACCTTCGCCCTCGGACTGGCCCTCGCCAACATCCTCAACCGCAGGATCGCCGGGCGCTCCGCGTACCGGATGGCGCTCATCCTGCCCTGGGCCATCCCCGGATTCGTCTCCGTCTTCGCCTGGCGGTTCCTCTACAACGAGGACCGCGGGCTGCTCAACAAGATCCTCTCCGGTGCCGGGTTCGACGGCATACCCTGGCTGAACGACCCCGCCTGGGCGAAGCTCTCCGTCATCGCCGTCAACGTCTGGCTCGGCGTGCCGTTCATGATGGTCGCCCTGCTCGGCGGGCTGCAGTCGATCCCCGCCGAGCACTACGAGGCCGCCGAGATGGACGGCGCCACCGCCTGGCAGCGCTTCCGCCACATCACCCTTCCCGGGCTGCGGCCGGTCTCCACCACGGTGGTCCTGCTCTCCACCATCTGGACCTTCAACATGTTCCCGGTGATCTTCCTGCTGACCCGCGGCGGACCCGGCGAGGCCACGCAGATCCTGGTCACCCAGGCGTACAAGTTCTCCTTCGAGATCAGCCCGCGCGACTACGCGCAGTCCTCCACCTGGGGCGTGCTGATCCTCGTGCTCCTGCTGCTCTTCGCCGCCGTGTACCGGCGCGTCCTCCGCACCCAGGGAGACGACTGGTGACCACCGCCCCCGCCCCCGCGAACCCCGCTCCGGCGACGAGCGCCCCCGCGACGACCGCCGCACGCCGCCCCGCCCGCAAGGCCCGGCCGCGCGGCGAGCGCGCGCCGATCGCCTCCGTCGGGCTGCACCTCACGCTCCTCGTCGCGTCCGTCGTCGCCGTCTTCCCCGTGCTGTGGGTCCTGCTCACCTCGCTGAAGCCGGCCGCGTACGCGACCACCACCGACTTCTTCAAAGAGACGACGTTCGAGAACTACACGAACCTGATCCGGGACACGAAGTTCCTCACCTGGTTCGGCAACTCCCTGCTCATTGCGGGACTCACCACGCTCCTCGGCGTCATCGTCTCCGCCTCCACCGGCTACGCCGTCAGCCGCTTCCGCTTCCCCGGCAAGCGCGGACTGATGTGGACGCTGCTGGTCACCCAGATGTTCCCGGTCGCCGTCCTCATCGTGCCGATCTACAACATCATGTCCGGCATGGGCCTGCTGAACCAGCCCGCCGGCCTCGTCATCACCTACCTCACCATCTCGGTGCCGTTCTGCGCCTGGATGATGAAGGGCTTCTTCGACACCATCCCGCGCGAGATCGACGAGTCCGGACAGGTCGACGGCCTCACCCCGTTCGGCACCTTCTGGCGGCTCGTGCTGCCGCTCGCCAAGCCCGGCCTCGCCGTCACCGCGTTCTACTCCTTCATCACCGCGTGGGGCGAGGTGGCGTACGCCTCCGCCTTCATGGTCGGCGAGGACAACCTCACCCTCGCGGGCGGCCTCCAGCTGTTCGTCAACCAGTACGGAGCCCAGTGGGGAGCGATGACCGCCGCGTCCGTGCTCATCGCGATACCCGCCGCCCTGGTCTTCCTCTTCGTCCAGCGCCATCTGGTCACCGGCATGTCCGCCGGAGCCGTGAAGGGCTGACCGGCCGCACCACGTCACCGCGTCCGCCGGAACCCCACCCGGTCCCGGCGGCGTACCCACCCCGACACCCCAGGGACGACATGACCCAGCACCTCGCTGCCCCCTCCACCGGCCCGTCCGCCGACGCTCCGGCCCACCAGAACGGCTGGTGGCAGGACGCGGTGATCTACCAGGTCTACCCACGGAGCTTCGCCGACGGCAACGGTGACGGCATGGGCGACCTCGCGGGCGTACGCGGCAAGCTCCCGTACCTCAAGGACCTCGGCGTCGACGCGGTCTGGCTCAGCCCCTTCTACGCCTCCCCGCAGGCCGACGCCGGCTACGACGTCTCCGACTACCGCGCCATCGACCCCATGTTCGGCACCCTGCTGGACGCCGACGCACTGATCCGGGACGCCCACGAACTGGGCCTGCGGATCATCGTGGACCTGGTGCCCAACCACTCCTCCGACCGGCACGACTGGTTCCGGCGCGCCCTCGCCGAGGGCCCCGGCTCCGCGCTGCGCGACCGCTACCACTTCCGTCCCGGAAAGGGTGAGCGGGGCGAACTCCCGCCCAACGACTGGGAGTCCGTCTTCGGCGGTCCCGCCTGGACCCGGACCACGAACCCGGACGGCACCCCCGGTGACTGGTACCTCCACCTCTTCGCGCCCGAGCAGCCCGACTTCAACTGGGAACACCCGGCCGTCGCCGACGAGTTCCGCTCGATCCTGCGCTTCTGGCTCGACATGGGCGTCGACGGCTTCCGGGTCGACGTCGCCCACGGCCTCGTCAAGGCCCCCGGACTGCCCGACATCGGCGGCCACGACCAGCTCAAGCTGCTCGGCAACGACGTCATGCCGTTCTTCGACCAGGACGGCGTCCACGAGATCTACCGCTCCTGGCGCACCATCCTCGACGAGTACCCCGTGAAGAAGGGGCCCGAGGGGCCTTCGTCGCAAGGGCGGTGGTGGGCGACGGGCGGGCGGATCCTGGTCGCCGAGGCGTGGACCCCCACCGTCGAACGCACCGCCCGCTACGTGCGCCCCGACGAGATGCACCAGGCGTTCAACTTCCAGTACCTGACCACCGACTGGGACGCCGCCGCCCTGCGCGAGGTCATCGACACCTCGCTCGCCGCCATGCGCCCCGTCGGCGCCCCCGCCACCTGGGTGCTCTCCAACCACGACGTGACCCGGCACGCCACCCGATTCGCCAACCCGCCCGGCCTCGGCACCCAGATCCGCACCCCCGGCGACCGCGCACTCGGCCTGCGCCGGGCCCGCGCCGCCACCCTGCTGATGCTGGCACTGCCCGGCTCCGCCTACGTCTACCAGGGCGAGGAACTCGGCCTGCCCGACGTCACCGACCTGCCCGACGAGGTCCGCCAGGACCCGTCGTTCTTCCGCGCGGAGGGCCAGGACGGCTTCCGCGACGGCTGCCGGGTGCCGATCCCGTGGACCCGCGACGGCGGCTCGTACGGCTTCGGCGGCGGCGGCAGCTGGCTGCCCCAGCCCGACGGCTGGGGCGAGCTGAGCGTCGAGGCGCAGACCGGCGTCACCGGCTCCACCCTGGAGCTGTACCGGGCCGCGATCGCCGCCCGCCGGGCCCACCCCGGGCTCGGCGCCGGTGCCTCGGTGGAATGGCTCCAGGCCCCCGAGGGACTGCTGATCCTCGCCCGTCCCGGCTTCGTCTGCACCGTCAACACCACGGACCGCCCGGTCCGCATCCCGGTGCGCGGCAGCGTCCTGCTGTCCAGCTCCCCGGTCGTCACCGACGGCGCCGAGATCGACCTGCCCGCCGACACCACGGTGTGGTGGACGGTGTGACGACCCCCCTGGTCAGGACCGGCGGTGCGCCGAGACTCTCGGACATCGCCGGACGGGCGGCGGTCAGCGAGGCCACCGTCAGCCGGGTGCTCAACGGGAAGCCCGGCGTCGCGGACACCACCCGTCGGCGGGTGCTCGCGGCGCTGGACGTCCTGGGCTACGAACACCCCGCACGGCCGCGGCAGCGCAGCGCCGGCCTGATCGGACTGGTGACGCCCGAACTCACCAACCCGATCTTCCCGGCGTTCGCGCAGTCCGTGGAACAGGTCCTGGCCGGACACGGCTACACCCCGGTGCTCTGCACCCAGATGCCCGGTGGCGCCACCGAGGACGAACTCGTCGAGCAGCTCGTCGAACGCGGCGTCGACGGGATCGTCTTCCTCTCCGGGCTGCACGCCGACCTCTCGGCCGACCCGGCCCGCTACGCCGCGCTCGTCGACCGAGGCGTCCCGTTCGTCCTGATCAACGGCTACAACGAACGGATCAGCGCCCCGTTCGTCTCGCCCGACGACGTCGCGGCGGTGCGGATGGCCGTCGGCCACCTCGCCGATCTGGGCCACCGCAGGGTCGGCCTGGCCGTCGGTCCGCAGCGCTACGTACCGGCCCGCCGCAAGCGCGACGGCTTCGTCGAGGCCGCCGCCGATCTCCTCGGCATGGACCGCGCCGAGGCCGAACTCCTCGTCTGCACCACCCTGTTCAGCGTCGAGGGCGGCCAGGTGGCCGCGGGCGCGCTGCTCGACCGGGGATGCACGGGCATCGTCTGCGGCAGCGACCTGATGGCGCTCGGCGTGGTGCGCGCCGCCCGGGACCGCGGGCTCCACGTGCCGCGCGACGTGTCGGTGGTGGGCTTCGACGACTCGCAGCTGATCGCGTTCACCGACCCGCCGCTGACGACGGTGCGCCAGCCGGTGCACGCGATGGCGGGGGCGGCGGTGAGCGCCCTGCTGGAGGAGATCGGCGGCAGCCCGGTGCAGCGCACGGAGTACGTGTTCCAGCCGGATCTGGTGGTACGGGGTTCGACCGCTGCGGTCGGCCCGGCCTGAGCCCCGGCCTGAGCCCCGGCCCGCGTTCCGGCCCGCGTTCCGGCCGGGCCCTCGATCCCGTACCCGGCACCGTGACCCGCATTTCTCCCCGCAACAGGAGGAAACATGGCACGCACAGCACTGCGCGGACCCCTGTCCGCGGCGCTCGCCCTGGCGGCGGGCGCCACCGTCCTCATGGCCCCCGCCGCCACCGCCGAGGCGTCCGCGCCCGGCGACAAGGACGTCACCGCCGTTCTCTTCGAGTGGAAGTTCGACTCCGTCGCCCAGGCGTGCAAGGAGTCCCTGGGGCCGGCCGGCTACGGCTACGTACAGGTCTCACCGCCCCAGGAGCACATCCGGGGCGACCAGTGGTGGACCTCGTACCAGCCCGTCGGCTACCGGATAGCCGGGCGGCTCGGCGACCGCGCCTCCTTCGCCGCCATGGTGAACGCCTGCCACGAAGCGGGCGTCGGCGTCGTCGTGGACTCCGTCATCAACCACATGGCGGCGGGCTCCGGCACCGGCACCGGAGGCACCTCGTACACGAAGTACGACTACCCCGGCCTGTACTCCGCGCCCGACATGGACGACTGCACCGCGCCGGTCACCGACTACCGGGACCGGGCGAACGTCCAGAACTGCGAACTCGTCGGCCTCGCCGACCTGGACACCGGCGAGGAGTACGTCCGCGGCAGGATCGCCCGCTATCTCGACGACCTGCGCTCGCTCGGCGTCGACGGCTTCCGTATCGATGCGGCCAAGCACATGCCCGCCGCCGACCTGGCGGACATCAAGTCCCGGCTGAGCGACCCGGACGTCTACTGGAAACAGGAGGTCATACACGGGGCGGGGGAGGCCGTCCAGCCCGAGGAGTACGCCGGCAACGGGGACGTCCAGGAGTTCCGCTACGCACGCGGCCTCAAGCAGGTCCTCACCGGCGAGAAGCTCGCGTATCTGAAGAACTACGGCGAGGACTGGGCCTTCATGCCCTCGTCGACGGCCGCGGTCTTCGTCGACAACCACGACACCGAACGCGGCGGCGACACGCTCAGCTACAAGGACGGCGCCGCGTACACCCTCGCCCACGTCTTCATGCTGGCCTGGCCGTACGGCTCGCCCGACGTCCACTCCGGGTACGAGTGGTCCGACAAGGACGCCGGGCCGCCGGGCGGCGGTACGGTGAACGCCTGTTACCGCGACGGCTGGAAGTGCCAGCACGCCTGGCCGGAGATCTCCTCCATGGTCGCCCTCCGCAACACCGCGCGCGGCGAGCCCGTCACCGACTGGTGGGACGACGGCGGCGACCGGATCGCGTTCGGCCGCGGCGCCCGGGCGTACGTCGCGATCAACCACGAGGGTTCCCCGCTCAACCGCACCTTCCAGACCTCGCTGCCCGCCGGTGACTACTGCGACGTCCAGTCCGGCAGGGGCGTCACCGTCGACTCCTCCGGCCGCTTCACCGCCACGCTCGGCGCCGACACGGCCGTCGCCCTGCACGTGGGCGCTCGCACCTGCGGCGACTGACCCGGCCGACCGGTCCGGGGCGCCCCGCACACCCGGGCGCCCCGGACCGGCGCGCTCCGCCGACGGGCCCCGCCCCGTCCCCCGATTCCCACAGCACACGCAAGGAGAATCCGCACGTGTCCCGCTCCCTCCTCGGACGGGGAATCGCGGCCGCGCTCTGCGCCGCGCTCCTCCCCGTCGTCCCGGCGGCCTCCGCCTCCGCCGCACCGAGACCCCCGTCCCCGCCCTCCGACGCCCGGCTGGCCGCCGAACCGGCCCGCCACGACCTGACGCGCGAACAGTTCTACTTCGTCCTGCCCGACCGGTTCGCGAACGGCGACCCCTCCAACGACCGTGGCGGGCTGACCGGTTCACGCCTGCGGACCGGCTACGACCCCACGGACAAGGGTTTCTACCAGGGCGGCGACCTCAAGGGCCTGACCGACCGCCTCGACTACATCAAGGGCCTCGGCACCACCGCCATCTGGCTCGCCCCGATCTTCAGGAACCGCCCCGTCCAGGGCACCGGCAAGGACGCCTCGGCCGGCTACCACGGCTACTGGATAACCGACTTCACCCAGGTCGACCCGCACTTCGGCACCAACGCCGACCTGTCGAAGCTGATCGACAGGGCCCACGCCAAGGGCATGAAGGTCTTCTTCGACGTCATCACCAACCACACCGCGGACACCGTCGACTACGCCGAGAAGACCTACGGCTACCGGCCGAAGGGCGCCTACCCGTACCTGGACAGGGACGGCCGCCCGTTCGACGACGCCAAGGGCTTCGCGAAGGTGGACGCGGACTCGTTCCCGTACACGCCCGAGAACACCGGGAACAAGGTCCCGGCCTGGCTCAACGACCCGACGATGTACCACAACCGCGGCGATTCGACCTTCGCCGGCGAGTCCGCCACCTACGGCGACTTCGCCGGGCTGGACGACCTGTGGACCGAGCGGCCCGAGGTCGTCTCCGGCATGGAGAAGATCTACGAGAAGTGGGTCAGGGACTTCGACATCGACGGCTTCCGGATCGACACCGTCAAACACGTCGACCTGGACTTCTGGACCCAGTGGGCCACGGCCCTGGACGCCTACGCGGCGGAGCGCGGCCGTGCGGACTTCTTCATGTTCGGCGAGGTCTACTCCGCCGACACCGCCGTCACCTCGCCCTACGTCACCCGGGGCCGGCTCGACGCGACGCTCGACTTCCCCTTTCAGGAAGCGGCACGCCAGTACGCCTCGCAGGGCGCCCCGGCCGCGAAGCTCGCGGCGGTGTTCGCCGACGACTACCGCTACACCACCGACAAGGCCAACGCCTACGAGCAGGTGACCTTCCTCGGCAACCACGACATGGGCCGCATCGGGACGTTCCTGAAGCAGGACAACCCGAAGGCCGACGACGCGGAACTCCTCCGGCGCGCGGAGCTCGCCAACGAGCTGATGTTCCTCGGCCGGGGAAACCCCGTCGTCTACTACGGCGACGAACAGGGCTTCACTGGAGCGGGCGGTGACAAGGACGCCCGCCAGACCCTGTTCGCCTCGAAGACCGCCGACTACCTCGACGACGACCGGATCGGTACCGACCGCACCCACGCCGACGACGCGTACGATCCGAGCCACCCGCTGTACCGGAGCATCGCCGCGCTCTCCGAACTGACCAGGAAGAACCCGGCACTGCGCGACGGCGTCCAGACCGAGCGGTACGCGCAGGGCTCCGTCCACGCCTTCTCCCGCACGGACCCCGAGAAGCCGAACGAGTACCTCGTGGCCACCAACAACGCCACCGCCCCGCGCACCGTCGAGCTTCCCACCGCATCGCCCGGCATGGACTTCCGTACGCTGTACGGAGGTTCCGGGACGGTCCGCAGCGGCGCCGACAAGAAGATCACGGTCACCGTGCCCGCCCTCTCCAGCCTCGTGCTGCGCGCCGAGAAGCCGATGGCCGACCCCGCCACCAGGCCCTCGATCACCCTGAAGGCGCCCGCCGCCGGAGCCACCGGCACCGTGGAGCTCTCCGCCGACGTCGACGGCGGACAGCTGAACCGCGTCGTCTTCGCCGCCCAGACCGGCAACGGCAAGTGGGTCACCCTCGGCTCCGCCGACCACGCCCCGTACAAGGTCACCCAGCACCTGGACGGCAAGGTGGCGGCCGGAACACCGCTGCGCTACAAGGCGGTCGTCGTCGACCGCGCAGGCCGCACCGCGAGCGCCCTCGCCGCGACCACCGCCGGACAGGCCCCCGCCGAGACGAAGCCCGTGGCCGTCCAGCGCGACCACGCCGTGGTCCACTACCGGCGCGCGGACGGCGACTACGATGGCTGGAAGCTCAGGTCCGGCGACGCGACGGCCGACTTCGTCGGGCGCGACGCGTACGGAGCCTTCGCCTGGCTCAAGCCCGACCAGGACGCGTCCACCCTCGCGTACACCGTCGAGAAGGACGGCACCGCCGACGGACCGCGGCGCACCGTCGACCTCGCGAAGACCGGAGAGGTCTGGATCGAGCAGGGCGAGGACGGCCAGGCCGACACGGCACCCGACGGCGCCTACCCGCCGCAGGACACCACCAAGGCCGTACTGCACTACTACCGGCCCGACGGCGACTACGACGGCTGGGGGCTGCACACCTGGACCGGTGCCAAGAACCCCACCGACTGGGCCGAGCCGCTCCGGCCGGTGAAGAAGGACGCCTCCGGCGCCACCTTCGAGGTGCCGCTCACCGACGGCGCCACCTCGCTCGGCTACATCCTGCACAAGGGCGACGAGAAGGACCTCCCCGGCGACCAGTCGCTCGACATCGCCACCTACGGGCACGAGGTCTGGATGCTCGGCGCCACGCCCGGCTACCTGCTGCCCCAGGCCGGCGGCGTACCCGCGCCCGACCTCGGCAAGGCCGAGGCGCAGTGGATCGACGCCGACACCGTCGTATGGAAGGTGAAGGCCACCGCGGCCACCAGCCAGCAGCTCGTCCACGTACCGGGCGGCGCCCTCTCCGTCGTCGACGGGGAGCTCTCCGACCAGGGCCAGTGGCTGCGGCTCACTCCTTCCGCGCTGACCGACGCGCAGAAGGCCGCGCACCCCAACCTCAAGGACTACCCGGCGTTCACCGTCGACGTTCGGGACCGCGACCGGGTCCGTGACGCGCTGCGCGGCCAGCTGATCGCCACCCAGCGCGCCGCCGACGGCGCCCTGCTCGCGGCCACCGGCGTCCAGACCGCGGGCGTGCTCGACGACCTGTACGGGAGGCACGCGGCCACCGCCCCGCTCGGCCCGGTGTTCGACCACGGCCGCCCCACCCTGTCCGTGTGGGCGCCCACCGCCCGTACCGTCGCCCTCGAACTCGACGGCCGCACCGTCCCCATGCGCCGCGACGACCGTACCGGCGTCTGGTCCGTCACGGGCACGAAGAAGTGGACGGGCAAGCCCTACCGCTACGTGGTCGACGTCTGGGCGCCCGCCGTCGGGAAGTTCGTCACCAACAAGGTCACCGACCCCTACTCCACCGCCCTGACCACCGACTCGGTCCACAGCCTCGTCGTCGACCTCGACGACCCGCGGCTCGCGCCCGAGGGCTGGAACGGGCTGAGGAAGCCCGCCGCCGTCCCGCTGCGCGAGGCCCGGATCCAGGAACTGCACATCCGCGACTTCTCGATCGCGGACCGCACCTCGAAACACCCCGGCCAGTACCTCGCCTTCACCGACACCCGCTCCGACGGCATGAAGCACCTCAAGAGGCTCGCCGACGCCGGAACCAACTACGTCCACCTGCTGCCCGCCTTCGACATCGGAACCATCCCCGAGAAGAGGTCCGACCGCACCGAACCCGCCTGCGACCTGTCGGTGTACGCCCCCGACTCCGCCGAGCAGCAGGCGTGCGTGGCCGCGGCCGCCGCCCGCGACGGCTTCAACTGGGGCTACGACCCGCTGCACTACACCGTCCCGGAGGGCTCCTACGCCTCCGACCCGGACGGCCCCCGCCGCACCGTCGAGTTCCGCCGGATGGTGCAGGGACTCAACGGCGCGGGCCTGCGCACCGTCATGGACGTCGTCTACAACCACACCGTCGCCGCCGGCCAGGACGACAAGTCCGTGCTCGACCGGATCGTGCCCGGCTACTACCAGCGGCTGCTGGACGACGGCACCGTCGCCACCTCCACCTGCTGCGCGGGCACCGCGCCCGAGCACACCATGATGGGCCGGCTCGTCGTCGACTCGGTCGTCACCTGGGCTCGGCAGTACAAGATCGACGGCTTCCGCTTCGACCTGATGGGCCACCACCCCAGGGCCAACATCCTCGCCGTCCGCAAGGCGCTGGACGCGCTGACCATGGCCAAGGACGGCGTCGACGGGAAGAAGATCGTCCTGTACGGGGAGGGCTGGAACTTCGGCGAGGTCGCCGACGACGCCCGGTTCGTCCAGGCCACGCAGAAGAACATGGCCGGCACCGGCATCGCCACCTTCTCCGACCGCGCCCGCGACGCCGTGCGCGGCGGCGGCCCCTTCGACGAGGACCCGGGCGTGCAGGGCTTCGCCAGCGGTCTGTACACCGACCCCAACACCTCACCGGCCAACGGCACGAAGGCCGAGCAGAGGGCCCGGCTGCTGCACTACCAGGACCTGATCAAGGTCGGCCTGACCGGCGGCCTCGCCGACTACACCTTCACCGACTCCTCGGGCCGTGCCGTCAGGGGCTCCGAGGTCGACTACAACGGCGCTCCCGCCGGATACGCCGCCGCCCCCGGCGACGCCCTCGCCTACGTCGACGCGCACGACAACGAGTCGCTGTACGACGCGTTCGCCTTCAAGCTCCCGGCGGGCACGAAGGCGGCGGACCGGGCCCGCGCGCAGGTCCTCGCGATGGCGACGGCCGCCCTCTCGCAGGGCCCCTCGCTCTCCCAGGCGGGCACCGACCTGCTGCGCTCCAAGTCCCTGGACCGCAACTCGTACGACAGCGGCGACTGGTTCAACGCCCTGCACTGGGACTGCCGCGACGGCAACGGCTTCGGCCGCGGACTGCCCCCGGCCGCCGACAACGCGTCCAAGTGGTCCTACGCCCGGCCGCTGCTCGCCGACGCCGCCCTCCGGCCGGGGTGCGCGCAGATCGAGGGCGCCTCGGCCGCCTACCGCGACCTGCTGACCATCCGCGCCACGGAACGGGACTTCGGCCTCGCCACCACCGACCGGGTGCAGTCCGCCCTGTCCTTCCCGCTCTCCGGGAAGGACGAGACGCCGGGCGTGATCACCATGCGCCTCGGCAGGCTGCTCGTCGTCTTCAACGCCACCCCCGGCACCAGGACGCAGACGGTCACGGCTCTGGCGGGGAAACGGTTCGCCCTGCACCCTGTCCAGGCGAAAGGCGCTGATCCTACCGTCAAGAAGTCGACGTGTGAGCAAAGTTCAGGAAGTTTCACCGTTCCGGGACGCACGGTGGCGGTGTTCGCCCAGAACTGAGCCGCGACAGTACTAGGTTGGGCACCAGGCAGCCGCCGGGGAGTGCGCACCTGAGCACCCCCCCCGGTACGCCCTTCCCACCCCCGGCCGGTCCCGGCCCCTTCTCCGGTACCCCAGGTCCCTCCCATGCCTGGGGCGTACGGACCAGGGCCGGGGCCGGTCGGTCCACCTGTTTCAGTGACGGTGACCATGGCGAGCGACATCCCCGAGGAGACGACCAGCTTTGTCGGACGGAAAGCGGAACTGGCCGGGCTCGAACGCACCGTCGCCGCTCACCGGCTGACCACCCTCACCGGAAGCGGAGGCGTCGGCAAGACCAGGCTCGCCGCCCGCACCGCACGACAGGCGGCCTCCGCGTACCGC
The DNA here is from genome assembly GCF_042892615.1 of Streptomyces sp. NPDC001750. NCBI lineage: Bacteria > Bacillati > Actinomycetota > Actinomycetes > Kitasatosporales > Streptomycetaceae > Streptomyces > Streptomyces sp. NPDC001750. The sequence continues at coordinate 253,765 of NZ_JBIAUE010000004.1, read as the reverse complement.
GACGGGGCCCGCTGGGCGGACCTGTCCCCGCTGCACGACGACAGCCTGCTCATCGCGACCGTCTCCGACGCGGTCGGGCTCTCCGACCACACCCTGCGCATGCCCATCGACGCGCTGTGCGAATGGCTCGCCGACAAGGAACTGCTGCTGGTCCTCGACTCCTGCGAACACCTGCTACCGGCCAGCGCGCACCTGCTCGGCGAGGTCCTCACCACCTCGCCCGGCCTCACCGTGCTGGCCACCAGCAGGCAGCCGCTCGGTCTGCGGGGCGAACGGCTCGTCGAGGTCGAGCCGCTGCCGGTCGAGGGCGCGGGCGACGCACTGACCCTGTTCCGGGACCGGGCCGTGACCGCGGCCCCCGGACTCACCCTCCACGCACCGGCCGACACCGCGGCCGCCGCCGAGATCTGCCGCCGTCTCGAAGGCATTCCGCTCGCCATCGAACTCGCGGCCGGGGCCCTCGGCGGGGAGAGCGTCGAGCAGGTCGCCGCCCGGATCCGCACCCGCTTCGACGTGCCGGCCGACGACACGGTCCTGCCGCCGCGCCACCGCACCCTGCGCACCGCCATCGGCTGGAGCCATGAACTGTGCACCCCTCTGGAGCGGCTGCTCTGGGCGCGGCTGACCGTCCTGCGCGGCGACTTCGACGAGGCCACCGCCCGCGAGGTCTGCGCCGACGGACCGCTCACCGCGGACGGGGTCACCGGGGCGCTGAACGGCCTGGTCGCCAAGTCCGTCGTCCGACGGGACGGCGCACGCCACCGGATGCTCGACACCATCCGCGAGTACGGGCGGATGTGGCTCGCCGAACTGGGCGAGGAGCGGGCCGCCGCCGACCGGCACGCCGCCTGCTTCCTCGGTCTGGCCCGCCGGGCCCACGCGGGCTGGACCGGTGACGACCAGATCATCTGGTACCACCGCATCGCCGAGACGCACGCCGACCTGTGCGCGGCCCTCGACCATCTGCTGGTCCACGACACCGCGGCCGCCCAGGAGATGGCGGGCCGGATCGGCTTCTTCTGGTGCTGCTGCGGCCATCTGCCGCAGACCCGCGACTACGCGCGGCGCGCCCTGGACGTCGGCCCGGAACAGGGCCCGCACCGCACCCGTGCCCTGTGGGTGCTAGGCATGACCGTCATGCTCCAGGGCGACTACCCGGCCGCCCGCCGCCTGGGCCGGGAGTGCACCCGGTCCGCGTCCCGGGACGGCACCCACGAGGGCATCCTGGCCGCCGCCTACCTGTGCGGCCTCACCCATCTGATGACCGGCCGCCCCGAGGCGAGCCTGCGCCGGATCGACCAGGTCCTGCGCGTCGCCGACGCCGGGACCCGGCTCGAAGCCGTCTACCGGCTGCGCTGCCGCCTCATCACTGTCTTCGCCCTGACCAGCCTCGGCCGACTGGACGAGGCGGCCGAGGCGGCCCGCGACCTGCGCGCCGTCTGCGAGGCCCAGGACGAGCGCTGGACCCGCAGCTACGTCGACTACCAGCTCGCCCTGATCGCCCTGCTGCGGGGCGACGCCGAGGCGTCCGCCGCCCACGCCCGCGCGATGCTCGCGGGCAAGCACCGCCTGCGCGACCGCTTCGGCATCGCGCTCGGGCTGGACATCCTGGCCGCGGCGATCGCCGCCCAGGGCGCCGGCGCCCGCGCCGCCCGGGTGTACGGCACGGGCCAGGTCTACTGGCGCATGGTCGGCCACCCGCAGCGCGGCACCCCCGAGCTGGGCCCGCTGCGCGAGGCGTGCGAACGCCGGGCCCGTGAGGCCGTCGGCGACGCCGCCTTCCAGCGCGCCTTCGAGCGGGGCCGGGCGGACAACGCGGAGGTCGGTCTGGCGGCGGCGCTCCAGGGCGAACTGCTGATGTAGCGCGCGGGCGCCGGATGCCTGCGTGCCGCGGAACGCCGGGCCGCGAGCCCGTCACGACGTGCCGGGCCGGGGCGCCGGGCCGTCACGGCGTACCGGGCCGCGACCTCGTCACGGGGCGCCGGTCCGTGGGTCCGTCGTGGTGGGCGTCGCGTGTTGCGCGGTGACGGCCGGTGCGACCGGCACGGCGGGTGCCAGCGCGGAGAGCCGTTCCAGCAGCTCGCCGAACGGCCCGTCCGCCGGCTCCTGCGCGAGCACCCGCAGCACGATGCCCGCCGTCTCGGTGTCGTACGCGGCGCTCACCGCGGCCAGCGCCGCGAAGTCGTGCACCAGCTGCGTCTCCAGCTCCTCGCGCGGGACACGCCGCCCGTCCAGCCAGATCAGCGCCGTCGACTCGGCCAGCGAAACCCACGACCGCACGACCAACTCCAGCCGTGCCGGGGGGACCTCGACGCCGAGATGGGCCAGGATCTGCTCGTACGCGGCCTGCCGCACCCCGTCGATCACCGCGTTCGCCGTCGACGAGCCCGCCGCGGGCCCGCCCCGCATCAGGGCCGAGAATCCGGGGCCGTGCTCGTCGACGAAGTCGAAGAACCGCTTCATCACCTTCAACAGCCGCTGCCCGAGCGGTCCTTCACGCGGTTCGACGAACCGCGCCGCCAGCTCGTCCGCCGCCCGCCGCAGCGCCGCCTCGTACAGGCTCTGCTTCCCGGGGAAGTAGTGGTAGACCAGGGGGCGCGAGATCCCGGCCGCGGCCGCGATCTCGTCGATCGACACCTCGTCCGGGGCGCGGTGGCTGAACAACTCCAATGCCACATCGATCAGTTGCCGCCTGCGCTCCTCGACGCCCATCCTGCGCCGTACCCCGGTCGTCATGGTGGACAGCGTACTCAGTGCCGTGACCGGCGGCGTCCGCCCCCGTCGCGGCCGACGCCGCCGATCCCGGCACCGGACGGGGGCCGGTGGGAGGTGGCGGGCCGGTCCGCCACCGATCCCCGGGGCGACGGCCGGCCCGCTGCCGTCACAGGTCCAGGTCGGGAGTTCACCGGCCGCTCCTCGTGCGAAGCGACGCATCCGGATCCACGGCCCGTTCGTCCGTGGGGACGCGCGGGCGTGCGGGGGTGATGTCGCGCTCCTGGTCGTGGCCCGGCGGACCCAGCAGCGCCCCGCACACCAGCAGCGCCGCCACGGCCGCCATCGCCGCCTTCGTGTACTGGTGGCGGCGCGGCAGGTCCGGGGGGCGGACGTGGAGCGCACAGGGGTCGAACTCCGGGGAGTCGAGCAACCGGTGAGGCGTCGGCACACCGTCCGCCTCGGCGAGCGCCGCGTGCGGGTCCGCCACCCCGGCGGTGGTGAGCACCCGTCGCACCCGGGCGTCGGGCAGCCGTTCCAGGCCGCGCAGGACGCAGGCGGCGCGCCCCGCGCCGGAGAGCTCCGACAGGGCGTGCTCCAGGGCGAGTTCGTCCGATCCGCCCGAGTGCGGCACCAGCCGCAGACCCCACACCTGCGGCAACGACGCCGCCGTCCGGAGGCGGTGCCACGGGCGTTCCGCCTCCAGCGCCGCGCGCACCACCAGCCCCCGGGCGCACGTGTGGAGCGGATCCTCCGACGCCATCGGATCGCCGGGCAGGTGCGGCGACGGGATCCCGGAGCGGTCCGCGTCCGCCGTCCGGTGCGCCGACAGCAGGGCGCGCTGGGTGAGGGCGTGCGCCGTCAGCACCCGCCGATGACGGCCGAGCGACCGCGGCAGCACCAGATATCCCAGCCGGGTCAGCCGAGGGTAGTGCTCGGCGAGCGCGGCCCCGGCCCGCCCCGCGTCGGCCCGGGCGTCCGTGGAAGGTATCTCGGGCAGTGGGCGCACGCTCAGCAGAACGAACGGATCGTGCGATGGTCACTCCGCTCGACCGTTCCCGGCCCGGGGCCATCGATCCGGGCCGTCCCGGTCCGGTGGACACCCGGACCGGGACGGCCCCGTACGCGGTCCCGCTCCCGGTCTCAGGGGGCGTACTTGTACCCGACGCGCCGCACCGTCTGGATCGAACGCCGGTGCTCGGCCCCCAGCTTGCGGCGCAGCCGGGCGATGTGGACGTCCACGGTGCGCCCGTCGCCCACGTGCCCGTAGCCCCAGACCGTGGTCACCAACTGGTCGCGGGTGTGTACCCGGTGCGGATGCGCGACGAGATGGGCGAGCAGTTCGAACTCCAGGAAGGTGAGGTCGAGCGACATCCCGTCCACCGTCGCGGTGCGCTGCGCGAGATCGACGCGTACCGGACCCGCGGCCGGTTCGTCCACCGGCGACGGCACCACGTACCGGGCCGCGGCGGTCGCGGCGGCGACCGCCGACTGCTGATCGGCGGGTACGAGCACCAGGTAACCGACCATCGGCGGCCGGCCCGGCAGCGCCGGGACGGTGTGCTGGGGGGCCGGCAGCCAGGTGGCGTCCGGCGGCAGGAACTCCGCCACATCGGCCAGCTGCACGACCTCGTCGGGATCGACGGCGCGCAGCCGATGGCGGTTGGAGGAGAGGGAACGGGCGGAGGAGGCGGCGGCATTGGCCGCCGACGGTGCCGCGGTGGCGGCGGACAGGGGACGGCTGTTCTTCATGAGGTCAGCTCTTTCGCGCGAAGGAGTCGTCGATGGACGGACTTTGCTTGCGCGCGGACCGAAGGCCGCGGTGAGCGGTTTTAGAGGGCCTGCGCGTTCGACGCGCGGCAACACACCCTGTCGAAGTCGTGGTGCTGACGGGAAGGCCAGAACGGTTCGAGGTCGCTGCGACCCGTCGAGGTGTACTGGATACCGGCCATGGCCCCATTCAACCAGAGAACGCGACGACGCAGCAGGCGTCCGCCACCCGTCCGTAACGGCCCCGGTGTTGGCTTCCTCACTCCGGGCACGGATCCGACACTCCGGCGTCGGCCCGGCGGCCCCGGCCTCCCCGTATACCCCGCGTCACCCCACGAGGCGCTTGCGCCAGTCCAGTGGGAACAGCTGGATCGCCTGGTCCGGCGAACCGTCCCACTTCACCGTCAGCCCCGCCCCCTCCAGCGCCGCCGCCACCTCACGGCCGACCGCGGTGGTCGTCTCCTCCGACTCGTCGAACCCGCCGTAGTACAGCGAGAGTCCCTGCCCCGCCGCCGCGCTCTCGGTGCACTGGAGATGGAAGAAGACGAAGCCGCGCGCGTCCTCGCGCCCGGCGTCGTATATCTCGCCGAGCCCGCACGCACGGCAGCAGGAGAAGTGCTCCCGCGCCGTGATCCCGCGCTCGTCCAGTGCGGCGAACGCCCGTTCCAGCCGGTCCGCGTCGGTCACGTCCGACCACCCCCGCTGCTCTTCGACCCGCTCCAGCCACAGCCGCTCCACCAACCGCCGTGCCTGCGCCCCGGTCACCGGACGCACCCCGTCCTTCACGAGGTACTCCTCCGCCGCCTCGGTGAGCTCGTCCACCGTGTCGTAGCCGCAGCGGAGCAGCACCCGCACCCGCTCCTCCAACTGCTCCCGGATCTCCGCCGGGATCTCCGGCACGGGCTCCGGCTCCGGCATCCCGGCGCTCTCCCACTCCACGCCCGCGTCCCAGTCCCGCTCCTGGCGCGCCCAGCGGGTCATCAGCCCGGCGACCCGCTCCGGCGAGTCGATCACCGTCCGGCAGTGCGTGGCGGGGCCGCCGGAGCGGTGCTCCAGCTGGTAGCCGCCGCCGTGCTCGTGCCACACCTGCACGTAGGTGCCAGGGATGTCCGGTATGCGCTGCACCACCAGGAAGTGGTCGTCCTCGCCGCCGATCCGGTGCACGAGATCGCTCAGTGCCCGTTCCGAAACGCGGGTGTGGTTCTGCCAGTTCTCGGTCTCCACCTTGATGTCGAGCATGCGCTCACCCTGACACACGCCACTGACAGCGAGCCGGGAACGGTCGGAGGGCGAGCACCGGGAACGACCGGGGCGGCCGGCACCGGGAACGAGCAGGGGCGAGGGCGGGCGAGCGCGCTCGAAGACCGGGGCGGCGCGGGGATCGAACGGACCGGGCGGCGGAAGGGTGCGGCCGACGACGGCCCGCCGGGCTGGGGGAGCCCGGCGGGCCGTGCCCGGATCAGACCTGGCCGGCCTTTTCCAGCGCGGTGCAGCAGGTGTCGACGATCAGCCGCGTGACGACGTACGGGTCGACGTTGGCGTTCGGCCGACGGTCCTCGATGTAGCCCTTGCGGTCCCGCTCGACCTGCCACGGGATGCGGACCGAGGCGCCGCGGTCCGAGACGCCGTAGCTGTACTCGTTCCACGGGGCGGTCTCGTGCAGACCGGTCAGACGGTCGTCGATGCCCGCGCCGTAGTTCTTCACGTGGTCCATCGGCTTCGAGCCCTCGCCCATCGACTCGCACGCGGTGATGATCGCCTCGTAGCCCTCGCGCATCGCCCTCGTGGAGAAGTTGGTGTGCGCGCCCGCGCCGTTCCAGTCGCCCTTGACCGGCTTCGGGTCCAGGGTCGCGGACACGTCGAAGTCCTCGGCGGTGCGGTACAGCAGCCAGCGGGCGACCCACAGCTGGTCGGAGACCTCCAGCGGAGACAGCGGACCGACCTGGAACTCCCACTGGCCGGGCATCACCTCGGCGTTGATGCCGGAGATGCCGAGCCCCGCCCGCAGGCAGTTGTCGAGGTGCTTCTCGACGATGTCGCGGCCGAAGATCTCGTCGGCGCCGACGCCGCAGTAGTAGCCGCCCTGCGCGGCGGGGAAGCCGCCTTCGGGGAAGCCGAGCGGACGGTGGCCGTCGAAGAAGGTGTACTCCTGCTCGATACCGAAGATCGGCTCCTGACCGGCGAACCGCTCGGCCACCTCGCGCAGCGAGGCGCGGGTGTTCGAGGTGTGCGGCGTCAGGTCGATGTCGAGGACCTCGCACAGGACGAGGATGTCGTCGCCGCCCCGGATCGGGTCCGGACACGAGAACACCGGCTTGAGCACCAGGTCGGAGGAGCGTCCCTCGGCCTGGTGGGTGCTGGAGCCGTCGAAGCCCCAGAGCGGCAGCTCCGCCACCTCCCGCGAGGCGCCCGCGGCCATGATCTTCGTCTTGGAACGGAGCTTGGCGGTCGGCTCGGTGCCGTCGATCCAGATGTACTCGGCCTTGAACGTCACGGAAGCCATCCTTTGCGGGTCCTGCGGTGGTGCGGTCGGGTTTCTGCCGTCCTCAGAGTCGCAAGCCGCGATTTCCCGTCCGTTGCCCTTATGTGAACCCGGTGTTACCGAAAGGGCCTGATGCCGCGGTAACAATCGGTTGTTACCGGGGCAATCCGCATGGTTGAGGCGGCCGGGTGTCACCAGGAGAACGGGCGCGAACCCGCGTGAACCCGTGTCACCGGGGGACCGCGAGGGCGGACCCGGTGCTACCGAGGGATTCCGCCCGCCGCCCGGTGCCTGAGCAGCGACTCGAAACCGGCGGACCGGATCCGGCGCAGCAGCTCCTGCTCACTGGTGCCCAGGGCCGCCGCCGCGCCCGCGAGCCGCCAGTCCGCGGCGGCGAGCCGGTGCAGCAGATGGCCGCGCCTGATCTGCGCGTCCGACAGCCGGAACGTCTTCAGGTACGCCACCCGCCCCTTGTGATCGGTGATCGTCTCCCCGATGTGCCGGCCGTCCCCGTCGAGCCGGAACGGCGGCAGGAACCGCCACAGCGTGAACGACCCCATCCGGTACACCCGGTCGAAGGCGTACGACGCGTCCAGCAGCTCACGGGCGAACACCGTGTCGTGCGCCTCGGCCCAGGCCCGCTCCTGGTCCCGTGCCGCCGCCCGCAGACCGGCGAGCGTCCGCAGATGCGGACCGTCGTCGATCCGCGCGGCGAACTCCGCCACCGGTCCGCCGTACAGCGCGTAGTGGTGGACCAGTTCCCCGTACATGTCCTGGACCAGCGAGCCGTGCAGCAGCCGGTAGTCGTCCGGATGCGGCACCACGAACGCTGCGGCGAGCGCGTCGGCCGCGTACACCATCACCCCGCACTGGCCGGGATGGATCTCGAAGGTCCGCAGCGCGTCACCGAGCCCGTGCACCGACCACCCCATGTACGCGCTCTCGGCGCGCGGCGAGAGCCCGTCGCGCAGCGCCTGGCGCGACCACTCCTCCCAGGCGACGGAGGGGCCCCCGAAGTGCAGGGCGAGATACCCCTCCAGGGCGAGGTGCAGCGGCAGGAACCGCAGCCGGTCGCCGGGCTGCCGCTTGGCCATCCGGTGGTGACGGCCGCGCTGGAGCCGTACGGTCCGGGGCGGCCGGTCCCGCGACACCTCGCCCGCCCCGGGACCGAGCTGCGTCCCGTACGCGGCGGTCTGCGCCCCCTCGCCGGACCAGTCGGCGACGAAGCCGTGCGGGATGTAGGAGATGTAGTGCGTGCGCGGGCCGACGTCGACGACGCCGGTCGCGGAGCCCGCGTAGACCTCGCGGTGCAGCCGGAGCCCCTCGACGGGCTCCTCGCGGACGAGCGGCACCAGCCGGATGCCGCCCCACACCTGGGCGGGCCGGGTGACGAGCCCGGTCGGTTCGAGCCGGTTCACGACACGTCCCCCGTACGCGGGGCGTCGTTCGTCCCACGGGCGTCGGCGGCGGAACCGGCGACGGGGACGGGGCCAGGGACAGCGGCAGGAACGGGGACCGGGGCGGGAACGGGAACAGGGACGGTCACGGGATGTCCTCCGGCGAATCGTTCGACCCGGCGGTCCAGATAGGCGTACAGGGCGTCCGCCCCGCTGCGCCCCTCGGCGAACCGGGCGATCTCCACCAGCGCCGGCAGGTCCTCCGCGTCCCGGATGCCGGCCGTGGGCACCTCCCCGGCGAGCCGCCGTACATCAAAACCGTCCGCGTCGTACACGGGGTTCACATGCACCACCGCCGTGCGCCGGTCCGGATCGAGCCGGGTCCGCCACACCCGCAGCACCTCGCCCGCGAGACCGGGCGGCGCGTTGTCCCAGCCGTCCGACACGATGACCAGCCGGTCCGGTCCGTGCTCCAGCGCGTCCAGCACACGGCTGCCCAGCGGCGTCGGCCCCCAGGGCCTGGCCAGCAGCGGATCGGTGCCGCCCGAGGTCCACAGCCCGGTGTACGCGCCCGGCGCGGACAGCGCCTCCAGCAGGAAGTGGCAGCCCAGCGCCACGGCGAGCGGGCGGCGCCGCGTCTCGCTCGACCCGGAGGACGAGTAACTGTCGTCCAGCACGCCCGCCACCTTCCCCCAGCTCCCGGCCTGCGGGCCCGCCGCACGCCGGGCGGCGGCGCGCAGCGCACGCGTCAGCTCCGCGCGGTGAGCCGACCGTACGTCGAAGTCGAGCGAGAGCACGTACAGCGCGAGCCGGGTCAGCGGCATCACCGTCAGATCGACGTCCGCGGGCAGCGGGGCCTGCGCCGAGGGGCCGCGCCGCCCCGAGGCCCGCAGCCGTTCCACGCTCCGCAGCCGCTCCAGCCGGGTCATCCGCGGGATCATCCGCTCCAGGAACACCTCGCGCTTCATCCCGTGCCGGGCGGCGAAGCCCTCGGCGACGGTGAACGGCAGTTCCGCGACGGCGCCCTGTTCGTAGTGGGCGCGCCGCCACGCGTCGAGCAACGGGTGCCGGTAGCGGGGCCGCCGGCCGGGCCGGAACAGGAAGTCCCCCACCTCACCGGCCTCGTCGTTCTCACCGGAGCCGGAGCCGGAGCCGGAGCCGGAGCCGAACCGGAAGTGTGCATGGCGGGCGGCCGTCTTCAGACCGGTGCGGTACTTCACCGCGTCGTGCGCCGGATCCGGCCGGGCGGCCAGCCAGTCGCGCATGATCGCGCGGGTGCGCCGGTTGTTCACCCCGGCCGTGCGCAGCGCCCGGAACAGCTTGTAGACGCGCTGCGGCGGCAGCTTCGCCAGCCGGGCGGCGATCAGCCGCCCCTCGGCCCGCTTCTCCTGCGCCGTCGCCTCGGCGGAGGTCTCCAACAGCCCCTGGACGATGCGCACGGCGTTGTGGTCGTTGATGTCGAGGGCCAGCGCGGCGGCGTACACCCGGCGGTAGTTGATCCGTACGTACGCGTGGAGGAAGTCCAGCGAGAGCCGCTGCTGCTCGGCCGTCGAGCGGAACTCGCGCCGGCCGGTGGCGGTGATCGCCGCGTTCACGAAGAGGAGCACGTCCTCCGCCGCGACGAGACCGGCGCCCGTGCCGGAGTCCCCGGCCGCGGCCGGGGACGCGGTCGTGCTCGTGTACGTGTCCGTCATGGTTCCCCCGTGGTGTCGCACGCCGCCGTATGCGGGGGCGGCGAGGCGCCGGCCGGGGAATGGGGGCGCGAACAGCGAAATCTCTGCTTCAGAGGCAAGTCCCGGAAGTCGCGGCCGGAGTCCCGCGGCCGGCCCCGCAAACGTAACCGGCGACCTCACCCCGTGCCAACCGCGATACGGCTCCGGGGCGGCACGCTCGGGGCGCCGCGGCACGGGTCCGGAACGGGGGACCGGGCAGACTTGCCCCATGACGACACATTCCCCGATTCCTCTGCGCGTCGGCCTCGTCGGCACGGGCCCCTGGGCCAGGAACACACAGGCACCCGCCCTCGCCGCCCACCCCGACGTGGTCCTGAGCGGCGTGTGGGGCCGCCGCCCCGAGGCGGCGGAGGCGCTGGCCGCCGCCCATGGGACCACGGCGTACAGCGACGACACGGGCCTCGACGAGCTCTTCGGGGCCAGCGATGCCATCGCGTTCGCCGTGCCGCCGGACGTCCAGGCCCATCTCGCCGCCCGCGCCGCGGCGACCGGACGCCACCTGCTGCTGGACAAGCCGGTCGCGACCAGCGTCGCGGGAGCCCGCGAGGTCGCCCGGGCCGTGGAGCAGTCCGGGGTCGCGTCCGTCGTCTTCTGCACCCTGCGGTTCGCCCACGCCACCGCCGCCTGGATCGACGAACAGGCGGCCGTGGACGACTGGTTCACCGCCCGCGCCCAGTGGATCGGAGCGCTGTACGCCCCCGACACGGCCAACGAGTACGCGGCCTCGCCCTGGCGCCGCGAGAAGGGCGGACTGTGGGATGTCGGCCCGCACGTCCTGTCGGTCCTGATCCCGGTGCTGGGTGACGTGACCCAGCTGACCGCCGCCCGCGGCCGGGCCGACACCACCCACCTGATCCTCCGCCACACCACCGGCGCCTCCAGCACGGTGACCCTGGCCCTGGGCGCGCCGGTGGGCGCGGTGGGCACCGAGATCGAGCTGCGCGGCGAACAGGGTGTCGTCACCCTGCCGCGATGGAGCGACGCGGTCGGCTCGTTCCGGGCGGCCGTCGACGCGCTCGTCGACTCGGCGCGCACCGGGGAGCCGCACCCGTGCGACGTACGGTTCGGGCTGCGCCTGACGGAACTGCTGGCCGAGGCGGAGGAACAGGCGGGGAAGCGATAGGGGAGGGGCGCGGTACCGGGCGGGTGCGGGGGACGTCAAAGCGGCGGCGGGGTCGCGGACTGCCGGGCGCGGCAGGGACAGGGGACAGGGGAAGCCGGGCGCACCCGGCCCCCGGCCGGTGCCCGGTGGCCCGCTGGTGCCCGACACCCGGTCAGGGTCGGCCACCCGGCCAATGCCTGGTGGCCCCCTCTCCTCAGCGCCCCAGGGCGTCCCGTACGGCCTCGTCCGTGCGGGCCACGACGGCGGTCCCGTCGTCGGCCGTGATGATCGGCCGCTGGATCAGCTTCGGATGCCCGGCGAGCGCCGAGATCCACCGCTCCCGCGAACCGGCCTCGCGCGGCCACTCCTTGAGCCCGAGGTCCTTCGCCTCCGCCTCCTGCGTACGAGTGATGTCCCACGGCTCCAGCCCGAGCCGGTCCAGCACGTCCCGGATCTCGTCCGGCGACGGCACATCCTCCAGGTAGCGGCGGACGGTGTACTCGGCACCCTCGGCGTCGAGCAGATTCACCGCGCTGCGGCACTTCGAACAGGCGGGATTGATCCAGATCTCCATGGTGCCAACGGTACGGGAGAAACCCTTCAAAGTGCCGCTGGCCAGGGCCGATTGTCAGTGGTGGACCGTAAAATGGAGGGAGTTCGTGAGGGTTCCACGACCGTGCCAGGAGGATGCCCATGGCCGTTGCCGCAGTCACGACCGAGCAGTACCACAAGCCCTTGCGGAAGAAGCCGCTCCCCGCAGGACGGCCCCGCGAGTGGTACGTCACCCACAACCGCCGCCTGAAGGCGATGCGCCTGGCGATCGCCCTGCTCGACACGGGCGTCTACTATCCGTCGACCGCGACCGACCGCAGGATACGCGCCACCGCCGAGCGCATCGGCATCCACCCGCCGTCCGACACCACCTGCCGCATGGTCCGCTCCCTGATCCGCCACGGCCGCTGACGGCCGTCCGCCGACCCGCCCGTCCGCCCATCACCCGGAGCCCGCACCCCGTATCCCGGGGCGCGGGCTCCGGTCCGCACCGTCACCCGTCCGCCCTTGCTGCCCTTGGCCTCGGCGGCGCGCAGTCCGTCGTAGGTCAGCTCGCGCTGGAGTTCGCCGACGGCGGCGAGGGTCTACACCATGAACGACGCGTCGGCTCCCTGTCGTCAAACGATCGTTTGACGACAGGGATGCGGTCCGCCCGGCACTCGGGCCGGGGCCGGTCGTACGCAAATCACTTCGAGACAGTCCCTAGTGCCGGGAGCGGCACCAGCGTGTGGGTGCTGATGCTCAGCGCCTCGTCTCGTACCTGGTCAGGACCACGCCGCCGGGAAACGTCCGCGTCTCCACCAGGTTCAGGTTCACCCAACTGTCCAGCGCGGTGAAGAACGGCGTGCCGCCGCCCACCAGGACCGGATGGGCGGCGATCGCGTACTCGTCGATCAGCCCGGCGCGCATGGCCGCCCCGGCGAGCGTTGCGCCGCCGATGTTCATTGGGCCGCCGTCCTCGGCCTTGAGCCGGGTGATCTCGGCGATCGCGTCGCCGGTGACCAGGCGGGTGTTCCAGTCGACCTTGTCGATCGTCGAGGAGAACACCACCTTCGGCGTGTCCCGCCAGTTCCGCGCGAACTCGATCTCCGCCGGGGTGGCGTTGGGCTGCTGGTCGCCGGTCGGCCAGTAGGAACTCATCGTTTCCCACAGCTTGCGCCCATACAGCGACAGGCCACTCTCCTGCTCGTGGTCGAGCCACCACTGGAACAGCTCGTCGCTCGGCGGTCCGCTCCAGCCGATGTCGTCGCCGACCGCGGCGATGTAGCCGTCCAGGGTCAGGTTCATGCCGTAGATCAGTTTCCGCATGGGCCAGCCTTCCGTCCGTGGGTGTCCGGCGTATAGACCAGCGCGGCGCGGGAAACTCATCGGTGCGCGATCCGGGCTCGCCGGTAGTCCTCGTGCTCGGGGCTCAGCGTGGAGTACTGGGCCGACACGGGCAAGCCGCCTGATCTCGCCCTCGCCCTCGCGAGGAAATGCCACGGATTCGATACTGATCATGGGTGACAAGGCCGTGAGACAGCCAGGAACGCCCAGGTCACGCAAGATCGACATGTCACGAGCGGCGAGACCCTACAAGTCAGCGGTTGTCTCGTCTTCGTCCTCGTCCAGCTCGGGCGCGTCCGGGGCACGTAGCGGGCGCAGGGCGCCGGCGGCCGGGGCCGAGGCGGTGAAGCTGTAGCGGCCGAGGGGGTTCGGGCTGCGGTGCTTCAGCGGGGACAGGCGGGCGATGTCCTCGTCGCGGATCGCGTGGCCCTCGGCGCGGAGCTGGGCGACGGCGGCGTCGATGTACTTCGTCGTCCAGAGCACGATGGCGTTGAGGACCAGGCCGAGCGCGCCGAGCTGGTCCTCCATCCCGTCGCGGTCCGCCTGGTGGCTGGTGCCGCACCTGCCGTGGCACACGTCGCGTGCCGGCTTGTGGCGAGATTCCTGCACGTCCAGCAGGCGGGCCCGCGGGTTGGACCAGCGGTGCGACGGGGCGGCGGACACGTCGCGGTTGTTCGGGGCTCGGTGCGGCTGCTCCTGCACGCACACCACGTACGCGTCCCGGTCCACCGCGCCCTGCGGCAGAGAGGGGTTGGCGTGGACCGCCCTGCGCCACGCCGGCGGCACGAGCTTGTCGTCGACCTCGCGTGGCAGCAGCGGCTCGACGCCGACCTTCCGCCGGGCCAGTGCCGGAAGCCCGCGCACCCCGGCCAAGACCCGCCTGCCCGTGCTCGCCGCGTCCAGCGCCCCTTACGACCTCGTCCACGATTGTCAGCGGCGTCGCGGCGTCTGGGACCTCCGCCTCCGGCGTTGTCGTCAGTCCCCGACGCTCCTTCCCCAAGCTCTCAGCTGCGTTCGAGCAGGGGAGACCCCATCCGACTCCCTCCTCCGCCTTGGATTCGAAGGCTCCAGACGCCGCTCCTTCCTCCACTGCCAATCGTGGACGAGGTCGTTACTGTGCGACCAAGAGGGCTGCCGCGGTACAGAGGCTGGAAGAGACGGCGAGGGCCGCTACCCCGGCCATGGGGTAGCGGCCCTCGCTCATGCCGCTGACAGTGCGTCAGTGACGCAACCGCGCGGTGCGCACTCTGTGCACGAGGGCACGAGAACCGACCGGTGACAATAAGAACTGCTGTGAAGATTTTCCGCAGTTCACTGCCTGTTCTAGGACCTCGACCCGGGTCACCCGACCTTGCGGTCCAGTGCCGGGAGCGGCACTAGAGGTCGAAGTACAGCTCGAACTCGTGCGGGTGCGGGCGCAGCTGGATCGGGGCGATCTCGTTGGTGCGCTTGTAGTCGATCCAGGTCTCGATCAGGTCGGCCGTGAAGACGCCGCCGGCCTGGAGGTACTCGTTGTCCGCCTCCAGCGCGTCCAGGACGGCCGGGAGGGAGGTCGGGACCTGCTGGACGTTCGCGTGCTCCTCGGGTGCCAGCTCGTAGAGGTCCTTGTCGATCGGCTCGGCGGGCTCGATCTTGTTCTTGATGCCGTCGAGGCCGGCCATCAGCAGCGCGGAGAAGGCGAGGTACGGGTTCGACGACGGGTCCGGAGCGCGGAACTCGACGCGCTTGGCCTTCGGGTTGGCGCCGGTGATCGGGATACGCATCGCGGCGGAGCGGTTGCGCTGCGAGTACACCAGGTTGACCGGGGCCTCGAAGCCGGGAACCAGGCGGTGGTAGGAGTTCACCGTCGGGTTGGTGAAGGCGAGCAGCGACGGGGCGTGCGTCAGGATGCCGCCGATGTAGTAGCGGGCCATGTCCGAGAGGCCCGCGTAGCCCTGCTCGTCGTAGAAGAGCGGCTGGCCACCGGCCCACAGGGACTGGTGGACGTGCATGCCGGAGCCGTTGTCGCCGAAGATCGGCTTCGGCATGAAGGTCGCGGTCTTGTTGTTGCGCCAGGCGACGTTCTTCACGATGTACTTGAAGAGCATCAGGTCGTCGGCGGCGGCGAGCAGCGTGTTGAACTTGTAGTTGATCTCGGCCTGGCCGGCGGTGCCGACCTCGTGGTGCTGGCGCTCGATCTCCAGACCGCTCTTCTCCAGCTCCAGGGACATCTCCGCACGCAGGTCGGCGAAGTGGTCGACCGGCGGGACGGGGAAGTAGCCGCCCTTGTAGCGGACCTTGTACCCCCGGTTGTTCTCCAGCGCGCCGGTGTTCCAGGCGCCGGCCTCCGAGTCGATGTGGTAGAAGCTCTCGTTCGACGACGTCTGGAAGCGGACGCTGTCGAAGACGTAGAACTCGGCCTCGGGGCCGAAGAACGCGGTGTCGGCGATGCCGGTGGAGGCCAGGTACGCCTCGGCCTTCTTGGCCACGTTCCGGGGGTCGCGGCTGTACTGCTCGCCCGTGATCGGGTCGTGGATGAAGAAGTTGATGTTGACGGTCTTGTCGCGGCGGAACGGGTCGACACGGGCGGTCGACAGGTCCGCGCGCAGCGCCATGTCGGACTCGTGGATGGCCTGGAAGCCGCGGATCGACGAGCCGTCGAAGGCGAGGTCGTCGGCCGGGTCGAAGGTCGCCGCCGGGACCGTGACGTGCTGCATCACTCCGGGCAGGTCGCAGAACCGGACGTCGATGAACTTGACGTCATTGTCCGCGATGTACTTCTTCGCGTCGTCGGCGTTCTGGAACATCCAACTCCTCCTACTCCCGGCCCGGGAGGGACGGGGTTGTAGCCCATCGTGCGGCCAGTGCGGTGGCACGCGCTGGTCCCGACCATAGGCAGACCGGATTTCTCAATCATGACCCATTTGTTTCGCAGAAGTTAACCGGGCCGTGTGGGGGCGGTGCCTCTCGTCTGTTCTGCCGTGTGCGGGCGGTGCCTCTCGCCTGTTCTGCGGTGCCCGGACCCGCCCGGCCGGGGCCGCGGGCGGGCGCAGTACCGTGGTCGGGTGGACAAGAGGCAAGTAATCGGATCGTGGCTCTCCGGACCGCGCGCGGCCGCCGAGGAGATGGGGGTCGACTTCGGCTACCGGGGCAAGCGGCTCGGACTGCCGGAGGACGGGCCGGGGTCCGTGGCGCCGCTCGGCCGCCGCTTCGGCGCCCTCCTCATCGACTGGGCCCTGTGCATGCTGATCGCGTACGGGCTGTTCGCCCGCGGTGACCAGCAGGCGGTCGGGAACTGGGCCCTCGGCGTCTTCTTCGTGCTGAGCGTGCTCACCGTGGGGACCATCGGCAGCACGCCCGGCAAGCGCGTCCTGGGCATCAGGGTCGTCGCCGAGAACGGCGGCCGGCTCGGCTTCGGGCGCGTCGTCGTCCGCAGCCTGCTGCTGTGCCTGGCAGTCCCCGCCCTGGTCTGGGACCGCGACGGGCGTGGTCTGCACGACCGCCTGTCCCGCGCGGTCCAGGTCCGTATCTGAGTCCGGCCGTCGTCCGGGTTGTCCGGCGGCATGGGACGACCGGCAAGGGGACGAGGGCACAGGACGACGGAAACGAGGGTGGGGCGGACCGATTCGGTCCGCCCCACCCTCGTTTCCGTCGTCCGCCGCGTCGGGCGTCAGCGCATCTTCCCGCCGCCCCGAGGCATCCGCATGCCCTTCGGCATCGGACCCTTCGGCAGCGGCATGTTGCTCATCAGATCGCCCATCGCGCGCAGCCGGTCGTTGGCGGTGGTCACCTGCGGGCCGGTGAGCACCCGCGGCAGCTTCAGCATCTTGGTGCGCACCTTCTTCAGCGGCACCTGGCCCTCGTCGTTGCCGACGATGATGTCGTGCACCGGCACGTCGATCAGGATGCGCGCCATCTTCTTCTTCTCGGCCGCGAGCAGCTGCTTCACCCGGTTCGGGTTGCCCTCGCCGACCAGCACGATGCCCGCCTTGCCGACGGCACGGTGGATGACGTCCTGGCTGCGGTTCATCGCGACCGCGGGGGTCGTGGTCCAGCCGCGGCCCACTCGTTCGAGCACCGCCGCCGCAGCACCCGGCTGCCCCTCCATCTGCCCGAAGGCCGCGCGCTCGGCACGCCGCCCGAAGACGATCGCCATCGCGAGGAGAGCCAGTACGAAGCCCAGAATGCCCAGGTAGACCGGGTGGTCGATCAGGAAGCCGACCCCGAGGAGGACACCGAAGGTGACGATTCCCACGCCCGCGACGACAAGACCGACCTTGGGATCGGTCCGCCGGGTCATCTTGTAGGTCAGGGCGATCTGCTTGAGCCGCCCCGCGTTCTCGGCGCTCTCCGCGCCTTCAGTGTTTGCCTTCCTCGCCATGCACAGAAGTTTACGTGGCTCAGGAACGGCGGTCGGCCGCGGCCTCCGGTACGTGCCCGGCCAGTACATGCTCGGTCTCCACACGGTCCTCGGCCCGGCGGCGGTCCTCCAGGACGGCGGTCCAGGCGTTGCGGCGGGCGGTGCGCTGGCCGCCGCTCAGCAGCAGCGACTCGACGGCGCGAAGGGCATGGGTGACGGAAGGGAGGGCGGTGGCGCGCACCGGCACGGCCTGCATCGTGGAGATCTCCTCGGAGCGGATGTGCGGACCGGGTCGTGCGGACGAGCCGCGCGTACCCGGCTGCCCGGAACGGACGGCCCGGGGCGGACTGCTCCGGGCCGTGTTGCGCGAAGTGAGGGGGAAGCGAGTGGGTGGGCGGCGGCGTGGGTGCGGGGAACGGGACGGTGGCGGCGGCAGCGGCGCGGGGTGCCGCCGGGGCGTGAGCGCCCGGCGTCACCGTGCTGCGACCACCCGGTGTGACCAGTCGTGAGCACCCAGCGTCACTGCCCGGTGCGAACAGCGTATGACCGGTCGGTCACACACCAATGAAACCTTGATTCGGACGCGGCGCACGCCGAAGCGGCCCATATGCGCCTTTGACCTGCGAGGAGCGCACGGGGCCGCTTCGGACCGGTGATGACCGGAGGGTATTCGCCTGTGGGCGGATTCACACGGTGGGAGCCGTGGTGGCGGCGCCGCGCCGTTCCATCGCCTGCTGGAAGAGCCGTCCCGCGCGGTACGAGGAACGGACCAGCGGCCCGGACATCACGCCGGAGTAGCCGATCGCGTCGGCCTCGTCCTTCAGCTCCACGAACTCCTGCGGCTTCACCCAGCGCTCGACCGGGTGGTGGCGCACGGACGGGCGCAGGTACTGCGTGATCGTGATGAGCTCGCACCCCGCCTCGTACAGGTCGTGCAGCGCCTCGCTGACCTCCTCGCGGGTCTCGCCCATGCCGAGGATCAGGTTGGACTTGGTCACCAGTCCGGCCTCACGGGCCCGCGTGATGACCTCCAGGGAACGCTCGTAACGGAAACCGGGGCGGATCCGCTTGAAGATCCGCGGCACGGTCTCGACGTTGTGCGCGAGCACCTCGGGGCGCGCGGAGAAGACCTCGGCGAGCTGCTCGGGCACCGCGTTGAAGTCGGGGATCAGCAGTTCGACCTTGGTGCGGCCGGCCTCCCGCTCCGCGGTCATCGCGTGGATCCGGCGCACGGTCTCCGCGTACAGCCAGGCACCGCCGTCCTCGAGGTCGTCGCGTGCGACGCCCGTGATGGTGGCGTAGTTCAGGTCCATCGCGACGACGGACTCACCGACCCTGCGCGGCTCGTCCCGGTCCAGCGCCTGCGGCTTGCCCGTGTCGATCTGGCAGAAGTCGCAGCGCCGGGTGCACTGGTCGCCACCGATGAGGAACGTGGCCTCGCGGTCCTCCCAGCACTCGAAGATGTTGGGACAGCCGGCCTCCTGGCACACCGTGTGCAGACCCTCGCTCTTCACGAGCTTCTGCAACTGGTTGTACTCGGGGCCCATCTTCGCCCGGGTCTTGATCCACTCGGGCTTGCGCTCGATGGGGGTCTGGCTGTTCCGGACCTCCAGGCGCAGCATCTTGCGCCCGTCGGGTGCGACAGCGGACACTCCGGCACTCCCCTTTGCTTTCACTGCACTGGTTGTTTCGCTTGCTTCAGCATTGGATTCTTCGGCGGACACCAGGGTACGCCCGTGGTTCACACGGCTTTACGACTGGCCAACCTGTGGCCGGCAGGCCCTATTCCCGGCGGGCACGTCCCGCGCCGCCGACGGCCGTCACCGGACCGCCTCCGGCCGGTCATCGGGCCCGGCCGTCACGGGACCGCCTCGACCGCCACCGGGTCGCCCCGGCCCGTCAGGCCGTGGCCACGGCGTCCGTCGGGCGTTCGACGGCGCGCGGGGCGAGCTCCGCGTTCTCCAGGACGTCCTTGAGGTGCTTCTCGACGACCGGCAGCACCTCGGCGATCGTGATGTCGCGGCCCAGCTCGTACGCGAGCGAGGTGACGCCCGCGTCCCGGATGCCGCACGGCACGATGCGGTCGAACCAGGTGGTGTCGGGGTTCACGTTGAACGAGAAGCCGTGCATGGTCACGCCCTTGGCGACCCGGATGCCGATCGCGGCCAGCTTGCGGTCCTCGCGGCGCTGGCCCGCGTTGGACGGGGCGTACTCGGGCCCGTGCAGCCGCGCGTCGAACTCCTCGTCCGTCAGCCGCGGGTCGAAGTCGAGGGAGAGGCCGCCGAACGCCGGGCGGTCCTCGACCGGGTCGCCCAGCACCCAGACCCCGCTGCGGCCCTCGACCCGGGTGGTCTCCAGACCGAACTCGGCGGCGGAACGGATCAGTGCCTCCTCCAGCCGGCGGACGTGCGCCACCACGTCCACGGGGCGGGGCAGCTTCTGGATCGGGTAGCCGATGAGCTGGCCCGGGCCGTGCCAGGTGATCTTGCCGCCCCGGTCCACGTCGATGACCGGGGTGCCGTCCAGTGGGCGCTCGCTGTCGGTCGTGCGCCGCCCCGCCGTGTAGACGGGCGGGTGTTCCAGCATCAGGCAGGTGTCGGGGACGGCGTCCTCGAACCTGGCCGCGTGCACCTCGCGCTGCTTCTGCCAGGCCACCTGGTAGTCGACGGCTTCCTCGCCGAATCCCAGCCGGACGAACCGGAGCTCGGTCACGACAGATGCCTTCCTACTCGTGGTGGCGGGAGCCGGGCATGCCCGGAGCCGCGTCACCAGCACTGAATCAGCCCCGAGCCACTGTACGTCCGGTGCCGGGGAGACGGACCGGCAGGTGGATTCCGTCGGCCCTCGTCAGCGCCGTCCTCAATCCTCACACGATCGGATGAAAGCGAAGCGAAGGCGGCTTTGGCCTGGGCGAAGGCCGCTAAATTCACGCCGTTCCATTAGGGCTGCCCGCCCGGCCCCGAAGGCAGGAGACCGTACAGCTGATGTCGGAACGACCTCCGCAGCGCACACCCAACCGCCGACTCGCCTCCCTCATCACCGAGGCCGGCTTCTCGCACGCCGGTCTGGCCCGCAGGGTGGACCAACTGGGTCTGGAGCACGGGCTCGACCTGCGGTACGACAAGACCTCCGTGACCCGCTGGCTGCGCGGTCAGCAGCCGCGCGGCACCACGCCGGCACTGATCGCCGAGGTCTTCACCCGGAGACTCGGCCGTCGGCTCTCCGCGCAGGACCTGGGCCTCGACGCGTGCGCTCCGGTCTACGCGGGCCTGGAGTTCGCCGCCACGCCCGCCGAGGCCGTCGACATCGTCAGCGGACTGTGGCGGAAGGACTCGGGCAGCCACGCCGAGCTGCGCAAGATCGCCTTCACTCCGGCCGGGCTCGTCGTGCCCAGTCGGGACTGGCTGATCGGCCGGGCCGACGAGTGGGTGGCGCGGGGGAGCGAGTCCGCCGCGCCGGTGCCGGGCGCCGCGACCGGGAGCCGTACGCCCGGCGGGGTCCGGACGACCGAGGGGGCCGGAGCACAGGGGGCGCGCGGGTCGCACGGGGCACACGGGTCGCATGGGGCGCACTGGCCCGGCGGGGTGCACGGCGGCCACGGCGGGACGCGAGGGCCGGGCCCGTCCCGGCCCGCCGGACCGTCCGCGCCGCCCGGGCCCCCCGTCGGTCCGCCCGGCGGCCCCGCCGTGCCCCGGCAGCGGCAGACCGAGCGGAGTCCCGGCCAGCGCGTCGGCGGCGGTGATGTCGCCGCCCTCCGATCAGTCGGCGAACTCTTCCGCACCCTCGACCACACCTACGGCGGCGGCCACGCCCGCCAGGCGCTCGTCCGCTACCTGGAGCACGAGACGGAGCCGATGCTGCGGGGCACGTACGGCGAGGCCACCGGGCGCCGGCTGTTCTCCGCCGCCGCCGATCTGACCCGGCTGGCGGGCTGGACCTCGTACGACATCGCGGCCCACGGCCTGGCCCAGCGGTACTTCGTCCAGGCGCTGCGGCTGGCCCAGGCCGCCGGGGACCGCGCGTACGGCAGCTACGTCCTGATCACCATGAGCCGGCAGGCGGTCTATCTCGGGCACGGCAGGGAAGCCGTGCAGCTGGCCCGGGTGGCGCAGCAGGGCATCGGTTCGTCGGCGCCGCCGGTCGTCCAGTCCCTGCTGCACGCCGTCGAGGCGCGTGGGCACGGGGTGCTCGGCGACGCCAGGTCCTGCACCGCCTCGCTGGCGCGGGCGGAACGCGCGCTGGAGATCGCCCGCCCCGGGGACGAGGTCCCGCACTGGGCGCGGCACTTCGACGAGGCACAGCTCGCCGACGAGTTCGGGCACTGCCACCGCGACCTCCAGCAGCACCGCGCCGCGGCGCAGCACGCGGAGCGCTCCCTCGAACTGCGCGCGCCGGTGTACGCCCGCAGCCGGTTGTTCTGCCGGGTGGTGCTGGCCTGCGCCCGGCTCGGGCTCGGTGAGCTCGACCAGGCGTGCCTGCTGGGCGCCGAGGCCGCCCAGCAGGCGATGGAGATGCGGTCGGCACGGGCGACGGAGTACGTACGGGACTTCGAGCGCCGCCTGGAGCCGTACCGGGACGCGGCCGCGGTGCGCGGATACCGCGAACGGGTCGCCGCGCTGGGCTGAGGCGAGTCGCGCCGGGGAGGGCCACGCCTCGCCGAGGTGACGGCGAGCGGTTCCGCGCCCGGCCGGCGGGCCACTCCGACCGGCTGTCACGCCGCTCCGGCGGTCCGGGCCGGGGCGTCACGCCGCTTCGGGGAGTGCCTCACCGCCTCCGTCGCCCTTTCCTCCGCGCCCCGGGCGCACGCCCAGGTCCGTGAGGATCGCCTCGGCCGCGCGACGCCCCGAGAACAGGGCGCCCTGGACCGTGCTGGTGTCGCGGTGGTCGCCACACACGTACAGCCCGGCGAGCAGCCGGACCGGGCGGCGCAGATCGTGGGGCGCGGCCATCGCGGGGACGGCTTCGGGGTCGTGATGGGCGGCCAGCAGCTCCCAGTCGTCGGTGGGCGTGCCGTACAGGACGGCGAGATGGGAACGGACCGCGCGGTCCAGGTCCGGCGGTGGGGTGCCGAGCACCGTCGAGCTGATCAGCGTCCGGCCGCGCGGGGCGCGCGCGGGGTCGACCGCGCTCATCACCGCCGTGTGCGCGACCGGACCCGAACGGTCGGAGTCGAGCAGAAGTGAGGCACCGGTCTGCGGGGGAACCGGCGCGGTGTGGTGAAGCACCGTCACCGGGTGGAAGGTGGGCACCCGCAGACCGGGCAGCAATGCGGCGGCGGCACCGGCGCCGGTCGCCAACAGCAGGGAACGACAGCCGAGTTCACCGTGGTCCCTGGTGCGGACCGAGGTGATGTCGGCGGCCGTGACATGGACCCCCGTCCGTATCGTGCCGGGCGGCAGCGAGGCCGCGAGCAGCTCGGGCAGCCTGCCCGCACCGCCCGCCGGTACGCACAGCCTGCCGCGCGCGTAGTCGCGCAGGACGAGGTCGGCACAGCGGCTGGACGTGGTGAGTTCCGGGTCGCTCAGGAGCGCGGAGAGAAGCGGGCGCAGGAAGCCGTTGACCGTTCGGGAGGGCAGGCCCCGGTGGGACAGGGCGGCGAGCGCGGTCTGCTCGGGCCGGGCCAGGATGCGGGACGCCGGGGTGGCGGCGAGCCGGTTCAGGGCGGCACCCAGCCGTGCCTGGTCGATCGGCCCGCCCATCGGCGGCCGGGGAGAGCTCGCCAGGGCGCGCGCCGCCTTGAACGCGCCCCGCGCGCCCCGTGCGTCGCCGGTCCGGTACTGGCGGCCCTCGCTGTGGACGAGCAGCCCCGGTGCGAAGGGGCGCAGGGCGAGCCCTTCGAGGGCGGGCGTGAGGCGGAGCTCCGGGTACGCGGTGCTGAGCAGCGGTCCGAGGTGGTCGAGCAGGAAGCCGTCCGACTCGGTCGTGGTCATCCGGCCGCCGACCCGGTCGCTCGCCTCCAGGACGTTGACGCTCACTCCCGCGCTGGTCAGGCGGTGGGCGGCCGACAGGCCGGCGATGCCTGCCCCGATGATGACGACGTCCGCGTGATGTGCCGAGCTGAGCACGTGCCCTCCCCGAGTCGTCGCAACCGGTGGGGGCTCGTGCCCCCGACAGGCCCCCGGAACACCGGAGTTCGCAAGGAGGCTAGGAGGGCGGCCGGGACAGTCGCAGACGCGCGCGCCCGGGGCACCGTTGCACGGGGTCGCATGTCCGTCCGATTCGGTGGCGGGCGCGGACGGCCGCGCGTCCGAGAGGCGCGACCGGTGTGCGCCGGTGCCCTTCACGGTGCGCTGGGCGCGGCGCCACAAGGCGCGTTCGGCGTGGTGCGGGGTGGTGGCGTACGGAGCGTTCGGTCTCGGTGGGGGTGGTGCGCGCCCGGTTCGGGCTGGTGTTGCGCGCCGCGTCCGGCATGGCTCGGACCGGTGTTCCGCGCCGCGTTCGGCGCGGTGTCGTACGGAGCGGCGCGGGCCGTTCAGCGCAGCGCCGCGCGGATCGCCGCGTCGATGCCGGGGAAGGCGAACGCGAAGCCCGAGTCCAGCAGCCGGCCGGGAAGTACCCGCTGGCTGGCCAGCACGTCCTCGGCGAAGTCGCCGAGGACCAGGCGCAGGGCCGGTGCCGGGGCGGTCAGCAGCGTGGGGCGGCGCAGTACCCGGCCCATGGCGGCGGTCACCTCGGCGTTGGTGACCGGGTCGGGGCCGGTGAGGTTCACCGGGCCGGACAGCGATTCCGTGTCCAGGATGTGCCGCAGCGCGGCGACCTCGTCGTGCAGGGCGATGAAGCTCCAGTACTGGCGCCCGTCGCCCAGCCGTCCGCCGAGCCCCGCCCGGAACAGCGGGAAGAGACGGCCCCAGGCCCCGCCGGCCCGGCCCACGACCAGACCGGTGCGGGCGTGGACGGTCCGTACGCCCGCCTCCTGCGCGGCCGCCGTCGCCGCCTCCCACTCCACGCAGACGGACGGCAGGAACCCGGTGCCGGCCGGGGCGCTCTCGTCGACCGCCCGGTCCCCGGTGTCGCCGTAGTAGCCGATGGCCGACCCGGACACCAGCACCTTCGGCGGCACGTCCAGCGAGGCGAGGGCCTCGGCCACCGCCGTCGTCCCGCGCACCCGGCTTTCCCGGATCTCCCGCTTGTACGCCGGTGTCCAGCGGTGGTCGCCGACCCCGGCCCCGGCGAGGTGGACGACGGCGTCGCAGCCGACCAGGCCCGCCACGTCGACGTACCGGCGCTCGGGGCTCCACTCCACCTCGTCGCCGGCCCGCGCCGGGTGCCGTACCAGGCGGACGACCTCGTGCCCGTCGGCCCGCAGCGAGCGCACGAGCGCCGCTCCGATGAGTCCGGACGCTCCGCTGACGGCGATACGGGAGTGCAGCATGGCCCCATCCTGCCGCAAGGGTCCCCGAATGCCCCGCCGGCCGGGCCGACCGGGAGGCAGAACGGTCCCACCGGGTGGCAGGGGGCCGCCACCCGCCGACGAGAGCCGTCAGCCGGCAGGCGGGGCCGATCCAGTCGACGGTCGAGGCGGAGCCGGTCCGCCTGCGAACAAAAGGGGCTGCCGACAGGTGGACGGCGTGGCACAGTGGCGCGCATGCAAGAGATCCACACACCTCCGGCCTGTTCCGTCCGCCCCGCGAACCGCTCCGACGACGACGCCCTCGGAGAGCTCGACCGCGCCACCTGGTCGACCCTGCACGCGGTGATGCCGAGGCCGCAGCCGCCCTACTCGCCCTTCTTCGACGACCGCCACCGGCCCGAGGACTTTCTCGTGGCCGAGGCGGAGAACGAGGAGGGGGAGACGGGGATCGCCGGGTACGTCAGGGTCGTTCTGCCGACCCCGCTGCCCTGCAACTCCCACGTCCGCCAGATACAGGGCCTGGCCGTGGCCGACTGGGCACGCGGCCGGGGCGTCGCCAGGACCCTGCTGCGGGCCGCGTGCGCGGCGGCGCGGGACGGGGGCGCCAACCGGATGACGCTGCGGGTGCTCGGGCACAACGCGCCCGCGCGTGCCCTGTACGAGTCGGAGGGGTTCGTCGTCGAGGGCGTGCTGCGCGGCGAGTTCTTCCTCGACGGCCGTTATGTCGACGACGTCCTGATGGGGCGTTCGCTCGCCCCCTGATCCGCCCTCGCGTCCCCGGCTCGGTCGCCGAACAGTCGCATGCCGCCGATGAGCTCGTGCAGGCAGCGCACCGCGAGATCGGCGGGTGAGCCGGGCCCGCTCGTCGGTGCGTCCGTCAGCGCCCTTGGAAGCAGCGTCTCCGGCCGGAGACGCCTGTGCCCGGCGCGGAAGAACCGTCTCCGGATAGGGGAGGCGCCCGCTGCCGGCGTGGTGAGGCCCGCGCCCGGCGTGGGGGAGGGGTCGGTCCGCTCCCCCCGACGCGGAGGGGCCCGTTCCCAGCGCGGAGAGGTTCTTTTCGCTCGGCGCGGAGAAGGCCCCTTCCATCCGGCGTTTCAGCCGCGCCCGGTCGCGCTCAGTCGCCCCTGAACCGTGCCCAGAGTGCGGGGAAGTGCTCCGCGAGGGTCGCCTCGTCCTCGATCGCGAGCGGGACGCCTTCCGGCTCCGCGGGCTGGGGCGGCAGCCCGAGATCCGGGTCGACCACGCCGGTGAGCTGTTCGTACGCCTCGTCGGCGGCGTAGCCGAGGTCCTCGCCGTCCCCGTCGATCTCCTCGTCGAAGTCGTCGAGGAGATCGGCGAGGGCGTCCGGATCGTGCAGCGCGCCCTCGAAGACCTCCCGCCCCTGCCCGATCAGCCAGCAGCGGAAGAAGTCGAAGGCGTCGTCGCCCGCCCCGCCGAGCAGCACTGCGGCGGCGCCCCGCAGGTCCCAGCGGTACGCGCGGTTGTAACGGGCCTCGAAGTGCCGGGCGAAATCCAGCACGGCTTCCGGATCGAGCCGCACCAGCCGTTCGACGAGCAGGTCGGCCTGATCCTCGGGGTCGCCCTCGGCGTCCTCGCGGGTGCTGTCGATGATCTCCCAGAACTCCGTCTCGTCCATCACGGATCAAGCATCGGCCGTGCCGACGGACCGCGCACGCGGACGCGACCGGAGGACGCGCTCAGCGGTACATGTCGTGCAGGCGCCGCGCCGCTGCGGCGAGACGGGTCCGCAGACCGGCCGGTTCGAGCACCTCCGACTCGGGCCCCAGCCCCAGCAGTTGGGCATACGCCACCTCCAGGGACTCGACCGGCAGAGTGAGCGTGCGCCACCCCCGTGCGTCGGGCGGGCCCGCCGCCTCCAGGGCCTCCCGGACCGCCGAACGGTCCATCACGTGCGGCAGTCGGCGTACGCCCTCCTCCGACACCCGCACCGTCACCTCCTCCCGGAGCAGTGAGCGCGCGAACTGCGCGGACCGCCGCGCCCAGAATCCCGGCAGGTCGAAGTCCTCGTCGCGCGCGAACCGATCGTCCGACACCGTGACCGCCGAGAACCGGTCGATCCGGTACACCCGGAAGTCCTCCGCCACCCGGGCGCAGAGGTACCAGACACCGGCCTTCAGGACGAGCCCGTACGGGGCCAGCTCCCGTTCCACGTCCTCGTCCCGCCCGTTGCGGCGGTAACGGGCACGCACGATCCGGTCGTCCCACACGGCCTGCGCGACGGCGGACAGCGGTTCGGGGGTCTCCGGCTCCCGGAACCAGCCGGGCGCGTCCAGGTGGAAGCGCCGGGCGGTGTTCTCGGAGGCGTCCCGCAGCGAGGGGAGCAGGGCCGCCGACACCTTGAGCCGGGCGGCCGACGCGGCTTCCTCCAGACCCATCTCGCGCAGGGCGGAGGGCAGTCCGGAGAGGAAGAGCGCCTCGGCCTCGTCGCGGGCGAGACCGGTGAGGCGGGTGCGGTACCCGCCGACCAGGCGGTAGCCCCCGGCTCTGCCCCGGTCGGCGTACACCGGAACACCCGCCTCGGAGAGGGCCTGCGCGTCCCGGGTGACGGTCCGCTCGGACACCTCCAGCTCCCGGGCGAGCTCGGCGGCGGTCATGGCGGGGCGGGACTGCAGGAGCAGCACCATCTTGATGAGGCGGGCAGCACGCATGGCCCCATTGTGGCTGCGGGCCGTCCACGGCCCGCGCCCGCTGTCCACGGCCCGCGCCCGCTGTCCACGGCCCGCGCCCGCTGTCCCGGCCTGCGCCGCCCCGCTCCGGAGCCACCCGGCCCGTGCCACCCGGCCGCGGAAACGGTGCGGCGGTGGAAACGATGCGGCGGCAGCCGGGCGTACCCGGCTGCCGCCTTCCACCGTTCCCGGTGTCACTCCAGAGTCACAGTCCGTACCGCTCCCGGGCCTCCTTGACCGCGGCCGCGCTCACCTCGCCGCGGCGGGCCAGCTGGGCCAGCGCCGCGACCGTGATCGACTGCGCGTCCACACCGAAGTGGCGGCGGGCCGCGTCACGGGTGTCGGACAGACCGAAGCCGTCCGTGCCGAGCGAGGACCAGTCCTGCTCCACCCACTGGCTGATCTGGTCCGGGACCTGCCGCATCCAGTCGCTGACCGCCAGGACCGGACCCGGCGCGCCCTCCAGGGCGCGGGTCACGTACGGCACCCGCTGCTCGCCCCGCAGCAGCGCCTCGTCGCACTCCAGGGCCTCCCTGCGCAGCTCGCCCCACGAGGTCGCGGACCACACGTCGGCCGTGATGCCCCAGTCCGCCGACAGCAGCTCCTGCGCCTGCAGGGCCCAGTGGATCGCCGTACCGGAGGCCAGTAGCTGGACGCGCGGCGCGTCCGCCTTCGCGGGCGTGCCCTCCTTGAAGCGGTAGAGACCCTTGAGGATGCCCTCCTCGACACCCTCCGGCATCGCGGGCTGCGGCTTCGGCTCGTTGTAGACCGTCAGGTAGTAGAAGACGTCCTCGGCGTCGGGGCCGTACATCCGGCGCAGACCGTCCTTGACGATCACCGCGATCTCGTACGCGAACGCCGGGTCGTAGTTGAGCGAGGCCGGGTTCGTGGACGCGATCAGGTGCGAGTGACCGTCCGCGTGCTGGAGACCCTCGCCCGTCAGCGTCGTGCGGCCCGCCGTGGCGCCGACCACGAAGCCGCGGCCGAGCTGGTCGCCGAGCTGCCAGAACTGGTCTCCGGTGCGCTGCCAGCCGAACATCGAGTAGAAGATGTAGAAGGGGATCATCGGCTCGCCGTGCGTCGCGTACGACGTGGACGCGGCGATGAAGTCCGCCATGGCACCGGCCTCGGTGATCCCCTCGTTGAGGATCTGGCCGTCCTTGGCCTCCTTGTAGTACATCAGCTGGTCGCGGTCGACCGGCTCGTACGTCTGGCCCAGCGGCGAGTAGATGCCGGCCGACGGGAACAGCGACTCCATGCCGAAGGTACGCGCCTCGTCCGGGACGACCGGTACCCAGCGCCTGCCCGTCCGCTTGTCCCGCATCAGGTCCTTGACGAGGCGGACGAAGGCCATGGTGGTGGCCATCTCCTGCTTGCCGGACCCCTTCTTCAGCGCGGCGAACGCGCGCTCCTCGGGCTCGGGCAGTGCCACGGCGTGCACCCGGCGGGCCGGGGCCGGACCACCGAGGGCGGCGCGGCGCTCCTGGAGGTAGCGCACCTCGGGGGAGTCGGCGCCGGGGTGGCCGTAGGGCACCAGGCCGTCCACGAAGGCGCTGTCCGGGATCGGCAGCCCCAGCAGGTCGCGCATGTCCTTGAACTCGTCGGCGGACAGCTTCTTCATCTGGTGGTTGGCGTTCTTGGACTCGAAGCCCCTGCCGAGCGTGAAGCCCTTCACCGTCTGGGCGAGGATCACGGTCGGGCCGCCCTTGTGCTCCAGGGCCGCCTTGTACGCCGCGTAGACCTTGCGGGGCTCGTGACCGCCGCGCGAGGTGTAGAAGCACTCGCCGATCTTCGCGTCGGTGAGCAGCTTCGCCATCTCGACGAGCGCGGGCTCGGCGCCGAAGAAGTGCTCACGGATGTACGCGACGTCGCGGGTGGCGTACGTCTGGAACTGCGCGTCCGGGACCTCGCGGAGCCGGCGGACCAGCGCGCCCGTCGTGTCCAGCTGGAACAGCTCGTCCCAGGCGTTGCCCCAGAGCGACTTGACGACGTTCCAGCCGGCCCCGCGGAACGCGCCCTCCAGCTCCTGGACCACGCGGAAGTTGGCGCGCACCGGGCCGTCGAGGCGCTGCAGGTTGCAGTTGATGACGAAGGTCAGGTTGTCCAGCCGCTCGCGGGCCGCGAGGGCGAGGGCGGCGGTCGACTCGGGCTCGTCCATCTCGCCGTCGCCGAGGAAGGCCCAGACGTGCGAGTTCGAGGTGTCCTTGATGCCGCGGTTGGTCAGGTAGCGGTTGAAGCGCGCCTGGTAGATCGCGGAGAGCGGGCCGAGGCCCATCGACACGGTGGGGAACTCCCACAGCCAGGGCAGCCGCCGCGGGTGCGGGTAGGACGGCAGGCCGTCGCCGCCCGCCTCCTGGCGGAAGTTGTCGAGCTGCCGCTCGCTGAGCCGGCCGTCGAGGAAGGCACGGGCGTAGATGCCGGGGGAGGCGTGGCCCTGGACGTAGATCTGGTCGCCCGAGCCGTCCCCCTCCTTGCCGTGGAAGAAGTGGTTGAAGCCGGTCTCGTACAGCCAGGCGGCCGAGGCGAAGGTGGCGATGTGACCGCCGACCCCGAACCGGGCGCCGCGGGTGACCATCGCGGCCGCGTTCCAGCGGTTCCAGGCGGTGATCCGGCTCTCCATCTCCAGGTCGCCGCCGAACGCGGGCTCGGCGGCGGTCGGGATGGAGTTGACGTAGTCGGTCTCCAGCAGCTTGGGCAGCGCGAGACCGGCGCCCTCGGCGTGCTGGAGCGAGCGGCGCATCAGGTACGCGGCGCGGTGCGGGCCGGCGGCCCTGGTGACGGCGTCGAGGGAGGCCGCCCATTCGGCGGTCTCCTCGGGGTCGCGGTCCGGGAGCTGATCGAGCTCGCTCGGAAGCTTTACGGGGTCGGTCATGATCGCCGCCTTCCGGAGTGGGAGGAGGGTGGAGAAGTCCCTGGCTGGCAGGACAGGGCGATGGGGCCGGTGAGCCCGCGACTGAACTCTAGATCGTCGATCGATGATCGATCAAAGGGTGAACGGCAAAACTTCTCGATATGAAGAAATTGGCATTCGGTGCCGCGAAGTGGGGCACGGAGTGACGGGATTTAGTACACAAAAGGGGCACGTGAGCGCGCAGTTGAGCACCCCTCGCCACAGATGCGTCACGCGTACCGGACGGCCCGTGCGGCGCCGGACGAGTCCCGGGCGGCCTCGCATGTGCCGGACGAGCGCCGGGCCGGTCGCCGGAATGCCGGGCGAGCGCCGGGAGCCGGTCGCCGCCGTGCCGCTCAGGCGCGCGGCGCGCAGCCCAGGACGTGCGCCTTGACCAGCGCCCCGATGTCCGGGTCCTTGCGCAGGAACGCCTCGATGAGCGCCTCGTGCTCCTCCGCGTACGACTTCTGCACCGTGCCCAGCCAGCGGATCGACAGGGCGGTGAACACCTCGATGCCCAGTCCCTCCCAGGTGTGCAGCAGCACGGCGTTCCCGGCGGCCCGCACCATCTCCCGGTGGAACGCCACGGTGTGCCGCACCTGGGCCTCGCCGTCGGCCAGCCGGTCCGCCTCGTAGAGCGCCGCCACGTGCGGGGCCAGGCGCGAGCAGTCCTCGCCCAGGGCCGGGGCCGCCAGCTCCGCGGCGATCTGCTCCAGACCGGCCCGGACCGGATAGCTCTCCTCCAGATCGGCCGCGGTGAGGTTGCGGACCCGCACGCCCTTGTTGGGGGCGGACTCGATCAGCCGGAGCGTCTCCAGCTCCCGCAGGGCCTCGCGCACGGGCGTCTGGCTGACCTCCAGCTCGGTGGCGATGCGGCGCTCCACGATCCGTTCGCCCGGCTTCCAGCGCCCGCTGACGATCCCGTCCACGATGTGCTCGCGGATCTGTTCGCGCAGCGAGTGGACGACGGGCGGGGTCATGTGGAGCTCCTTCGAGGTGGACCGGTGCCGTCTGCGCCATCACGGCGGCCGGGGCGACCGGTCAATGACTGGTGCCGCTCCCGGCAACGCTTGCCCCGTCGCGTCGTCCGGCACGCACGTTCGCAGCGTTGGCCAAAAGCCCACGTAGCCCCGCTACGAGGGCTCCCGGCCGCCTTGCGATCGCACGCACCGGACGACGCTCCTTCCGGGCAAACCTTGCCGGTCACGGCACTAGACAATACGGCGGCGCCCCCGCCCGGACGTGGTCCGGACGGGGGCACCGCTCGTGAGGCTGGTTACAGCCGCGACGTTCAGAGGCCGAGCTCGACCTCGAACTCACCGGCCTCCAGGATCGCCTTGACCGTGGTCAGGTAACGGGCGGCGTCCGCGCCGTCCACCAGACGGTGGTCGTAGGAGAGCGAGAGGTACGTCATGTCGCGCACCGCGATCGTCTCGCCGAGGTCCGGGTGGTCGATGACCACCGGACGGCGGACCGTGGCACCGATGCCCAGGATGGCGACCTGGTTCGGGGGCACGATGACGGTGTCGAACAGCGCACCGCGCGAGCCGGTGTTGCTGATGGTGAAGGTGGCCCCGGACATGTCGTCCGGCGTCAGGCCGCCACCGCGGGCCTTGCCCGCCAGCTCCGCGGTCTTCTTCGCGATCCCGGCGATGTTCAGGTCGCCCGCACCCTTGATGACCGGGGTCATCAGACCCTTCTCGGCGTCCACGGCGATGCCGATGTTCTCCGAGTCGAAGTACGTGATGGTGCCCTCGTCCTCGTTGATCCGGGCGTTGACGACCGGGTGGGCCTTCAGCGCCTGGGCCGCCGCCTTGACGTAGAACGGCATCGGGGACAGCTTGACGCCCTCACGGGCCGCGAACGCGTTCTTCGCCAGGCCGCGCAGCTTCATCAGCTTCGTGACGTCGACCTCGACGACCGACGTCAGCTGGGCCTGCGAGTGCAGCGCCTTCATCATGTTGTCGCCGATGACCTTGCGCATGCGGGTCATCTTGACCGTCTGGCCGCGCAGCGGGGACGCCTCCAGCTTCGGCGCCTTCGGGGCGGCGGCAGCGGCGGCGACCGGAGTCGGCGCGGCGACGGCGGCCCTGGCGGCCTCCGCGGCGGCGACGACGTCCTGCTTGCGGATACGGCCACCGACGCCAGTGCCCTTGACCGCGCCCAGGTCGACACCGGTCTCGGTGGCGAGCTTGCGGACCAGCGGCGTGACGTACGCGCCTTCGTCACCGGCGGTCGCGGCCGGGGCGGCGACGACGGGAGCCGGGGCGGGGGCGGCGGGCGCGACCGGGGCGGGAGCCGGCGCCGGGGCCGCCGGAGCCGGGGCCGGGGCCGCCGGAGCCGGGGCCGGAGCGGGGGGCGCGACCGGGGCGGGAGCCGGGGGCGCGACCGGCGCCGGGGCGGGGGCCGCCGGAGCGGGGGCTGCCGGAGCGGCCGGTGCGGCGGCGGGCGCGGGGGCGGCGGCCGGAGCGGCCGGGGCAGCCGCCGGAGCGGCACCCGGGGCACCGATCACGGCGAGCTTGGCGCCGACCTCGGCGGTCTCGTCCTCGGCGACCACGATCTCCAGCAGCACGCCGGAGACCGGCGCCGGGATCTCGGTGTCGACCTTGTCCGTGGAGACCTCCAGGAGGGGCTCGTCCTCCGTGACCTCCTCGCCGACCTCCTTCAGCCAGCGGGTGACGGTGCCCTCGGTGACGCTCTCGCCGAGCGCGGGGAGGGTGACGTCGGTGCCGGCCGCGCCACCGGCCGGAGCGGCGGCGGGAGCCTCGGCGACCGGGGCCGGGGCCGGGGCGGCGGGGGCCTCGGGAGCCGGGGCCGGGACGGCCTCGGGCTCGGCGGCGGCCGGGGCGGCAGCGGCGGCGGGCGCACCCGTGCCGTCGTCGATGACGGCCAGCTCGGCGCCGACCTCGACGGTCTCGTCCTCGGCGACCTTGATGGCGGTGAGGACGCCGGACGCCGGGGCGGGGATCTCGGTGTCGACCTTGTCGGTCGAGACCTCGAGCAACGGCTCGTCGGCCTCGACGCGCTCGCCCTCGGCCTTCAGCCAGCGGGTGACAGTGCCCTCGGTGACGCTCTCACCGAGCGCCGGAAGGGTTACGGAAACCGACATGGTTTCGGTTGCTCCTTACGAAAGTGCGGAAGTGGTCGGTCGTCGCGTCCGGTCGACTGGATCAGTCGTGGGAGTGGAGGGGCTTGCCGGCCAGAGCCAGGTGGGCCTCGCCCATCGCCTCGTTCTGGGTCGGGTGGGCGTGGATCAGCTGCGCGACCTCGGCCGGCAGTGCCTCCCAGTTGTAGATCAGCTGGGCTTCGCCGACCTGCTCGCCCATGCGGTCACCGACCATGTGGACGCCGACCACCGCACCGTCCTTGACCTGGACGAGCTTGATCTCGCCCGCGGTCTTCAGGATCTTGCTCTTGCCGTTGCCCGCGAGGTTGTACTTCAGGGCGACGACCTTGTCCGCGCCGTAGAGCTCCTTGGCCTTGGCCTCGGTGATGCCCACGGAGGCGACCTCGGGGTGGCAGTACGTCACCCGCGGGACGCCGTCGTAGTCGATCGGGACGGTCTTCAGACCGGCCAGGCGCTCCGCGACCAGGATGCCCTCGGCGAAGCCGACGTGCGCGAGCTGGAGCGTCGGGACCAGGTCGCCCACGGCCGAGATGGTGGGCACGTTGGTCTGCATGTACTCGTCGACGAGGACGTAGCCGCGGTCCGTCGCGACGCCGGCCTCCTCGTAGCCCAGGCCCTGCGAGACCGGGCCGCGGCCGATGGCGACCAGCAGCACCTCGGCCTCGAAGGTCTTGCCGTCGGCCAGGGTGACCTTGACGCCGTCCTGGGTGTACTCGGCGCTCTGGAAGAACGTGCCGAGGTTGAACTTGATGCCGCGCTTGCGGAAGGCGCGCTCCAGGAGCTTCGAGCTGTTCTCGTCCTCGACCGGGACGAGGTGCTTCAGGCCCTCGATGATCGTGACGTCGGTGCCGAAGGACGTCCACGCCGAGGCGAACTCGACGCCGATGACGCCGCCGCCCAGCACGATCGCCGACTTCGGGACGCGGTCCAGCTTCAGCGCGTGGTCCGAGGAGATGATGCGGTTGCCGTCGATCTCCAGGCCCGGCAGCGACTTCGGCACGGAACCGGTCGCCAGCAGCACGTGGCGGCCCTGGACCCGCTGACCGTTCACGTCCACCGAGGTGGGGGAGGAGAGCCGGCCCTCGCCCTCGATGTACGTCACCTTGCGCGAGGCGATGAGCCCCTGCAGGCCCTTGTACAGGCCCGAGACGACGTCGTCCTTGTACTTGTGGACGGCGTCGATGTCGATGCCCTCGAAGGTGGCCTTGACGCCGAACTGGTCGGCCTCGCGCGCCTGGTCGGCGATCTCGCCGGCGTGCAGCAGGGCCTTCGTGGGAATGCAGCCGTTGTGCAGGCAGGTGCCGCCGACCTTGCCCTTCTCGATCAGGGCGACGTCCAGGCCCAGCTGCGCCCCGCGCAGGGCCGCGGCGTAACCGCCGCTACCGCCGCCGAGGATCACTAGGTCGAAAACGGTGCTGGCGTCGTTCGCCACGTCACGTCCTCCATGCATGTGCGCCGTACGCCGGGCCCCGTCGCTGGGGGATGACCGGCCGGTCGGCTGGTGTGCGGCCGCTTGTCGTTCGGCCCTGTGGTGGGGGCCCTGTCCTGCCGAGAACCCATCTTCGCACTTGTCGACGGGTGGCGGGACGCGGGGCCCGGGTCTGGGAAGGACGATCATCCGTCCCGGACGGTTACCGCTGCGTAGTGAGGTGCTGTGCCCGTCAAGTTTCGTCGAGAGCGAAACCCTCCTCCGCGTCGTGGTGCCACGGGGGGAACGCGAACGGCCCCGGGCGTATGCCCGGGGCCGATGGTCGTCCGCGTGACGCGCCCTCAGCCGAGGTCGCCGGCGGCCGTGCGCTCGGCCAGCCTCACCAGCGTGCGGACCGCGGAACCGGTGCCGCCCTTCGGCGTGTAGCCGTACGGCGCGCCCTCGTGGAAGGCCGGGCCCGCGATGTCCAGGTGCGCCCAGGCGATGCCCTCGCCCACGAACTCCTGGAGGAACAGGCCGGCCACCAGGCCGCCGCCCATCCGCTCGCCCATGTTGGCGATGTCGGCCGTCGCGGACTCCATGCTCTTGCGCAGGTCCGCGGGGAGCGGCATCGGCCAGGACGCCTCGCCGACCTCCTCGGCGATCTCGTGGACGGAGGCGCGGAAGGCGTCGTCGTTCGCCATGATGCCGAAGGTGCGGTTGCCCAGCGCCAGCATCATCGCGCCGGTCAGCGTCGCCACGTCGACGATCGCGTCCGGGCTCTCCTCCGAGGCGCGGGTCAGCGCGTCGGCCAGGACCAGGCGGCCCTCGGCGTCCGTGTTGAGGACCTCGACGGTCTTGCCGCTGTACATGCGCAGCACGTCGCCGGGGCGGGTGGCGCTGCCCGACGGCATGTTCTCGGCGAGCGCCAGCCAGCCGGTGACGTTGACCCGGAGTCCCAGACGGGCGGACGCGACGACGGCCGCGAACACGGCGGCGGCGCCGCTCATGTCGCACTTCATCGTCTCGTTGTGGCCGGCCGGCTTCAGGGAGATGCCGCCCGAGTCGTAGGTGATGCCCTTGCCGACCAGGGCCAGGGTCTTCTCCGCCTTCGGATGCGTGTAGGCGAGCTTCACCAGGCGCGGGCCGTTGACCGAGCCGCTGCCGACGCCGAGCAGGCCGCCGAAGCCGCCCTTGACGAGCGCCTTCTCGTCGAGGACCTGCACCTTGATGCCGTGCTCCTTGCCCGCGGCGGTGGCCACGGCGGCGAAGGACTCGGGGTACAGGTCGTTCGGCGGGGTGTTGATCAGGTCGCGGGCGCGGTTGATCTCCTCGACCAGCGCGACGGCACGCTCGGCGGCCGCCTTGAACGCCTTGTCGCGCGGCTTGGCGCCGAGCAGGGCGACCTCGCCCAGCGGCAGCCTGGGGCCGTTGCCGTTCTTCTTGCCCTTGGGCGCGACCTTGTCCTCGCCGCCCTGGTACGCGGTGAACGCGTACGCGCCGAGCAGCGCGCCCTCGGCGATCGCCCCGGCGTCCTCGGCGGACTCCACGGGCAGCGCGAAACCGGCCTTCTTCGAACCGGCCAGCGCGCGGGCGGCCGAGCCCGCGGCCCGGCGCAGCGCCTCGGCTTCGTACGCCTCGTCCTTGTCCGGGGCGGAACCGAGTCCGACCGCCAGGACGACCGGGGCCTTGAGGCCGTCGGGCGCGGGGAGCTTGGTCACCTCGCCCTCGGCACCGGTGGCGCCCAGGGACTCCAGGACGGTGGCGAGCTTCCCGCCGAACGCCTTGTCCACGGCCTCGGCGCCCGGTGCGAGGACCAGGCCCCCAGACTTGGATCCGGCGCCCTTGCCGACGCCGACGACGAGTGCGTCGGCGCGCAGCGTCGCCGCACCGGCAGTGCTGAGAGTGAGAGCAGTCACGGTGGTGAAATCTCGCTTCCGTTGAGTTCGTTGTCGGTCGAGGGGTGGGCCGACCATGCCCGGCGCATCGTAGACGCCGTCGCGATGTGCCGGGAATGAGCCTACGCGCGCCTTTGCTGCGGGATCACGGCGGCGGGCCGTCGAAAGAACGGCGCGGGGGCCCGGGGCGCGCTCGTGGACGGCCGCCGGCGGAGGTCCGGGCCCGCGGGTCGCACGGACATGCGGCGGGGGTCGTACGGGGTGAACACGCGGGGGAAGTAGGGTCGTTCGGAATGCCGCACCCGAGAGGGAGAACCATGCGCGCCCGAGGAGCCGCCCGCCCGACACGTCCGGGCCCGGTACTGCCGACCGTGGTCCTGGCCCTGCTGGCCCTGCTGGCCGGTTGCACCGCCGCCCCGGAACCCGGCGGAACGTCCGCCCCGAGTTCCGGGAAGTCCGGCGAGAAGACCGGGGAGAAGCCTGGTGGGCAGGAGGCGCGTTGGCGGCCCGAGCCCGGCACCGGCTGGCAGTGGCAGCTCTCCGGCGGGCTCGACCCCACGGTGGACGTCCCCGTGTACGACATCGACGGCTTCGACCATGGGGCGCCGGCCGTCGCCGATCTGCACCGCAGGGGCCGCAAGGTGATCTGCTACCTGTCCACCGGGGCCTGGGAGGACTTCCGCCCCGACGCCGGGAGGTTCCCGAAGTCGGTGCGGGGCGAGAGCAACGGCTGGGAGGGGGAGTGGTGGCTCGACATCCGCCGCACCGACATCCTGGAACCGCTGATGGAGAAGCGGATCGAGATGTGCGCGGAGAAGGGCTTCGACGCGGTGGAGCCCGACAACATGGACGGCTATCGCAACCGTACGGGCTTCCCGCTCACCGCCGCGGACCAGCTGCGTTACAACCGGCTCATCGCCCGGATCGCCCACCGTCACGGACTCGCCGTCGGGTTGAAGAACGACCTCGGCCAGATCCCGGAACTGGAACCGGACTTCGACTTCGCGGTCAACGAGCAGTGCGCTCAGTACGAGGAGTGCGAGGCGCTGACCCCGTTCGTGAAGGCGGGCAAGGCCGTCTTCCACGTCGAGTACGAACTGCCCGTCGCCCGGTTCTGCGCCGACTCGAAGCGGCTGGGCCTCAGTTCGCTGCGGAAGAAGTACGACCTGGGCGTCTGGCGTCAGGAGTGCCCGCGGGCCCGTCCGTAGCCCCCGCCCGTCGCGCATGGGCCGGGACCCGTCCGTGGTCCGCCCCTCGCGCCGGACCGGGGGACGGTCATGGCCCCGCCCGTCGCACGGGGGGCCTACCCGAGCGCGAGCACCACCAGCGCCGTCGTCGCCGCCGTCTCGGCCAGCGCCCCGAAGACGTCCCCGGTCACCCCGCCGAAGCGCCGGACGCAGTGCCGCAGCAGCAGGTCGGCGGCGGCGAGGGCGGCCAGTACGGCGAGCGCGTGGTGCGCCGCCGCCCCGTACCCGCCCAGCGTCGCACCCGCCCCCGCGCACGCCGCGACCACCGCGACGCCCGTCGCCACCGCCCCCGCCACCGGGACGGTCCCGGCCACCGCCGCGCCCAGACCCTCCGGACGCGCCGCGGGCACGCCCCGGCGGGAGGCGAGGGTGAGCGCCAGCCGGGCCGCCACCGCGGCGACGACCGCCGCCACCGCGCCGTGCGCCCAGCCCCGCCCGTACGACTGCTGGAGCACCGCCACCTGGGCCAGCAGCACGAACAGCAGCGTGATCACGCCGAATGGGCCGATGTCCGACCGCTTCATCACGCGCAGCGCCTCGTCGGTCGGCTTGCCGCTGCCCAGACCGTCGGCGGTGTCCGCGAGACCGTCCAGATGCAGCCCCCGGGTCAGCACCGCGGGCACGGCGGCGGACGCCACCGCGGCGAGCAGCGGCCCGGAGCCGAGCAGCAGCGGCGCAGCACCGGCCGCCGCCGCGAGCACTCCCACCACGAGACCGGCGAGCGGGGCGCACAGCATCCCGGCGCGGGCGGTGTCCCGGTCCCACCGGGTGACGCGGACGGGGATCACGGTCAGGGTGCCGAAGGCGAAGCGCGGGCCGTGGCTGTTCAGGAAGGTCACGGCGCGCAGGCTAACGACCTCGCCCACGATTGTCAGCGGCGTCGCAGCGTCCAGGACCTCCGCCTTGGATTCGAAGGCCCCAGACACCGCTCCTTCTCCCGCTGCCAATCGCGGGCCAGGTCGTAATCGCTGCGACCGGCCGATAGATCGGACGGAGGCCGGATGAAACACGGTCAACCAGGACGAACCATGACAAAAGCGGCTTGTCGGGGGCGGGTGGCATGGGTCACTGGTTCGACCGGAACATCGTCGAGCCGGGGAAGCTTCCGCTGCTCCTCGCGCCGGCCGCCTTCGTGCTCACCTTCGCCGTCACCCGGGTCGTCACCCGGATGATCAGGGCGGGGAAGGCCCCGTTCCGCAACATCACGCCCGGCGGGCTGCACGTCCATCACGGGGTGCCCGGCGTGGTGCTGAGCATCGTGGGCGCGGGCGGCACCGGGCCCGCGCCCGGGCGGTGCTGCTGCGCGCCTACCACCACGACGTGCGCTGGGCGGGGCCGCGCCGCAGACTTCAGGACCTCATCGGCGGCGCGCCGGACGGGGTCCCGGCCCGCGGACGGCGCGACTCCTGAGTGCGGCGGTCCGCGTCACGCCCCCGACGCCGGTGCCGGGCGACCGTGACGACGCACAGCACGAGCACCGCGGCGATCGCCGCCAGATGCTCCTTCCCGGCCAGGTTGTTCTTGAGGAACACCTCGACCACCATCGCCACGATCACCAGCACGCCGGTGAACCACGCCCGGTAGACGCAGCACACGTACACGGCGAGACCGACCACCGCGGCCGACGGACCGGTGTCGACGACCCGGGCGTCGGACGCGGGCAGCCCGAACGGGCCCTCCGGGCCCAGGGCGATGCCGATCCGCGCGTACAACGTCCCGGCCAGGGTGGCGACGTACGCGACAGCGAGCATGCGCCACCGGCCCAGACAGATCTCGGCGATCCCGAACACCACCAGGATCTGCGCCAGCGCCCCCCACACCGGCAGGTCGAGTGCCGGGACGAACAGCGACAACGGGGTACGCAGCAGGGCCGCCCAGAGCGGGTCCTCGGCCCGCACCGCCCCCAGCGCCCGCACCGCCCCGACTCCCCAGGGCCGGCTCTGCACCGCGTGCAGCAGCGCCGTCAGGAAGACCGCGGCGAGGGTCAGGGGGACGGCCCGCAGCCGGGCGGCCACGAGCCCCGCGCGCACGGTCCGGGCCAGTGGCTCCCACTCGCGTCGGGCCGCCCCGCGCAGTCCGCGCCCGGGTCTCATCCCCCCGCCCCGAGCTGCGAGCGGTGCAGCCACTTCGGCAGCCCCGGCGCCTCCAGGAACCCTTCGGCGCGGCCCGCGGCCAGGCCGATGCGGGGCAGGTCGGCACTCTTCTCGAAGAGCATGAAGCGCGGCTCCCAGATCGGCCGGTACTTGGCGTTGGCACGGTACAGCGACTCGATCTGCCACCAGCGCGAGAAGAAGCCGAGCATGGAACGCCACAGCCGCAGCACCGGTCCGGCGCCGAGCCGTGAACCCCTCTCGAAGACGGACCGGAACATCGCGAAGTTGAGCGAGACCTGAGTGATCCCGATCTCCTCTGCGCGTCGCAGGAGTTCGATGACCATGAACTCGACCAGCCCGTTCTCGGAGTCCCGGTCACGGCGCATCAGGTCCAGCGAGAGACCGTGCGGCCCCCACGGGACGAAGCTCAGCAGCGCCCGCAACCTGCCGGGGCCGCCCTCCTCCCCGGGGGCGTCACGGCATTCGAGCATCACGCACCGGCCGTCGTCCGGATCGCCGAGCCGGCCCAGCGCCATCGAGAAGCCGCGCTCGGTCTCCCCGTCCCGCCAGTCGTCGGCGCGGCGCACCAGCTCGGCCATCTCGTCCGCCGGGATGTCCTCGTGCCGCCGCACGGTCACCGTGTACCCGGCCCGCCGGACCCGGTTGTACGCCTGGCGCACGGTCCGCATCGCCCGGCCCTCCAGGGTGAACTCGGCGGTCTCCACGATCGCCTCGTCGCCCAGCTCCAGCGCGTCGAGGCCGTGGCGCGCATAGATCGTGCCGCCCTCCTCGCTCGCCCCCATCACCGCCGGGATCCAGCCGTGCTCGCGGGCCTCGGCCAGCCACGGATCGATCGCCCCCGGCCACGCCTCCGGGTCGCCGAGGGGATCGCCCGAGGCCAGCGAGACCCCGCCGACCACCCGGTAGGCGATCGCAGCCTTGCCGGTCGGCGACCAGACGACGCTCTTCTCCCGGCGCAGCGCGAAGTAGCCCAGCGAGTCCCGTTCCCCGTGCCTGTCGAGCAGTGCCCGCAGCCGGGCCTCGTCCTCCGGAGTGATCGGGTCGACCGCCCGACGGGACCGGAACGCCGCGTACACGACGGCGATCAGCAGCAGCGTGGAGAGGATGTTGATGGTGACGTCGACCCAGCCGGGCGTGGTGATCCCGTCGTAGTGCACGTCGTTCTCGGCGATCGACACCAGGCGCAGCGTGCCGTAGCGCCAGCGGTCCAGGAACGTCGAACGGTACTCGTCCTGGGCGGTGTTGGTCAGGGTGACCAGGCCCGCGGCGATCAGCGAGGTGACCAGCAGTCCGCCTCCCGCGACGGCGGCGGCCAGCTTCGGGTTGGACCGGTCGCCCTTCGCGTAGAACTCGCGCCGTCCGAGGAGCAGCGCCAGGACGAACACGGCGGTCAGCGCCAGCGACACCCAGTTCTGCGGGTACCGCCGCACCTCCGGGAACGGGATCACCAGCGCGAAGAGCAGCAACAGCAGGCTGCTCACCACTATGTTCACGATCCACGCGGCCCGCTTGCGACGGCGCATGGTGATCGCCAGGAAGAGCGCGACCACCCCGGAGGAGAAGCCCGCGGTGAGCAGGTAGGGGGTGAAGAGGTTCGCGGTGTTGTGGCGACGCAGGTCGTTGCCGAGGGTGACCCAGACCGCGCTCAGGAAATTGATGAACGAGACGACCCGGAGGTACCAGATGGTGTACGCGGCGCAGCGGCGTGACCGGACGGTGCTCGGTGCCCGGGTGCCGTCCCGCCCGGATTCCACGGTGGACAATCGGACCTCTCCCATGAAAAGCGATCATATGGTGCATCGCGTCGTGTGAGAGAGCGGGGCCGCGGCCGACGTCCGTCGACCACGGCCCGCCGGATCCGCCGGCCGCCGATCAGGGCCCCGCCGGACCGGTCAGCCGACGGCCGTCCCGCCGGTCCTCCCGCCGACGCCGTTCCTTCCCTCGGTCCCGGCGCCCTCGCCCTCGCCGCTTCCGGTGTCCTCGCCGGACTCTTCGCCGGTGTCGCCCTCCTCGGCGTCGGACGCGCGCTCGGGGAGTTCCGCCGCCAGCGCGGCCGCGGCCCGGACCAGCGGGAGCGCGAGCAGGGCCCCGCTTCCCTCGCCCACGATGACGCCGTGATTCAGCAGCGGGTTGAGTGCCATCCGGTCCAGGGCCTTGGCCTGCGCCGGCTCACCGCTCGCCTGGCCCGCCAGCCACCAGTCCGGGGCCCGGAAGGCCGCCCGCTGGCCCACCAGCGCACAGGCCGCCGAGACCACACCGTCCAGGATCACCGGCAGCCTGCGCACCGCGCACTGGAGCAGGAACCCGGTCATCGCCGCCAGGTCCGCCCCGCCCACCGCGGCCAGCAGCTCCAGCTGGTCGCCGAGGACCGGCCGGGCCCGCCGCAGCGCGTCCCGGATCGCCGCGCACTTGCGCATCCACGCCAGGTCGTCGATGCCCGCCCCGCCGCGCCCGGTGACCACCGAGGCGTCCGTGCCGCACAGCGCCGCGATCAGCGTGCCCGCCGCCGTCGTACCGCCCACGCTCAGATCGCCCAGCACCACCAGGTCCGTGCCCGAGTCGGCCTCCTCGTCGGCGATCGCCATGCCGAGCCGTACCGCCCGCTCGGCCTCCTCGGCCGTCAGCGCGTCCTCGACATCGATCCGGCCGCTGCCCCGCCGCACCCGGTGGCGGACCACGGACTCGGGCAGCAGCTCCGGATCGCAGTCCAGACCGGCGTCCACGATCCGCACCGGTACGGAGAACTGCCGGGCCAGCACGGCGAGCGGGGTGGCGCCCTCCAGCGTGGCCCGCACCAGTTCGTGCGCGCTGCCGGCCGCACGCCCCGAGACCCCCAGCTCGGCCACCCCGTGATCACCGGCGAAGAGCACCACGCGCGGCCGCTCGATGGCCTTGACCGGCACGGACTGCTGGGCGGCCGAGAGCCACTCGCCCAGTTCGTCCAGGCGGCCGAGCGCGCCCGGCGGGACGACCAGGCGCTCCCGGCGTTCCTCGGCATCGCGCCGTACGCCGCCGTCGGGGCGTTCGATCAGGTCGGAGAAGTCGTCCAGATTCA
This sequence comes from Streptomyces sp. NPDC001750, assembly GCF_042892615.1. Classification (NCBI taxonomy): domain Bacteria; kingdom Bacillati; phylum Actinomycetota; class Actinomycetes; order Kitasatosporales; family Streptomycetaceae; genus Streptomyces; species Streptomyces sp. NPDC001750. The sequence continues at coordinate 210,575 of NZ_JBIAUE010000004.1, read as the reverse complement.
CGGGATCTGCCTCGCGGGTCGATACGTCGGTACGTCGGTGATACGTGATGGGTCCGCGAGCCCGGCGGCGGGCCCACTGCGGAACAGTACCCGGAGCGTTTCCGGTCCCCGGCCGCCACGAGGCTCCGCGTCCGGAGCGGTGCCCGGCATCCGTGCGGCGCTCGCGTCATCGAGGGGCCGGGCCCGGGTCCCCGAAGTCCCCGAACCGCAGCCGCGTGATCGCGGGCGTCAGGGCCCGCACCCCCGGCAGCAGCGACTGGAGCCGGATCAGTTCGCCCATCGCGCCCCGCCCGCGCGGCAGTCGCAGCGCCCGCACCTCGGTGATCCCCGGATGGGCGCCGCGCAGCTTGGGCCGCTCGCCGGGGTCCATCGCCCAGCGCATCGGCGGAATGGTCATCCCGCCGACCCGCCACCGCCCCGTCCGCGTGTACGCGGCCGGACGGCGGCCCATCGAGTCCAGGACGAGGGCACCGCCGGCCAGCCGCTCGGCACAGGCGACGAGGATCCCCCGCACCTCCGCCGGACGCAGATACATCAGCAGCCCCTGCGCCGTGACGACGACGCCGCGGCCCCGCGGGTCCTCGATCTCGTCGAGCCAGGCCGGATCGGTCGCCGAGCGGGCCAGGACGCGCGACCGGTCCGTGGCCGGAAGCAGTTCCCGGCGCAGTTCGGCGACCTCCGGGAGGTCCACGCTCAGCCAGTTCAGCAGACCGTTGTCGACCCGCCAGAATCCGGTCTCCAGGCCGTCCCCGAGCGCGACCACGGTGGCGCGGGGGCGTTCCGCGAGGTACGCCTGCACGGCCAGGTCGAAGCAGCGCGAACGCAGCCCCTGGAGCTGCGAGTAGAACGCGTTCGGGCGGCCGAACCGCTCCTCGAAGGGGTAGTCAAGCGCCTCCATCAGCCGGAGCGCCATCGGATCGTCCAGCACCGGATAGCGCCGTCCCGCCTCGTAAGCCCGGTTGTAGAGGGTCCACAGCAGGGTCTCGGGGACCCCGCTCAGCATCGGCCGTATCCGCGCCATGACCGCTCCTCCTCGTCCTTGGTCGTTCTCCTCGTCCCCTCGTTCCCTCGTCCCCTCGTCTCCTCGTTCCCGCGTTCCCTCGTCCCCTCGTCGCGTACGTCCGTCGCCGCGGCGCTCCGGCCGCTGTCGTCGCCGTCAGCCGCGCAGCGTCAGCACCTGACCGGCCACCACCAGCAGTACCTGTTCGCACTCGTCGGCGAACGCCGCGTTCAACCGGCCCAGTTCGTCCCGGAACCGCCGCCCGGCGGCCGTCGCGGGCACCACGCCCGAGCCGGTCTCGTTGGTCACGGCGACGACCGTGCGGCGCGTCCCGCGCACCGCGGCGACCAGTTCGGCGGTCCGCTCGCGCAGCGCGCCCCGCCCGCCGCCCGCCCACGCCGCGTCGTCCCAGGCGTCCACCCGGTCCATCGCGTCCGTCAGCCACAGCGACAGACAGTCGATCAGCAGCGGGGGACCGTCCGACTCCAGCAGTTCCACCAGCTCACAGGTCTCCTCGGTGCGCCAGGCGGCGGGTCTGCGCTCCCGGTGCAGCCCGATCCGGACCGCCCACTCCGCGTCCCCCTCCCGGGTGCCCCCGGTCGCCACGTACACCACCTCGGGGTACGTCTCCAGGCGTCGCTCGGCCTCCACCGACTTCCCGGACCTGGCACCGCCCGTCACCAGGGTGCGCCGGGGCGTTCGGGGCAGCGTCCGGTACTCGCCCACCACCAGCGTCGTCCCGTCCGGCACGGCCCGTGCCCCGCCGGTCGCGAGCCGCCGGTCCAGCTCGGCGCCGGGCGGTGCGTCGTGGTCCACGTGGACGGCGATGATCTCGGTGTGCGGGCCGATCGCCTCGACGGCCCGCAGCCGCGCCACCGCGTCCGGCCGCCCGACCACGTCCCCGACCACGGCGTCGTACGGCTGCGCCACCCGGTCCGTGAGACCGGACGGCGCCGCGCCCGGCGGCAGGTAGAGCAGCCGGACGCCCTCCGGCCCGGTCACCTCGTAACCCGTCCCCGGAGCGTCCATCGCCACCGCCCGCACCCGGTGTCCGCTGATCAACGTCAGCTCCCGCCCGTCCGGCACCCGCCCCGCGGGAGGCAGCCCGGCGGGCAGCTCCACGGCGGGCCCGTCGTGCGGATGGGTGAGCAGCACCTGCCGTACCCCGGTGAGCGAGTGGCCCGCGCGGGCGGCGGCGAACACGGCACCGGGTGTGAGGTCGAGCAGCAGCGCGTCGTCGACCAGCAGCGCGGTCGCCGCCCGCGAACGCGTTCCACGGGCGGTCGCACAGGCGGCACAAGGGCATTCGGGCCTCGGCAGCCCGTCGGGGGCGCCGGTGCCGAGCAGAGTCAGTTCCACGTTCCGATCCTCCCGCGTCCGCGCGGCCGATGCGCGGCCTGGGCGTTCACCGGGCAGACGCACGCCCCGCCCCGTGCCGGACGCGGACCCTTGCGGCGCGACCGCTCCCGCCAGGGCCGCCGCCGCGGGGGTGCGTGCCGGGCCGCGCGACGGGGCAGACTTCGCCGGGAGGCGGACCAGGGCCTGCCTCCGAACTGCCGTCGTCCGGCCGGAGGCCGGGCCGTGAGGTGTCCGGTGCGTGCGAGCGCGCGGCTGAGGATCGTCCTCGTACCGGGCGTACGAGGACGACTCCGGCAAGGCCGCGAGCGTGCGTGGCAGGCGGCAGTTCGACGGCAGGGCCTAGGCTGCGGGCAGCAGAGAGATCCAGGAGGCGGGCATGGCGTGGGCATGGCGGTTCGAGAAGTCCGACGGCACGGAGACGGAGCCGGCCCTGCGGCCGGAGGAATTCACCACGCAGGGCGACGCGGAGTCCTGGATCGGTGAGAACTGGAAGGAGCTCCTCGACGGCGGGACGGAGCAGGTGACGCTCTTCGAGGACGCCACCGAGGTCTACGGACCCATGAGCCTCGACGCCGACCGGGTGGAACAGGGCTGACCGCCTTCCCCGGCGGACGGGTGGTCCGGCCCCGGCACGACGACGGGGGCGGCCGCACCACCGAAGCCCGGCCCGGCCGAAGTGCGCCCGGTCCGAGGTGCGCCGGTCGCGTGGTCCGCACCAGGAGATCGTCCGCCGGTCCGGTCCGGCACGCCACGACCGTACGGTCCGCTTCGGGCTCGTACGGTCGCCGCGTCGCCGGGCCCGGCACGCGATCACGTCCGGCGGCCGGCCGGCCGGGCCCTTGCCTCGCGGCGGGGCCCGCCCGGCGCCGGTCGGGCCCCGGGCCGTGTCGTCGGAGCGCCGTCGCCCGGCCGAAGGACGGCGGCAGTTCGACGGCACAGACCAGTGCTACGACCGGAAGGGTTCACCGGCTCGCGGCGCCCGGCCCGGCACCTCGCCGCGTTGTCGCATCACCCGAGCACGTCCCGTACGAGGGCGATCCTCCGCCTTGCGATGCACCGCACCGGACACCGCGGGCTTCCCGGCAAACCTTTCCGGCCACAGCACTACACGGCGCGTTTCGAAAGTGGCGTCGTTCGCCCGAAGGGCGGGGCCCGGGGCGTACACGCCCTAGATCTCGCCCAGCGTGACCCGGGCCGTCGCCTCCCGCCCGTTGCGCTGGTACGTCACCGTGACCTTCTGGCCGGGCTTGTCCGAGGCCAGCGCCTCCGACAGGGATGTGATCGTCGTGATCGGTGTGTCGTTGATCCGGGTGATGACGTCGCCGGCCCGGAGCCCCGCCTTCTCCGCGGCTCCGCCCCTCCTGACCTCCACCAGTGCCACCCCGGCCGGCTGGTAGTTCTGATTGACGACCGTGCGCCCGGTGATGTTCAGGGCGGCCCGGCCGGAGTCGATGACCCGGCCGTACTTGATGATCTGGTCGGCGATCGTCTTCACCATCGACGCCGGGATCGCGAACCCGATCCCCGGCGCCGCGCCGCCACCCAGATCGGGGTCCGTCGCCGCCAGTGTCGGGATGCCGATCACCTCGCTGTTCAGGTTGACCAGCGCGCCCCCGCTGTTCCCCGGGTTGATCGCGGCCGAGGTCTGCACCATGTTCGCGATCGTCGCGCCGGTCCCGCCGCCCGAGCTGCCCTCGCTGACGGTCCGGCCGACCGCGGAGACGATGCCCTGGGTGACGCTCGACGACAGACCGAGCGGCGAGCCCATCGCCAGCACGATCTGCCCCACCTCGACCTTCTCCGATTCACCGAACGTGGCGGCCCTCAGCCCCTTCGGCACGGTGTCGAGCTTGATGACGGCCAGATCCTGTTGGGGGTACGCGGCCACCAACGAGGCGCCCTGGGGCTTCTCGCCGGTGGCGACCGTGACCTGGAACCGGCGCTCCGTGCCGACCACGTGGGCGTTGGTGACGATATGGCCCTTGGAGTCGTAGACGACGCCGGAGCCCAGGCTGTTGGACGCCTGGATCTGCACGACCGACGGCAGCACGTTCTTGATCACGGCCTCGTACTGGGCCTGGAGATCGTCGCCGTCGCCGGACGGCTGGGACACGGGGCCCTGCCGCGACGAGGCCGTCGTCGTGACGCCAGGCTCGGGCGAACCGGAGACCTCGCCCGAACAGCCGCTCACCAGGGCGATCGCGCAGAGACCCGTGGTCAGGGGGAGCAGCAGTCGACGCGAGCGGTGGCGGGAGTGGAATGCGTCCATGTCCGGATCATCGCCTCGCCACCCGCCGACGGCCCGCCGGGTTCCGCCGACCGGGTGCCCCGCCAGGGACGAGCGGAGCGACCGATCCGGCCGCTCACCAGGAACGACGCACAGGACGCCGGCTCCGGCCGTGCATCGCCGGTTCCGGTCCCGGTCCCGCACCGCGCACAGCGGACCCGGTCGCGCATCGTGCCCGGCGGAAACGGCCGCGCACGGCGGGACCCGGCCGCGCACGGCGGATCCGCGGTCGCGCACGGCGGATCCGCGGTCGCGCACCGCGCGCGGCCGTTCTCAGCCACGCACTCCGCACAGATGCAGCAGCGCGGCCACCCGGCGGTAGGGATCCGTCCGCCCGGCCCGGTCCTCCACGGCCAGCAGCCGCTCCAGTTCGGTGGCGGCCGGCAGCTCCACGTCGTTGCTCACGTTGTCCGTGAAGACGCGTACCCCGTACCAGGCGTGCAGGGGCGCCGCGATCCCGGCGAGCGTGGCGGTCAGGGCGTCCAGCCGGTCGGCGCGGACCGTGAGGCCGAGCCGGTTGGTGTACGTGTCCGTCTCGAAGGCGTCCAGCGCCGCGTCCCAGTCCCCGGCGTTGCCGGGGCGCATCGCGAGCGCGTCGGCGTTCCGTACGAGCAGCGAGAGCAGTCCGCCGGGGGCCAGCATCCGGGCCAGACCGGCCAGCATCGCGTCCGGCTCCCGGACGTACATCAGCACGCCATGGCAGAGCACCACGTCGAAACTGCCGGGCAGGAAGTGCACCCCGGTCTCCAGGCCGTCGCCCTCGATCAGCCGGACCCGTTCACGGATGCCCGCGGGCTCGCCGCCGAGCGCCTCGCGCGCCACCCGCAGCATCTCGGCGTCCGACTCCAGGCCCGTCACGGTGTGGCCGGCCCTGGCCAGGCGCAGCGCCTGGGTGCCCTGCCCCATGCCGACGTCGAGGACGCGCAGCCGCTGGCCGACCGGGAAGCGGGCCGCGATCTGCTCGTCGATCTGGCGGGCGACGAGCTCCTGGCGGACCGTGTTGCGCAGCCCCCCGAGCCCTTTCAGCCATGTCGAGGACGCTCCCGAGAACCCGGTGACGGGGGTGATGTCGCCCGGCGGGCCGGCGGGTGGACCGCCGACCGGTCCGAAGGTGTCTCTGCTCAGGGTCGTTCTCCGCGCTTGACCTGCGGCTTCGGCAGCCGGAGCCGACGCATCTGGAGGGTGCGCATCAGCCCGTACGCGACCGCGCCGCGCTTGGGGGTGTCGGGGAAGCGGGCGTTCAGCTGCTTCCGCAGACGGAACGCCAGGCCGATCGAGTCGACGACGATCAGCACGATCACGAAGAGCCAGAGCAGCAGCGAGATGGTCTGGATGTTCTGCACCTGGATCACGCTGAGGATCAGAATGATCACGGCCATCGGCAGGAAGAACTCCGCGACGCAGAAACGCGAGTCCACGAAGTCGCGCACGAAGCGGCGCACCGGCCCCTTGTCGCGAACCGGCAGATAGCGCTCGTCGCCGTTGGCCAGCGCCTCGCGCTGCCGTGCCAGGTCCGCACGGCGCGCCTCGCGCTGCCGCCGCACGGCCTCCTTGCGGTCCAGCGGCGCGCCGCTGGAGGCACGACGGCGCTGCGACTGGGCCTCGCTGCGCTTGGGGGTGGGGCGACCCTTGGGGGCCTGCGGGTCGCGGGGCTGCTTGGAGAGGTCCGCCGTCACCTTGCCGGTGGGCGCCTTCTCTTCCTTCGAACGGCTACGGAACACAAGGCCCAAGGGTACGGGGTCGCTCGCCGCGACCCCAGGCCGGTCGGGAACGATCCGGCAACGGACCGCGTCCTCACCGGCGTCACCGGGGGTTTCCCCGCCCGGATACAGCAGTGGTGTCCCGGATGTCGCGGCGGCCCCCGGACCCGCCCTACTCCCTGGGCCGGACCGGTGACCGGGCGCAGTCGTCCTTGGGGAGGAGCACATCGGTGCTCGAACAGTGCGGTAATAGAGGTAGGGCCCGTACTGTGGGTTCTGTATGGAGTGCTGGAGCTCAGTCCGTCAGAAGGGGGCGCGCGAAGCCCATGAGCGGTGTCATGAAGCGTATGGGGATGATCTTCCGCGCGAAGGCGAACAAGGCCCTTGACCGGGCCGAGGATCCGCGCGAGACCCTCGATTACTCGTATCAGAAGCAGCTGGAGCTGCTGCAGAAGGTGCGTCGCGGTGTCGCCGACGTGGCCACCTCGCGCAAGCGGCTGGAACTGCAGCTGAACCAGCTGCAGGGGCAGTCCGCCAAGCTGGAGGACCAGGGCCGCAAGGCGCTCGCGCTCGGTCGGGAGGACCTGGCCCGAGAGGCGCTGTCCCGGCGTGCCGCGCTCCAGCAGCAGGTCACCGACCTGGAGACGCAGCATTCCACGCTGCAGGGCGAGGAGGAGAAGCTGACCCTCGCCGCCCAGCGGCTCCAGGCCAAGGTCGACGCCTTCCGCACCAAGAAGGAGACCATCAAGGCCACCTACACCGCCGCCCAGGCGCAGACCCGGATCGGCGAGGCGTTCTCCGGCATCTCGGAGGAGATGGGCGACGTCGGTCTGGCGATCCAGCGGGCCGAGGACAAGACCCAGCAGCTCCAGGCCCGGGCCGGCGCGATCGACGAACTCCTCGCGTCCGGCGCCCTGGACGACCCGACCGGCACGGCCAAGGACGACATCGCGGCCGAGCTGGACCGGATCTCCGGTGGCACGGACGTGGAGCTGGAGCTCCAGCGCATGAAGGCCGAGCTGGCCGGCGGTTCCGCCCCGCAGCAGGCGATCGAGGGCGGCCCGCAGGACGCGGCACAGCGGCAGGCGTCCCAGTCCCCGCACAAGTTCGACAAGAGCTGAGGCAGCGTCATGATCGTACGGATCATGGGGGAGGGCCAGGTCGCCCTGGCCAACAGTCACCTCGCCGAGCTCGACGAACTCGACGACGAACTGCTGACCGAGATGGAGAGCGGCGACGGCCCGGCCTTCCGCTCCACCCTCCACGCGCTCCTGGACAAGGTGCGCGAACTCGGTACGCCGTTGCCGGACGACGCCCTGGAACCGTCCGATCTGATCCTGCCGTCGCCCGACGCGACTCTCGAAGAGGTGCGCGCCATGCTCCGTGACGAAGGCCTGATTCCCGGCTGACACGCGCGCCCCTCGCCCTCCAGCACCGGCACGACCCCGTACCCGCACGGGCACGGGGTCGTGCCGCACGCATCCGTGCCCGCGCGCATCCATGCCGTCCGGGCCCGTGTCCGTACGGCGCCGCCCGTCGGACCGCGCGTCGGCTCGTGCCCCGGGGCGCCGGTCCGCCGGGGACCCGGGGCACGGTCGTGTCCGGAACCTTCCGGCGACCGGGCCGGACCATGCGCGACACGCCGTAACGTAGCCCGACGTGACCCCCCTCGGAACCGGCGTTCCGCGTGCCCGGAACTGGCTGCGCGACCATCCCCTGGCCATGGACGCGGCGCTCGCGCTGGCCGCCCTCCTGACCATGCTCACCGTGTCGTTCGTCCATCCCGGCGTGCCCGACGGCTCGGGCATGGCCACCCGCAGCCCGGACACCGGCGATGTGCTGCTGATGGCGATCGGTGCCGCGGCGCTGGTCTGGCGGCGGCGATGGCCGATGGCGGTGCTGGTCGTCACCACCGTGCCGTCCGTCGTCGAGCTGATGGTCTCCGATCCGCCCTCGCCCGTGGTGATGACCAACGCCATCGCGCTGTACACCGTCGCCGCGCGCACCGACCGGCCCACCACCTGGCGGGTCGGTGCGCTCATGGCGGTCGCGCTGACCGTCACGGCCATGTGCTTCGGCGCCGGACCCTGGTACGGGCAGGAGAACTTCGGGGTCTTCGCCTGGATCGGCATGGCCTGCGCCGCGGGGGACGCCGTCCGCTCCCGGCGCGCCTTCGTCGACGCGATCAGGGAGCGCGCCGAACGAGCCGAGCGGACCCGGGACGAGGAGGCCCGGCGCCGGGTGGCGGAGGAACGGCTGCGGATCGCCCGCGATCTGCACGACGTGGTCGCCCACCACATCGCGCTCGTCAACGTGCAGGCGGGGGTGGCCGCCCATGTCATGGACCGGCGTCCCGACCAGGCCAAGGAGGCGCTGGCCCACGTCCGGGAGGCCAGCCGGTCCGCGCTCGACGAACTCCGGGCCACCGTCGGCCTGTTGCGGCAGTCCGGGGACCCGGCCGCGCCGACCGAACCGGCCCCCGGGCTCGCGGTCCTCGACGAACTGGTGGACACCGTGCGGCGGGCCGGCCTCGCGGTGGAGGTGGCCTGCGCGGACGGGCGGCCCACGCTGCCCGCGGCCGTCGACCTGGCCGCGTACCGGGTGATCCAGGAGGCCCTGACCAACGTCCGCAAGCACGCGGGTCCGGGCGCGAAGGCCGAGATCAGCGTCGTACGCGTCGGAGCCGTCGTGGAGATCACCGTGATCGACAACGGACCGGGCGACGGCGGCCACGATGCGCGCGGCGGTGGACACGACTCGGGCGATGGACCCGACTCGCGTGGGGGCGGTGGCGGCGGCCATGGCCTGCTCGGCATGCGGGAACGCGTCACCGCGCTCGGCGGCACCCTCACCGCCGGGCCCCGCTACGGCGGCGGATTCCGCGTCCATGCGATCCTGCCCGTCGAGGCGCGTACGGCGGAGCCGGACGAACGGGGCGCACCGGGCACGGCGGGTGCGGCGGGCGCCGCGGGCCGGACCGGCCGGACGGGGGAGGACGAGAACGCATGACACCGCCCATCAGGGTGCTGCTCGCGGACGACCAGGCACTGCTGCGCAGCGCGTTCCGGGTGCTGGTCGACTCGGAGACCGACATGGAGGTGGTCGGGGAGGCGGCGGACGGGGCCCAGGCCGTGGAACTCGCCCGCTCGACCCGCGCCGACGTGGTGCTGATGGACATTCGGATGCCCGGCACGGACGGCCTCGCCGCGACCCGCATGATCAGCGCCGACCCGGAACTCACGGGCGTGCGGGTCGTCATGCTCACCACCTTCGAGGTGGACGAGTACGTGGTGCAGTCGCTGCGGGCCGGGGCGTCCGGTTTCCTCGGGAAGGGCGCGGAGCCGGACGAACTCCTCGCCGCCATCCGTATCGCGGCCGCGGGCGAGGCTCTCCTCTCACCGGCCGCGACCAAGGGCCTGATCGCCACCTTCCTCGCGCAGGGCGGCGGTTCGGGCCGCGGCGAGGGGGCGGGCGCCACCCGGTACTCCGAGCGGCTCTCCGCGCTCACCGGCCGGGAACGCGAGGTCCTCGTCCTCGTCGCGGGCGGGCATTCCAACGACGAGATCGCCGAACGGCTCGCCGTCAGCCCACTCACCGTCAAGACCCATGTGAACCGGGCGATGGCGAAGCTCGGCGCACGGGACCGGGCGCAGCTGGTGGTCATCGCGTACGAATCGGGACTGGTGCGGCCCCGCGCGGAATGAGGACGCGGCCCGGGTGGAGCGGGCGGTCGCGGGGGCGGGTGCTCCCAGGGGTGGAGCGGTAGCCCGCCCGAGGTGCAGCGAGGGGTGGAGAAAGGACGTACTCCAGCTGCGGTATGCGGAGCATAAGAAAGCGACCCAGGGGCCGAGGCTCCGGGTCCGGCCATGAGGGATCGTGTACGTGGGCCGGGTCCGTCCTTCCGCCACCCGCCGCCCACCTGCCGCGCAAGCCACAGAAGAGAGACCACCACCCATGTCCTGGCTGTCCAGATTCAGCCTCGCGCAACGGGCCCTGATCGGACTGATATCGATCGTCGCCCTCGTCTTCGGCGCGATCGCGATACCGCAGCTCAAGCAGCAGCTGCTGCCCACCATCGACCTTCCGATGGTGTCGGTGCTCGCCCCCTACCAGGGCGCGTCGCCCGACGTGGTCGAGAAGCAGGTCGTCGAGCCGCTGGAGAACTCCATCAAGGCGGTCGACGGCGTCACCGGCATCACCTCGACCGCGAGCGAGGGCAACGCCGTCGTCATGGCGTCCTTCGACTTCGGCAGCGAGGGCACCAAGCAACTCGTCGCCGACATCCAGCAGGCGGTGAACCGAGCCCGGGCCCAGCTGCCCGACACCGTGGACCCGCAGGTCGTGGCCGGTTCGACGGACGACATGCCGACCGTCGTCCTCGCCGTCACCTCCGACAAGGACCAGCAGGCGCTCGCCGACCAGCTCGACCGCACGGTCGTTCCCGCGCTGGAGGACATCGAGGGCGTCGGCCAGGTCTCCGTGAGCGGTGTGCGGGACCTCCAGGTCTCCATCACCCCCGACGACCAGAAGCTCGCGGCGTCCGGTCTGAACGCCATGACGCTCTCCCAGGCGCTCAAGGCGGGCGGGGCGACGATCCCGGCCGGTTCCTTCTCCGAGTCGGGCAAGAGCCGCACCGTCCAGGTGGGCGGGCAGTTCACGTCGCTGAAGCAGATCGAGGACCTGCGGGTCACCGCGATGGACCCGGCCACGGGCAAGTCCGGCAAGGCCGTCCGGGTCGGTGACGTCGCCACCGTGAAGCAGGAGCCGGCCACCGCGGTCTCCCTCACCCGCACCAACGGCAAGCCGAGCCTCGCCGTGATGGCCACGATGGACAAGGACGGCAGCGCCGTCGCCATCTCGGACGCGGTCAAGGACAAGCTTCCCGACCTGCGGGGGGATCTCGGTTCCGGTGCCGAGCTGACCATCGTCTCCGACCAGGGCCCCGCCGTCTCCAAGGCCATATCCGGCCTCACCACCGAGGGCGCGCTCGGCCTGGTCTTCGCTGTCGTGGTGATCCTGTTCTTCCTCGCCTCGCTGCGCTCCACGCTGGTTACGGCGGTCTCCATCCCGCTGTCCGTGGTCCTCGCGCTGCTCGTGCTCTGGACCCGCGACCTGTCGCTCAACATGCTCACCCTCGGCGCGCTGACCATCGCGATCGGCCGCGTCGTCGACGACTCGATCGTGGTGCTGGAGAACATCAAGCGCCACCTCGGCTACGGCGAGGAACGCCGGACGGCGATCATCACCGCGGTCAAGGAAGTGGCGGGCGCGGTCACCTCCTCGACCCTCACCACGGTCGCCGTGTTCCTGCCGATCGGTCTCGTCGGCGGCATGGTCGGCGAACTCTTCGGCTCGTTCTCGCTGACCGTCACCGCGGCCCTGCTGGCGTCCCTGCTGGTCTCGCTTACCGTCGTCCCCGTCCTCTCGTACTGGTTCCTGCGCGCCCCCAAGGGCACCTCCCAGGACCCGGACGAGGCGCGCCGCCAGGCCGAGGAGCAGGAAGCCCGCAGCCGGCTCCAGCGGCTGTACGTCCCGGTCCTGCGGTTCGCCACCCGGCGCCGGATCACCAGCATCGTCATCGCGTTCGCGGTGCTGTTCGGCACCTTCGGCATGGCGCCGCTGCTCAAGACCAACTTCTTCGACCCGGGCGAGCAGGAGGTCCTGTCCGTCACGCAGAAGCTGGCCCCCGGCACCAGCCTGGCGGCCACGGACGCGGCGGCCAGGAAGGTCGAGAAGGTCCTCCAGGACGAGAAGGGCGTCAAGGACTACCAGGTCACCGTCGGTTCCTCCGGCTTCATGGCGGCCTTCGGCGGCGGCACGGGCGCCAACCAGGCGTCCTACCAGATCACCCTGAAGGACGCGGACGACGCCGAGGCCGTACGCAAGCGCCTGGAGACCGAGTTCGGCAAGCTCGACGGCATCGGCGACACCACCATGTCGGCGGGCAACGGCTTCGGCAGCCAGGATCTCGCCGTGGTGGTCAAGGCCGCCGACGCGGACGTCCTGAAGAAGGCGGCCGAGCAGGTACGGGCCGAGGTCGCCGAGCTGAAGGACGTCACCGACGTCCAGAGCGACCTCGCCCAGAGCGTCCCCAGGATCTCCGTCAAGGCCAACGCCGAGGCGGCGGACGCCGGCTTCGACCAGACCACGCTGGGCGCGGTCGTCGCCGGAGCGGTGAGCGGCACACCGGCCGGCAAGGCCATCATGGGCGACACCGAGCGCGACGTCGTCGTCACCTCCGCCCACCCGGCCACCACGATGGCCGAGCTGAAGAAGCTCCCCCTCGGCCCGGTCACGCTCGGCCGGATCGCGGACGTCGAACTGGTCCCCGGACCGGTCTCGAAGACCCGTATCGACGGCCAGCGCGCGGCGACCATCACGGCCCGCCCGGTCGGTGACAACACCGGCGCGATCGGCACCGAGCTCCAGAGCAAGATCAACGCCCTGAAGCTCCCGGACGGCGCCACGGCCACCATCGGCGGTCTCTCCGAGGACCAGAGCGACGCGTTCCTGAAGCTCGGCCTCGCCATGCTGGCCGCGATCGCGATCGTGTTCATGCTGCTCGTGGCGACCTTCCGGTCCCTCGTCCAGCCGCTGATCCTCCTGGTCTCCATCCCGTTCGCGGCCACCGGCGCGCTCGGCCTGCTCGTCCTCACCGGCACCCCGATGGGCGTCCCGGCGATGATCGGCATGCTGATGCTCATCGGCATCGTGGTCACCAACGCGATCGTCCTGATCGACCTGATCAACCAGTACCGCGCCCAGGGCCTGGGCATTGTCGAGGCGATCGTCGAGGGCGGTCGCCACCGCCTCCGCCCGATCCTGATGACGGCACTCGCGACGATCTTCGCCCTGCTCCCGATGGCGCTCGGCGTCACCGGCGAGGGCGGCTTCATCTCGCAGCCGCTCGCGGTGGTGGTGATCGGCGGTCTGGTCACCTCGACGCTGCTGACGCTGCTCCTGGTGCCGACGCTCTACGCGATGGTCGAACTCCGCAAGGAGCGCCGCGCGAAGAAGAAGGCGGACAGGCGCGCCGGGAAGGCAGGCACCCCGGTCCCGTCCGAGGAGGCGCGCACGGCGGAGCCGTCGGGCGTGTAGCCGACAAGACGGCGGGCCGGTCGACCGGCCCGCCGACCACAGGAACGGCCCGTTCCACGTTCACCCGTGGGACGGGCCGTTCCGTTGCGTCCGCGGTCTCCTGGCCTCTCGCCGCTGCGACGGAGCCGTTCCGGGCGACCTGCGGAAGGCGAAGGGCGCCCGGTACGGTGCGGCCGGGCGCCGCCCCTGCGGCAGTGGTGTCGGGGCCGAGCGGCCGGAGCGGGCCGTTGTGGGCGTGGCCCGGCCGCTCAGAAGCCGCGGCGCCCGCAGCCGCGACCGGACGGGGCCGGGGCTACGGGCGCCGATGGGCCGGGACAGGGGCCCGACGCGCGGTTACGGCAGCGCCAGCATCCGCTCCAGCGCCAGCTTCGCGTACTTCTCCGTCTCCGGGTCGACCTGGATCCGGTTGACGAGCTTGCCGTCGGCCAGCGACTCCAGGGCCCACACCAGGTGCGGCAGGTCGATGCGGTTCATCGTCGAGCAGAAGCAGACCGTCTTGTCGAGGAAGACGATCTCCTTGCCCTCGGGGGCGAACCGGTTCGCCAGGCGGCGCACCAGGTTCAGTTCCGTGCCGATCGCCCACTTCGAGCCGGCCGGGGCCGCCTCCAGGGCCTTGATGATGTACTCCGTGGAGCCGACGTAGTCCGCCGCCGCCACGACCTCGTGCCTGCACTCCGGGTGGACCAGCACGTTGACGCCCGGTATGCGCTCGCGCACGTCGTCGACGGAGTCGAGCGAGAAGCGGCCGTGCACCGAGCAGTGCCCGCGCCACAGGATCATCTTCGCGTTCCGCAGCTCCTCGACGGTCAGGCCGCCGTTCGGCTTGTGCGGGTTGTAGACGACGCAGTCGTCGAGGGACATCCCCATGTCCCGGACCGCGGTGTTCCGGCCCAGGTGCTGGTCGGGCAGGAAGAGCACCTTGGCGGCCCCGGACTCCCGCTGCTCGAAGGCCCATTCCAGGGCCCGCTCGGCATTGGACGAGGTGCAGATCGTGCCGCCGTGCCGCCCGGTGAACGCCTTGATGTCGGCGGAGGAGTTCATGTACGAGACCGGTACGACCTGGTCCGCGATCCCGGCCTCGGTCAGCACGTCCCAGCACTCGGCGACCTGCTCGGCGGTGGCCATGTCGGCCATCGAACAGCCCGCGGCCAGGTCCGGCAGCACGACCTGCTGGTCGTCCGTGGTCAGGATGTCCGCGGACTCGGCCATGAAGTGCACACCGCAGAAGACGATGTACTCCGCCTCCGGACGCGCCGCGGCGTCCCGGGCGAGCTTGAACGAGTCGCCGGTGACGTCGGCGAACTGGATGACCTCGTCGCGCTGGTAGTGGTGGCCGAGGACGAACACCTTGTCCCCGAGCTTCTCCTTGGCGGCGCGGGCGCGCTCCACGAGGTCCGGGTCGGACGGGGCGGGCAGGTCGCCGGGACACTCGACACCGCGCTCGCTCCTCGGGTCGGCCTCGCGGCCGAGGAGGAGCAGCGCGAGGGGCGTCGGCTGGACGTCGAGATCCTGGACGGGGTGGGCCGTGGTCACGTCACGCACCCTTTCTTCTCTGCGGAGGAGCCTTTTCGTCGAAATGACGTTATCTATCATAACCGGTTTATGTCACTTTGACGATGTCCATAGCGTCGATGTGACGCATCCCCTGAAGGGGCCCGTGTGCGAGCATGAGGGGAACAGGCAAGCGCTCGGCCCGGAATGAATCCGCGGTCCCGACGGTTGCAACGTCGGCAAGCAGTCTCCGTACAACCCCGGGAGAGAAGCAGATGTCCGTATCGGACGAGACCACCACCGTGAGCGACGGCATCCTCCTGTCCGACGCCGCCGCCGCGAAGGTCAAGAGCCTGCTGGAGCAGGAAGGCCGCGACGACCTGGCGCTGCGCGTCGCCGTCCAGCCCGGCGGTTGCTCGGGCCTGCGCTACCAGCTCTTCTTCGACGAGCGCTCGCTCGACGGCGATGTCGTGAAGGACTTCGACGGCGTCAAGGTCGTCACCGACCGGATGAGCGCTCCGTACCTGGGCGGCGCCTCCATCGACTTCGTCGACACCATCGAGAAGCAGGGCTTCACGATCGACAACCCGAACGCCACGGGCTCCTGCGCCTGCGGCGACTCCTTCAACTGAGCCCCGAGGCACCTGGCCGCGAAGGCGGTTGAGCCCCGAAGACGCCGGTTCCTGAAGGCGGGGGCGGGGAAACCACACGGAAGGCGGCGGCCCCGGATTCCGGGGCCGCCGCCTTCGCCGTGCGTACAGGCCGCGCGTACGAGCCTGCCGTGTTCACGGCCGTGTGCGTACCAGGCCGTCAGGCGCCCGGTACGCGGGCGCCCGAGGCCGCGTCGATCACCGCCCGGTCACCGAGCGGTGCGTCCAGCGTCACCGTCCGGGTCAGCTCCTGGGCCATCGTCACGCAGACCTTCTTCCCCTCCTGCTTCGACTCCGTCACCGTCACCCGCACCGCCTTCCCGTCCTCGGCCGCGCTCGCCGCGTACGTGCCGCACACCCCGCCCCAGAACGTCACCGACAGGTTCCGGCCGTCGGCGCTGTACGACTGGATCTGCCGGGAGCCGCCGGACGTGCCGCCCGTCTCGCCCGGCGGCGCCGCCGGGGCGTCCTTCGCCTTCGCCAGATACGCGGGGTCCACGGCGACCCGCGCCAGCGTCGTGCCCGCGCCGCCCGCGGCGGACCGTACCGAGAAGAGCCAGGACGGCACGAGGGCCGGCTCGCCCGCCACGTGCTGCATCGACAGGCCGAACACCGCCTTGTCGATCGTGACCGTCGTCGTCGGCGGCTCCGCCCCGGTCCGCGTCCCGCAACGGACACCCGGCGATTTCAGGTCACCCTCCAGCGGTACGGGTTCGGCGCACCCTTCGATCCCGGAGCCCCGGCCCGTCCGCGACGACGAACCGTTCAGCTGCTTCAGCGCCTCGCCCGCGCTGATCACCGGATAGCTGTCGCCCTTCTCCAGACCCTTCAGGCGCCCGCTGCCGCCGACCACGTCGCCGTCCGGCCCCACCTGGACACCGGTCGACCAGCCGTACGTGGGCAGCCCGTCCACCACCGGATCGGCGTTCACCACCCGTGCGGAGCCCATCACCTGGCGGGAGTCGAGGGCGGCGTCGTCCAGCCCCGCCGCCTTCAGGACCGGTGTCGCGGCGGCCCTGGCGGCGCTCTCGCTCACCGGTGAGCCGCTGCCGTCCGGAGCCGTGCTCCCGCTCGAACAGACCGACGCACCCCGGCGGCAGTCGTCCGTGCCCCCGGAGCCGTACCGAGCGAAGGTCCAGGTGCCCGGGGCCTGCCTGTCCACCCTCAGGAGCGGCCCCGAACCGTCCTTGTCCGAGCCCACCGTCCAGGACGTGCCCTCCGCCCGGGGCGTGCCCGCCAGGCCCAGCGCCTTCGCCAGCCGGGTCACCTCCGACGCCGTGACCGTGCCCACCGCACGGCGCACCTCGGCGCGGCCCGGCCCCTGCGGCAGCGTCCCGGACACGCGGTGGACGACCTTGCCCCCGTGCGGATCGGGCTCACCGACCGCGATGCCCTGCGGGGGCCCGTCCGGCGCAGCCGGCGGAACGTCCGCACGCTCGTCCAGGGCCAGCGGGGGAGGGGCGGAGCCCCCGCCACCGGCCGCAGCACCGCCGCCGCTCCCGCCGTCGCCGTTCGCGGCGGTCGCCGCCCAGTACGCGCCACCGCCCCCGGCCAGCAGGACCGCCGCCACCGAGGCCACGACCACGGAACGCTTCGGGAGCCGTGGCCGGGCGGACGCCGCCGCGTCCGGAGCACTCCCGGGCGCCCCGTCCGGAGCATCCTCGCGCGGTGAACCTCGCCGGGCGCCGCTCCCCTCGTCCCGGGGGCCGGTCACGTCGTTGTCGGGTCGCTCGGTGCTCAACCGGATCCGCTCCTTCGCCTGCGCTGCCGTCGTCACAGGCCGTCGGCCGGCCTGCCGTCCGTCCCTGGGGTCGGGACGACGATGGGACGGGGCACAGGGCCGCACGGTTCCCCGGAGCGGGGCCGCCGTACTCCAGCCGGGGGAATCGCGCGCCCGGCGGCCGTGTCCGCGCGGCCGGCAGCCGGCGCCGGGCCGAAGGGCGCGGGGGCCAGGGCACGGTTCCCCGGCCGAGGCGCGGGCCCGGCGCTCAGTCGCCGTACTCGGACATGCCGTCGACCAGCCGGGCGGACGCCGCCGGCACGGTCACGCCGTGGATCCGCTCCGGGGCCACGCGGTCGGGGGCGGGCTTCGCGCGGGCCACCCAGTGCGGCGCCATCCGCGCGCAGTCACCGCGCAGCTCGGACAGGCTGATCTCGGACTCGTGCGGGGCGATGTGATTCGACATGAGGGCACCGTAGGCATCGCCCGCGCGGAGAAGAAAGCCCTACTATCGGGTAGTTTTCCCCCCTTCAGGGTGCGCACCGGGAACGGTAGCGTGAACTGTCACGCCGCCCCCCGGGAACACGTCCATCCCGTTCCCCCCGATCTCCGCAGGAGCACTCTTCCCGTGCGCATCGCAGTCACCGGCTCCATCGCCACCGACCACCTCATGACGTTCCCCGGCCGATTCGCGGACCAGCTGGTCGCGGACCAGCTGCACACGGTCTCCCTCTCCTTCCTGGTCGACAACCTCGACGTGCGCCGGGGCGGTGTCGCCGCCAACATCTGCTTCGGCATGGGGCTGCTCGGCACGAACCCGATCCTGGTCGGTGCCGCCGGGGCCGACTTCGACGACTACCGCGCCTGGCTCGACCGCCACGGCGTCGACACCGGCTCGGTCCGGATCTCCGAGGTCCTGCACACCGCCCGGTTCGTCTGCACGACGGACGAGGACCACAACCAGATCGGCTCCTTCTACACGGGTGCCATGAGCGAGGCCCGGCTCATCGAGCTGAAGTCCGTCGCCGACCGGGTCGGCGGCCTCGACCTCGTCTCGATCGGCGCCGACGACCCCGAGGGCATGCTCCGCCACACCGAGGAGTGCCGCTCCCGGGGCATCCCGTTCGCCGCCGACTTCTCGCAGCAGATCGCCCGGATGGACGGCGAGGAGATCCGCATCCTCCTCGACGGCGCCACGTACCTCTTCTCCAACGAGTACGAGAAGGGCCTCATCGAGACCAAGACCGGCTGGAGCGACGAGGAGATCCTCTCCCGGGTCGGCCACCGGGTCACCACCCTCGGTGCCCGCGGCGTCCGCATCGAGCGCGCCGGCCACGAGCCGATCGAGGTCGGCTGCCCGGACGAGGAGAGCAAGGCCGACCCGACCGGCGTCGGCGATGCCTTCCGGGCCGGATTCCTCTCCGGCCTCGCCTGGGGTGTCGGCCTGGAGCGCGCCGCCCAGGTCGGCTGCATGCTCGCCACCCTGGTCATCGAGACCGTCGGCACCCAGGAGTACACCCTGCGCCGCGCCCACTTCATGGAGCGCTTCACCAAGGCGTACGGCGACGAGGCCGCCGCCGAGGTCCGCGCGCACCTGGGCTGACCCGCCCGGCGGAATCTCAGGTCAGCCGGCGGACCGTATAGGCCGAGCCGCGGTCCGCCGGCTCCTCTCCCACGTACTCCTGCTCGCGCATCGCGCACCACGCCGGGATGTCCAGGCGCGCCGCCTCGTCGTCGGAGAGGACCGTCACCGTCCCGCCCCGCGGCACCTGCCCGATCACCTTCGCCAGCTCGATCACCGGCACCGGGCAGCGCTTCCCCCGGGCGTCCACCACCAGGCAGTCGCCCCCGGCGGCCTCCCCGGGATCCGGCACGGGCGCGCCCAACCTCTCCCGCACCTCCGCGACCGTTCGCGGGAGCACGTCCAGGAAGCGGTCCACGTCCTCGTCCGTGGTGCCCCGCGGCAGCGACACCCGTACGTTCCCCTCCGACAGCACCCCCATCGCTTTCAGGACATGGCTCGGGGTCAGTGTGCTGCTGGTGCAGGACGAGCCGGAGGACACGGAGAACCCGGCCCGGTCCAGTTCGTGCAGCAGGGTCTCCCCGTCGACATAGAGACAGGAGAAGGTCACCAGGTGCGGCAGCCGCCGCACCGGATCGCCGACCACCTCCACGTCGGGCACCAGCTCCGGAACCCCGGCCCGGATCCGGCCCACCAGGGCCCGCAGCCGTGCCGCCTCCGCCGCGGCCTCGGCTCGCACGGCCCGCAGCGAAGCCGCCGCCGCCACCACCGCCGGAAGGTTCTCGAACCCGGCCGACCGCCCCGACTCCCGCTCGTCGGCCGGTCCCCGGACCGCGAACCGCGTCCCCTTGCGCACCGCCAGCAGCCCGACCCCCGAGGGCCCGCCCCACTTGTGTGCGGAGGCCGTCAGCAGCGACCAGCCCTCCGGTACCGGACCCCAGCCCAGCGACTGCGCCGCGTCCACCAGCAGCGGCACCCCCGCGGCCCGGCAGGCCTCCGCGACCCGGGCGACCGGCTGCTCGGTGCCGACCTCGTGATTGGCGGACTGCAGACAGGCCAGCGCGGTGTCCGTACGCAGTGCCCGCGCGAACTCCGGCGCACTCACCGCCCCCGACCGGTCCACCGCGACCTCGGTGACCTCCCCGCCCCCCGCCGTATGGGTGGACGCCGCATGAAGTACGGAGGAGTGTTCGACCGCGGAGACGACCAGATGACGACCGACGCGCCGACGGCCCGCGAGGGCGCCGGAGATTCCGGAATGCACGGCCAGCGTCCCCGAAGGAGTGAAAGTCAGCTCGTCCGGACGGCAGCCGACGGCCTCGGCGGCGGCCTCCCGGGCTGCGTCCAGCAGCAGCCGGGCGCGCCGCCCCTCGCGGTAGAGCCGGGCCGGGTCGGCCCACCCCTCGTCCAGCGCGGCGAGCAGCGCCTGGCGGGCGACGGGGTGCAGGGGAGCGGAGGAAGCGGCATCGAAGTAGGGCACGCGGCCAGGCTAGTGCCGGTCACGGCACTAGTGCTGTGGCCGGAAAGGTTCACCGGCTCGCGACGCCCGGCACCTCGCCGCGTTGTCGCCTCACCCGGGTACGTCCCGTACGAGGGCGATCCTCCGCCCTGCGACGCACCGCACCGGACGCCGTGAGCTTCCCGGCGAACCTCTCCGGCCGCGGCACCGGCCCGCCTCGTCCCGGCCCGGCGCGGCCCGGGTCCCGTGCCCCGGCTCTCCTCCGTGTCGCGCCCCCGCACGCCGCGGCGCGCCCCGCCCCGTCGGGGGCCGGGTCCCGCGCGGGACCCGGCCGCGGCACCAGGAAAAGGGGCGTCAGATAGCGGTCATGAGCCCGTATTCCACCCCTTCGGGGAGTCGGGCGGCGCGTTGGGCACCCTCCCCGCGCGACCCCAAATGGCGTCCAGTAGGGTTTGGTCCGCATAAACATCCAAACCCCTGCCCGCGTCAGGGCGGCGACCGACCAGAAGGACCGGCCGCGCCGACCGCGTGGGCGAGACTCTCGGGAAGGCGCTACGTGAGTCCCAACGGCTCCGACCGCTCGTCGCGGCGCCCGATGCGGCGGAAGCTGCCGCAGGTGCTGACTGCGGGCCTGATCCTGGCAACCGCCACCGGTTGCACATACAAGGACTTCCCCCGCCTCGGAATGCCTACGCCGGTCACGGAAGAAGCACCGCGGATCCTCTCCCTCTGGCAGGGCTCGTGGGCGGCAGCGCTCGCCACGGGTGTCCTCGTCTGGGGCCTGATCCTGTGGTCCATCATCTTCCACCGGCGCAGCCGCACCAAGGTCGAGGTTCCTACGCAGACCAGGTACAACATGCCCATCGAGGCGTTGTACACCGTGGTCCCCCTGATCATCGTCTCGGTGTTCTTCTACTTCACCGCGCGCGATCAGTCGAAGCTCCTCGAACTCAAGAACCCGACCCACACCATCAACGTGGTCGGGTACCAGTGGAGCTGGGGATTCAACTACATCGAGAACGTGGACGGCTCGACCGCCACGGGCAGCAAGATCCCCGCACAGCTCGACGCCATTCCGGACAGGTTCCGGAAGGATTTCCCCAAGGGTGCGGAGGGTGTCTACGACTACGGCATCCCGGGCACGCGGAACCCCCAGAACGGCAACCCGGGGCCGACCCTGTGGCTGCCGAAGGGTGAGCGCGTTCGCTTCGTCCTGACCTCGCGCGACGTCATCCACTCCTTCTGGGTGGTGCCGTTCCTCATGAAGCAGGACGTCATCCCGGGCCACACCAACGCCTTCGAGGTGACCCCCAACCAGGAGGGCACCTTCATGGGCAAGTGCGCCGAGCTCTGCGGCGCCGACCACTCCCGGATGCTCTTCAACGTCAAGGTCGTCTCCCCGGAGCGCTACCAGGCGCACCTCAAGGAGCTGGCGAAGAAGGGCCAGACGGGCTACGTGCCGGCCGGCATCAAGCAGACTGACCCGGCCAGGAATGCGGAGACGAACAAACTGTGAGCATCCTCAACGAACCTCAGGGTGCCGCGGCAGCAGACGACTCGTACGAGGACGAGCTGCCGGTCCGGCGCAAGCAGCCGGGGAACATCGTCGTCAAGTGGCTGACCACCACCGACCACAAGACGATCGGCACGCTCTACCTGGTCACGTCGTTCGCGTTCTTCTGCATCGGCGGCCTGATGGCGCTCTTCATGCGCGCCGAGCTGGCCCGTCCCGGCACGCAGATCATGTCGAACGAGCAGTTCAACCAGGCGTTCACGATGCACGGCACGATCATGCTGCTGATGTTCGCGACGCCGCTGTTCTCCGGTTTCGCGAACTGGATCATGCCGCTGCAGATCGGCGCCCCCGACGTGGCGTTCCCGCGGCTGAACATGTTCGCCTACTGGCTCTACCTCTTCGGCTCGCTGGTCGCGGTGGCCGGCTTCCTCACCCCGCAGGGGGCGGCGGACTTCGGCTGGTTCGCCTACTCCCCGCTGTCGGACGCGGTCCGTTCGCCGGGTGTCGGCGCCGACATGTGGATCATGGGTCTGGCCTTCTCCGGGTTCGGTACGATCCTCGGTTCGGTCAACTTCATCACCACGATCATCTGCATGCGCGCACCCGGCATGACGATGTTCCGCATGCCGATCTTCACCTGGAACGTCCTGCTCACCGGTGTGCTGGTCCTGCTGGCCTTCCCGGTTCTCGCCGCCGCGCTCTTCGCGCTGGAGGTCGACCGTAAATTCGGTGCGCATATCTTCGATGCGGCCAATGGCGGGGCATTGCTCTGGCAGCACCTCTTCTGGTTCTTCGGCCATCCAGAGGTGTACATCATCGCCCTGCCATTCTTCGGAATCATTTCCGAGATCATTCCGGTGTTCAGCCGGAAGCCGATGTTCGGTTACATCGGTCTGATCAGTGCCACGATCGCCATCGCGGGTCTTTCCGTGACGGTGTGGGCGCATCACATGTACGCCACCGGCGGTGTGCTGCTCCCGTTCTTCTCCTTCATGACGTTCCTCATCGCGGTACCCACCGGGGTGAAGTTCTTCAACTGGATCGGCACGATGTGGAAGGGGTCATTGTCCTTCGAGACCCCGATGCTCTGGGCCATCGGATTCCTGATCACCTTCACCTTCGGTGGTCTGACCGGTGTGATCCTGGCGTCGCCCCCGCTGGACTTCCACGTCACGGACTCGTACTTCGTCGTCGCGCACTTCCACTACGTCATCTTCGGCACCGTGGTCTTCGCGATGTTCGCCGGATTCCACTTCTGGTGGCCGAAGTTCACCGGCAAGATGCTGGACGAGCGGCTCGGCAAGATCACGTTCTGGACGCTGTTCGTGGGCTTCCACGGCACGTTCCTGGTGCAGCACTGGCTCGGTGCCGAGGGCATGCCGCGTCGTTACGCGGACTACCTCGCCGCCGACGGCTTCACCGCGCTGAACACGGTCTCGACGATCGCCTCGTTCCTGCTCGGCCTGTCGATGCTGCCGTTCTTCTACAACGTGTGGAAGACCGCCAAGTACGGCAAGAAGATCGAGGTCGACGACCCGTGGGGTTACGGCCGTTCCCTGGAGTGGGCGACCTCCTGCCCGCCGCCGCGGCACAACTTCCTCACGCTGCCGCGGATCCGTTCCGAATCCCCGGCGTTCGACCTGCACCACCCGGAGATCGCGGCCCTGGAGCAGCTGGAGTTCGCCCCCGAGGGTGAGAAGGCCCTCGCCGGCGGCAAGGAGGCGGGCAAGTGAAGATCCAGGGCAAGATGTTCCTCTGGCTGAGCGTCTTCATCCTCGCCATGGCCGTCACCTACGGCGTGTGGGCGAAGGAGCCGGTCGGCACCACCACGCTCCTCCTGGCCTTCGGCCTGGCCGTCATGATCGGCTTCTACCTGGCCTTCACGGCCAAGCGGGTCGACGCCATGGCGCAGGACAACAAGGAGGCGGACATCGCCGACGAGGCCGGCGAGCTGGGGTTCTTCTCCCCGCACAGCTGGCAGCCGCTCTCCCTGGCCATCGGTGGCACCCTCGCCTTCATGGGCGTCATCTTCGGCTGGTGGCTGATGTACTTCTCGGCCCCGATGATCCTCATCGGCCTGCTCGGCTGGGTCTTCGAGTACTACCACGGCGAGAACCGCACCCAGTGACCTGAGGTCACCGATCCATCGGCTCCACCGGACGGGGGCCCGTACCTCTCCACCAAAGGAGGTACGGGCCCCCGTTTGCACGCACAAGACGCGCCAAAAGGGATGAAATATCCATAACGTGTGTTCATGGACCACACGCTGCGCATCCGCCCCCTAGTGAGCGGCACGCTGCTGGTCGCGACCCTGGTAGCGGCCGCGACCGCATGCGGAGCCTCGGACGACCACCCGCTCGCGGCGAAGCCCTACGACGCGGGGGACGAGATCACCTCCAACCTGCCGGAGGGCGACAAGAAGGCGGACTCCGACCGTCCGATCGAGGTCGGTGTCAAGGACGACGACGGCCGGATCACGGACGTGACGGCCGCGGACGCCACCGGACGCCGCCTGGCGGGCGAACTCGACGCCGACGGGAAGCGCTGGCGCTCCACATCCCCGCTCGCCGCCGGCCACCGGTACACCGTGCGGGTCAGCGTGGAGGACGGCGACGGCGCCCCCGGCAGCCGCACGCTCTCCTTCGAGACCGGCGCCACCAGGAAGAAGACGCTGAAGGTCGCCTTCGGCCCCAAGGCGGGCACCTACGGCGTGGGGCAGCCCATCACCGCGGAACTGAGCGCCCCCATCAAGGACAAGGCCGCCAGGGCCGTCGTGGAGCGCGCCCTGAGCGTCCGTTCCACGCCCGCCGTCACCGGATCCTGGTACTGGGTCGACGACAAGACCCTGCACTACCGTCCGAAGGAGTACTGGCCCGCCAGGGCCAGGATCGACGTCAGCAGCGGCCTTGCGGGCATCAAGGTCACCGACAGCCTGTACGGGGCGCCCACGAAGGCGCTGAAGCTCACCACCGGCGATCGCGTCGAGGCCGTCACCGACGCCGCCGCGCACACGATGACCGTCAAGCGCGACGGGAAAG
Source organism: Streptomyces sp. NPDC001750 (assembly GCF_042892615.1). Taxonomy (NCBI): domain Bacteria; kingdom Bacillati; phylum Actinomycetota; class Actinomycetes; order Kitasatosporales; family Streptomycetaceae; genus Streptomyces; species Streptomyces sp. NPDC001750. The sequence goes on along the minus strand of NZ_JBIAUE010000004.1, from coordinate 185,735 downwards.
TGATCAACACCATTCCGGTCACCACCGGCAAACCCGGCTTCGCCACCCGGAACGGGGTCAAGGTGGTGCTGTCCAAGGAGTACTCCGTACGCATGCGCGGCGAGACGATCGGCATCGCGGCGGGCTCCGACGACTCGTATGACCTGCAGGTCTACTACGCGACACGCGTCACCTGGAGCGGCGAGTATGTCCACGCGGCCCCCTGGTCCACCGGCTCGCAGGGGTACGCGAACGTCAGCCACGGCTGCACGGGCATGACCACCAGCCTGGCCGAGTGGTTCTTCAACACCGTGCGCGAGGGCGACCTCGTCACGGTCGTCGGCAGCCAGGGCGAGACGATGACCCCGTTCGACAATGGCTACGGCGACTGGAACCTGTCCTGGGACAAATGGCAGAAGGGCAGCGCACTGCGCAATGACGCCGAGCCGGAACGCGCGGACACGGTCCAGGCGGCACGCCTGCGCCCCCAGGTCTGACGACCCGGGGAGTGCGCTGCCCTTCTGAGAGGACGGGTGGTGCGACGGGCCTCAGGCGTCCACGCAGCGCCTGCTGCGCAGCAGGGCGGCCAGTGCGTCCGCGAACTCGACCGGTTCGACCGGAAGGGTCACCGCGGCGTCCGCACGGCTCCAGGTGGCCAGCCAGGCGTCCTGCGGGCGCCCGATCAGCAGCAGGACGGGCGGGCAGTGGAAGACCTCGTCCTTGATCTGCCGGCAGACGCCCATGCCGCCCGCGGGCGCCGTCTCGCCGTCCAGCACGCAGACGTCGATCCCGCCGTTGTCCAGCGCCTCCAGGACGGCGGGCAGGGTGGCGCACTCCACGTACTCCACCTCGGGCACGTCGGCCGCGGGCCTGCGCCCGGCTGCCAGCCTCACCTGCTCACGGGTGTTGGCGTCGTCGCTGTAGACCAGGACCGTGGCGGTCGGCTGCATTGTTCCTCCGTGACATCCGTGTCTGCGGGGCTTGGCGGGCATGAACCGATGCGCGGATCGTACTCCGCCCGACGGCCTGTCAGCATCGCCCGTGACAGCGGTTTCATGGACCGTTAGGGGAGGGCACACCCGGTTGACACACCGAACGGCACCCCCCGGAGTGAGGGCGGGATAAGCGACCGACATAATGTCGGTCGTGGCGACAGCAACGACAGTAGAAACCGGGCACGCGCACCCGTCGGTCAATCGACCGAACCTCACCAGCGTCGGAACCATCATCTGGCTGAGTTCCGAGCTGATGTTCTTCGCGGCCCTCTTCGCGATGTACTTCACCCTGCGATCGGTGATGGGACCGGATCACTGGAAGGAGATGGCCGGGCACCTGAACTTCCCGTTCTCGGCGACGAACACCACGATCCTGGTGCTTTCCTCACTCACCTGCCAGCTCGGCGTCTTCGCCGCTGAGCGGGGCGATGTGAAGAAGCTCCGCACCTGGTTCATCATCACCTTCGTGATGGGTTCGATCTTCATCGGAGGCCAGGTACTCGAGTACACCGAGCTGGTCAAGGAAGCGGGGCTCTCCCTCTCCTCCGACCCGTACGGTTCGGTGTTCTACCTGACGACCGGCTTCCACGGCCTGCACGTGACAGGCGGGCTCATCGCCTTCCTGCTCGTCCTCGGCAGGACGTACGCGGCCAAGAGGTTCACCCACGAACAGGCCACCTCGGCCATCGTCGTGTCCTACTACTGGCACTTCGTCGACGTCGTGTGGATCGGCCTCTTCGCCACGATCTACATGATCAAGTGATCGGGCCCGACCCGAACCACACGATCAAGTAACCGGGCTCGACCCGAACCACATCCAGCATCGACGCAGAAGATCCTGACACCGGGGTAATCCGTGAAAAAGCTCTCCGCTCGACGACGCCATCCGTTGGCGGCGGTCGTCGTACTACTCCTCGCGCTGGCGGCTACCGGGGGGCTGTATGCCGCGTTTGCGCCCGCGAGTAAGGCGCAGGCCGACGAAACCGCCCAGTCCCTCGCCATCGACGAGGGCAAGAAGCTGTACGCCGTCGGTTGCGCCAGCTGCCACGGGACCGGCGGTCAGGGCACCACCGACGGGCCGCCCCTGGTCGGCGTGGGCTCTGCCGCCGTCGACTTCCAGGTCGGCACGGGCCGCATGCCCGCGCAGCAGCCGGGCGCCCAGGTGCCGAAGAAGAAGAACATCTACAGCCAGGCCGAGATCGACCAGCTCGCGGCGTACGTCGCGTCCCTCGGCGCCGGTCCGATCACGCCGACCAAGCAGCAGTACGACCCCTCCGGCGCGGACGCCGCCAAGGGTGGCGAGCTGTTCCGTACCAACTGTGCCCAGTGCCACAACCTCACCGGTCAGGGCGGTGCGCTGACGAACGGCAAGTACGCACCCAGCCTCGAGGGCGTGTCGACGAAGCACCTGTACGAGGCCATGCAGACCGGCCCGCAGAACATGCCGTCCTTCCCGGACACGACGATGCCCGAGCAGCAGAAGCGGGACATCATCGCCTACGTCAAGGCCGTGAACAGCGATGACACCCCGAGCCCCGGTGGTCTCGCGCTGGGTGGCCTGGGTCCGGTCAGCGAAGGTCTGTTCGCCTGGATCTTCGGTCTCGGCGCCCTGATCGCACTCGCCGTTTGGGTCGCGGCCCACACCGCTAAGGCCAAGAAGTCATGAGTAGCCAAGAGATTCCAGACGAGAACCTGCCCACCGTGCAGGACACCGCGCGCGCCGCGGTAGAGGTCGCGGACAACCCGTTCGCCGACCCGGGGCTGCCGGCCCACGAGCCGCGCATCCAGGACATCGACGAGCGGGCCGCGAAGCGCTCCGAGCGCACCGTCGCCCTGTTCTTCACGCTGTCGATGCTGGCGACGATCGGCTTCATCGCGTCGTACGTCGTCTTCCCGGTCGACAAGATCGTGTACATCTGGCCCTTCGGCCATGTGAGCGTGCTCAACTTCTCCCTGGGTCTGACCCTGGGCGTGGCCCTCTTCACGATCGGTGCCGGGGCCGTCCACTGGGCGCGCACCCTGATGTCCGACGCGGAGGTCGCCGACGAGCGTCACCCGATCGAGGCCGCTCCCGAGGTCAAGGCGAAGGTCCTGGCGGACTTCGCCCAGGGCGCCAAGGAGTCCGCGCTCGGTCGGCGCAAGCTGATCCGCAACACCATGTTCGGCGCGCTGGCCCTGGTGCCGCTCTCCGGTGTGGTGCTGCTGCGCGACCTCGGCCCGCTGCCGGAGAAGAAGCTCCGCAAGTCGCTGTGGGCCCAGGGCAAGCAGCTCATCAACATGAACACCATGCAGCCGCTGCGTCCCGAGGACGTCGTGGTCGGTTCGCTGACCTTCGCCATGCCCGAGGGCCTGTCGGAGGAGGCGGAGGACTTCAACAACCAGATCGCCAAGGCGGCGCTGATGATCGTCCGGATCCGTCCGGAGGACATCAAGGACGCGCGCGAGCGCAAGTGGGCGCACGAGGGGATCGTGGCCTTCTCCAAGATCTGCACCCACGTCGGCTGCCCGATCAGCCTTTACGAGCAGCAGACGCACCACGTGCTCTGCCCCTGCCACCAGTCCACCTTCGACCTCTCCGACGGCGCCCGCGTCATCTTCGGCCCGGCCGGTCACGCCCTTCCGCAGCTGCGCATCGGCGTGAACAGCGAGGGCAACCTCGAAGCGCTCGGTGACTTCGAAGAGCCCGTCGGTCCTGCATTCTGGGAGCGCGGATGAGTACTGCGACCACGCAAGCCCCCGGCTCCTCGGCGCCGGGCAATCGCAAGGCGCCCGCCGGTGAGCGGGTTGCCGACTGGGCGGACGGCCGACTGGGGATCTACACCCTGGCCAAGGCCAACATGCGCAAGATCTTCCCGGACCACTGGTCCTTCATGCTCGGGGAAGTCGCGCTCTACAGCTTCATCATCATCATCCTCACGGGTGTGTATCTGACGCTGTTCTTCCACCCGAGCATGAACGAGGTCGTGTACCACGGCTCGTACGAGCCGATGCAGGGCATCAGGATGTCCGAGGCCTACGCCTCGACGCTGGACATCAGCTTCGACGTCCGCGGTGGTCTGCTGGTCCGCCAGATCCACCACTGGGCCGCGCTGATCTTCCTGGCCGGCATGTTCGTGCACATGATGCGCGTCTTCTTCACGGGCGCCTTCCGCAAGCCGCGCGAGATCAACTGGCTGTTCGGCTTCCTGCTGTTCGTGCTCGGCATGTTCACCGGTTTCACCGGCTACTCGCTCCCGGACGACCTGCTGTCCGGTACGGGTATCCGCTTCACCCAGGGCGCGATCCTGTCCGTGCCGATCGTCGGCACGTACATCTCGATGTTCCTGTTCGGCGGGGAGTTCCCCGGTCACGACTTCGTCGCCCGGTTCTACTCGATCCACATCCTGCTGCTGCCGGGCATCATGCTCGGTCTCGTGGTGGCGCACCTGATCCTCGTCGTCTACCACAAGCACGCGCAGTACCCCGGCCCCGGCCGCACCCAGAAGAACGTCGTCGGCATGCCCCTCATGCCGGTGTACATGGCGAAGGCTGGCGGCTTCTTCTTCCTGGTCTTCGGCATCATCGCCATCATCTCGGCCATCGCCACGATCAACCCGGTCTGGTCCATCGGCCCGTACCGGCCGGACCAGGTGTCCACCGGCGCCCAGCCCGACTGGTACATGGGCTTCGCCGAGGGTCTGATCCGAGTGATGCCGGGCTGGGAGATCAACCTGTGGGGTCACACGCTCGTCCTGGGTGTGTTCATCCCGCTGGCGCTCTTCGGACTGGTCCTCGCGATCATCGCGGTCTACCCGTTCCTCGAGTCCTGGGTCACCGGTGACAAGCGCGAGCACCACCTGCTGGACCGCCCGCGCAACGCCCCGACCCGGACGGCCTTCGGCGTCGCCTGGATCACCGTCTACGTCATCGTCTTCATCGGCGGTGGCAACGACCTGTGGGCTACGCACTTCCACCTGTCGATCAACGCCATCACCTGGTTCATCCGGATCTTCATCTTCGCGGGCCCGGTCATCGCGTTCATCATCACCCGGCGGATCTGCCTCGGCCTCCAGCGCCGCGACAAGGAGAAGGTGCTGCACGGGCGCGAGTCCGGCATCATCAAGCGCCTGCCGCACGGTGAGTTCGTCGAGATCCACGAGCCGCTCGCTCCCGGGCAGCTGCACACGCTCACCCAGCACGAGCAGTACGAGCCGCTCGAGATCGGCCCGACGGTCGACGAGAACGGTGTCGAGCGCAAGGTCTCCGCGATGCAGAAGCTGCGCGCCCGGCTCAGCAAGGGCTTCTACGGCGAGAACAACCAGATCGCCAAGCCCACCGTCGAGGAGTACAAGGAGATCACCAGCGGCCACGGTCACCACTGATCGCCTGAACTGATCGCCACAGCAGGAGCCCCGTCCATCCGATGGACGGGGCTCTTCGCTGTCCCCCGCCCTCGATAGGGTGGGAGCCGAACCCTTTATCGGCTGTGGACCCCAGGAGCGGACCATGAACGTTGTGACCCCGGGCGGCGGCGACAGCGTGGCGGACCGTTCCTGGCCCGGCGTGCTGAACCCGCTGCTGCGCGGCGAGGACCTGAGCGCGGACGACACCGCGTGGGCGATGGACCGCATCATGAGCGGCGAGGCCACCGACGTGCAGATCGCCGGTTTCGCGGTGGCCCTGCGTGCCAAGGGCGAGACGGTCGACGAGGTGTCCGGACTGGTGCGCGCGATGTACGAGCACGCCAACACCATCGACGTCCCCGGCCGCACGGTCGACATCGTCGGCACCGGCGGCGACCTCGCGAAGACGGTCAACATCTCCACGATGTCGGCGATCGTCATCGCGGGCACCGGCGCCAAGGTCGTCAAGCACGGCAACCGCGCCTCCTCGTCGGCGAGCGGCTCCTCCGACGTGCTGGAGAAGCTCGGAGTCAACCTGGACCTCGGCGCGCGGCGCGTGGTCGAGGTCGCCGAGGAGGCGGGCATCACCTTCTGCTTCGCCGTGAAGTTCCACCCGGCGCTGCGGTACGCGGCCCGCGCCCGCAAGGAGCTGGGAGCCCAGACCACGTTCAACGTCCTCGGCCCGCTCACCAACCCGGCCCGGGTGCGCGCCCAGGCCGTCGGCGTCGCCGATCTGCGGATGGCGCCCATCGTCGCCGGCGTCCTCGCCGAACGGGGCAACTCGGCGCTCGTCTTCCGCGGCGACGACGGGCTCGACGAACTGACGACGACCGCGACCTCACGGGTCTGGGTGGTCCGCGACGGAGCGGTGCGCGAGGAGGCGTTCGACCCGCGCGACATCGGTCTGGAACTGGTCCCGGCCCAGGCACTGCGCGGCGGCGACCCCTCGTACAACGCGGATGTGGCCCGCCGGGTGCTGGCCGGTGAGCACGGGCCCGTACGGGAGGCCGTGCTTCTCAACTCGGCCGCGGCGCTGGTGGCCCTGGACCCGACGGACGGCACGCTGAACGAGCAGCTCGCCGCCGGGATCGAGAAGGCCGCCGAGTCCATCGACTCCGGGGCGGCACGGCGCGCGCTGGAGCGCTGGGTGGCGGCCAGCAACACCTGAGCACCCGTCGGGTGAGCAGCGATCGGACATCCGACAGCCTCCGAACCGACGGAATGTGACGCAGGGCGCGGTCCGGATCCTGGACCGCGCCCTTGCGCGTTCGCATCCGTATGGCAGGATGCAGGCAGGTCATGAGTGACAGCGACTACGGCCCCGGCCCGCTGTCCGGCAACCCTCCGTCCGTGGCGGGGTGCCCCGGGTGAAGACCAGGCCGCAGGCAGCGAGGTCTGCGGCAAGCGCGGGCCCCTCGGCATCAGTGAATGCCAACCCCCGGGGTCCTGGTCCCTAGGGAGTCTCTTGTGAGCATGCGAATGCGCTAGGGCGTTCTCGCCCTTTCCGCGCCCTCTTTCTCTTTCCGCTGCGCTGCCGCGTATCCGCCGGCGCATGCGTTTCGCCTGCCTTCTACGGGAGTTCGCCATGTCTGTCCTCACCGCTGCCGCCGACCAGTCGCTTTGTGCCCCTCTGTCGGTTCTGGGAAAGGATGTAACGGTTCCGCTGGTCACGGGTGGTGAAGTCACCTATGCCGCACTCGACTACGCCGCCAGCGCCCCGGCCCTCCAGCGCGTCTGGGACGACGTCGCCGCGTACGCCCCGTACTACGGCAGCGTCCACCGCGGCGCCGGGTACCTCTCGCAGCTCTCCACGGACCTCTTCGAGAGCAGCCGCGAGACCGTCGCGGAGTTCCTCGGCTGCCGCCCCGACGACCAGGTCGTCTTCACCCGCTCGACCACCGATTCGCTCAACCTGCTGGCCGCGGTGGTCCCCGCCGACTGCCAGGTGTTCGTGTACGAGACCGAGCACCACGCTTCGCTGCTGCCGTGGCGCGACGCCCGGGTGACGTACCTGAACGCCCCGCGCACCCCGGCCCAGGCCGTCGAGACGCTGGAGCGGGCGCTCGCCGACCGCGACCCCTACGGCCCCGCGCTGGTCTGCGTCACCGGCGCCTCCAACGTCACCGGCGAACTGTGGCCGGTCAGGGAGCTGGCGGCCGCCGCGCACGCGCACGGTGCCCGGATCGTGCTGGACGCCGCGCAGCTCGCCCCGCACCACCCCATCGACATCACCGAACTGGACGTCGACTGGGTCGCCTTCTCCGGGCACAAGCTGTACGCGCCGTTCGGCTCGGGCGTGCTCGCGGGCCGGGCCGACTGGCTCCGGGACGCCGAGCCGTACCTCGCCGGCGGCGGCGCCTCGCGCAAGGTCGCCCGCCGGGCCGACGGCGGTGTGGACGTCGAGTGGCACACCACCTCGGCCCGTCACGAGGCCGGTTCCCCCAACGTCATCGGCGTGTACTCCATCGCCTCCGCCTGCAAGGCGCTCACCGAGGCGGGCTTCGACGACCTGGTCGCCCGGGAGCAGCGGCTCGTCGCCGCCGTCCGCGCCGGGCTCGCCGAGGTCCCCGAGGTCACGGTGCTCTCGCTGTTCGGCGACGACGCCCCGCGGGTCGGTGTCATCTCGTTCGTGGTGGAGGGCTGGAACAGCTCGCACTTCGCCGCGGCGCTTTCCGCCGAGTACGGCATCGGGGTGCGCGACGGACTGTTCTGCGCCCACCCGCTGGTCCGTACGCTGCTGGGCGGCGACCCGCAGGAGGTCGGCGAGTGCGGCGCTCCGGAGGCCGCGCCGGGCGAAAGGTCGCTCAACGCGATCCGGGTGAGCTTCGGCGCCGGTACGCCCGACGAGCACATCGAGCGCTTCGTGCGGGCGGTCAGGGAGCTGGTCGGTCAGGGCGCCCGGTGGACCTACCGCACCGAAGGCGGTCGCTGCGTGCCGGACCGGGGCTGAGAGGTGCGTGACCCCGGTGGGGGAGGCGGCGCCGCCTCCACCGGGGTGCGGGAGGCGGACGCTACGCGTCGAGGCCGATGTTGAAGGCGGCCTCCAGGTCGTGCTGCGAGTACGTGCGGAAGGCCACGTGCGTGTCGGTGGCCTCGACGCCGGGGATCTTGCTGATCCGGCCGGGGATGACGTCCGCCAGGTCGTCGTGCCGGGCCACCCGGACCATGGCGATCAGGTCGTAGGTGCCGGTGACGGAGAAGACCTCGCTGACGTTGTCCAGCGCGGCGATGGCCTCGGCGATCTCGGGAATCCGGTCCACGCTGGTCTTGATGAGCACGATCGCGCTGATCACGGCTGGTTCTCTCCCTCGGTGGCCGCTGCTGGGGCCTTCACTCTATCCGCACGCCGGTAGCGCCCCCATGCGTAGAGGAAGCCGAGCGCGAAGCCGACCACATGGGCCAGATAGGCCACGCCGGGCCCGCCGTCGCCGGAGTTCCGGACCGCCAGCCACTGCAGGACGAACCAGAAGATCAGGACGATCCAGGCGGGGAAGCGCAGCGGCAGGAAGAAGAGGAACGGGAACAGGCTGGTGACCCGGGCCCTGGGGAACAGGTACAGGAAGGCCCCCAGTACCGCCGAGATGGCCCCCGAGGCGCCGACCAGTGTCTGGTCGGACGTGGCGTGCACGGCGGCGTAGGCGGCCAGCGCGAGATAGCCGCACACCACGTAGAAGAGGGCGAACTCGGCGCGGCCCATGCGCTCCTCCGTCATCGCCCCGAACACGTACAGGAACAGCATGTTCCCGAGCAGATGCAGCCAGCTGCCGTGCACGAAGAGGGCGGTGAGCGGGGTGAGCAGGACGCGCCCGGAGCCGTTCCACAGCTCGTTCGGGATCACCCCCCAGCGTTCGAAGTAGCCGGCCTGTGCGGCGAGCACGGCCTCGGCGGTGCCCTGGGGCGGGCGGAGGCCGGAGAGCGGGCCGAGCACGAAGATCAGGCAGCACGCCGCGATCAGGGTGTGGGTGACCAGCGGGCCGCCGGAGGTGACCGTCCGTAGGAGTCCGCTGGTCAGCCTGCCGGCCGCAACTCGCAGATCGATCATGAACAGAGCATGACGCAAGTGGAGGGAACGGGACAGACCGCCTCGCCGTGTCGGGCGGACGCGGCGAGGCCGTAGGGTTAAGAGGGGCCGGTGGTGAGCAGAGCGGCCCCTTGCACGGCAGGACAATCCGCAGTTCGACGGCGCACCGCGAGATCCTTGAAACAGACGGCATCAGGATCGACGAAAGAGGACGCAACGATGACGACGGTTCCGCAGCCGACCGACGGGACCCGCTGGCGCTGCACGCTCTGCGGAAATCTCACGCGCTTCGACGTGACGCGTTCCTCCAAGGTCGTCGAGTACGTCCATCTCGACCTGGCCGGGGAGGCAACCGTCGAGGAACGCGAGGTGGTCAGTGAGACCATCGAGTCGGTGCGTTGCCGTTGGTGCAACGCGGTGGACCAGATCGAACTGGTCGCCAGGCCGGGTGCCGACTCCTGACGGAGCCGCGCACAGACAATCGATTTTGAGGTGACGGATGGTGGAGCGGCCCGCAAGCGGCGCCGAACCGGCCGAGGCGGCCGACGGCGCTGTCGAGGCGCTCGACCGCCCGCTGCCCGAAGGCGTGCGACGGCGGGTCGTCGCGCTGGTCTCGGACGCGTTCGGCGGTCTGACGGTCGGCGAACTCCCGGCCCCGTTGAGACAGTACGCCCGCTTCACGCCGACCCGGCGCGCCAAGTTCGCCGGGAACGCGATGGCGGCGGCGCTGGAGAGCGACGCGCTGTTCCGGCAGCGCATCGGTGAACGGCTGGGGGAGCAGCAGCCGGAGCTGGCCCGTGCCCTGGAATCCGGTTCGCCGCCCGCGGCCGCCGATCCCGTCGACGTCGCCGCGGCCGCCTATGTGCTGCGCCCGGTGGGCTGGGTGAAGCTGGTCGCCGCCGCGGGCGAGGAGGTCCAGCGCGCCGAGGCCGAACGGGCCGACGAGGCGAGCCGCCGCGAGCTGGAGCAGTTGCGCGAGGAGCTCGCCCGGGCCCGTGCCCAGACCAGGAGCGAGACGGAACGGCTGCGCGCCGAACTGGACGCCGCCCGCAAGGAGGCCGACTCCCTCCAGCGCAAACTGCGCAGCGCGGTCAACGACGTCAGGCGCGGCGAGGCCGCGCTGCGCCGCAGCCGGGCGGAGACCGATGCCGTGCGCGCCGAGGCGGCTGCCCAGCTCTCCGCGGCGGAGAGCGAGAGCCGTCGGCTCAAGGCGCGGCTCGGCGAGGCCGAGGCGTCCGCCGAGGCGGGCCGCAGGGCCGCGCGGGAGGGCCGCTCGGTCGAGGACATGCGACTGCGGCTGCTGCTGGACACGGTGCTCGACGCGGCCCGGGGGCTGCGCCGTGAACTGGCCCTGCCCCCGGCCTCGGTCCGCCCCGCGGACGGGGTCGACGCGGTCGAGCCCGGCCGGATGTCGCCCAAGGACATTGCCGCCAGGGCGCTTTCGGAGACCGACCCGGCCCTGCTCGACCAGTTGCTCGCGCTGCCGCAGGCGCACCTGATCGTGGACGGCTACAACGTCACCAAGACCGGCTACCCCCAACTGCCGCTGGAGAAGCAGCGCTTGAGGCTGCTGGGCGGCCTCTCGGTGCTCGCCGCGCAGACCGGCGCGGAGATGACCTGTGTCTTCGACGGGGCCGAACTCGCCGCCCCGGTTCTGCTCGCGCCGCCGCGCGGCGTCCGCGTGCTGTTCAGCAAGCCGGGCGTGACCGCCGACGAGTTGATCCGCCAACTGGCCCGTGCCGAACCGCCGGGACGCCCGGTCGTGGTGGTCTCCACCGACCGCGAGGTCGCCGACGGGGTGGCGAAGGCGGGCGCCCGGCCCGTCGCGTCCGCCTTGCTCCTGAAGCGTCTTTCGCGCGTCTCATGATGGTTGTCACGACTCGCCGGATTTCATGGAACGCACCGTCAGGCCGTCGCTACGGCCTGTGTGATATGGGTAAAGAAGTACCTGCTGTGGTGAGATTTTTCCGTTGAGGATTTGAACTGATCACAAGTTGGTCACTAGGGTCACCATCGAACCTTCGCTCGGTTGATCACCCATCCGGGGTGACGGCGAAGGACCCGCCGAGTCCGTGACGTGCACGGAGCCGGGGACCCGAGCCCCCCACAGCCCGGTAGGCGGCCGGAGGAAGAAGGAGATCGCCTTCGTGGCGTCCCACCGTCGTCCCAAGCAGCCGAGCCGCGCCCGTGTGACCGTGCTCACCGCGACCGCCGCCGCAGCCGTGGCCCTGTCCTCCCAGGCGGCCCAGGCCGACCCCAAGCCCTCCAAGAGCGAGGTCAAGGCGGAGGTCGACAAGCTCGGCCACGAGGCCGGCGAGGCCAACGAGCAGTACTACGGCGCCAAGGAGAAGCAGCAGAAGCTGGAGAAGGAAGTCAGCGCGCTGCAGGACAAGGTGGCCCGCGGCCAGCAGGAGATCAACAACCTGCGCAGCGGCCTCGGTTCGCTCGCCGCCGCGCAGTACCGCTCCGGTGGCCTCGACCCGTCGGTGCAGCTCTTCCTCTCCTCAGACCCGGACACCTTCCTCGACGAGGCCTCCGCGCTCGACCAGTTGACGGCCAAGCAGGCCGATGCGCTGCGGAAGATCCAGGAGAAGCAGCGGGTCCTCGCGCAGCAGCGCAAGGAGGCCCAGGACAAGCTGGGTGACCTCGCGGACGCCCGCAAGGTGATGGGCGAGAAGAAGAAGCAGCTCCAGGCCAGGCTCGCCAAGGCGCGCCAGCTGCTCAACACGCTGACCGCGGCCGAGCGCGCGAAGATGCAGGAGGCCGAACAGCGCGCCAGCAGCCGCGCCAGCCGCGACGCCGTCGACCGGGTCGAGCTGGGCAACGAGGCCCCGGCCTCCGCCCGCGGCGCGGCCGCCCTGAGCGCCGCCTCCACCAAGGTGGGCAAGCCGTACGCCTCCGGTCACACCGGCCCCAACTCCTTCGACTGCTCCGGGCTGACCCAGTGGGCCTACGCACAGGCCAACGTCCAGATCTCCCGGGTCACGTACACGCAGGTCAACGACGGCCCCCGGATCGGGCGCGGCGCGCTGAAGCCGGGCGACCTGGTCTTCTTCAACAACACCTCGCACGTGGGCCTCTACGCCGGCAACAACACCGTGCTGCACGCCCCGTACCCGGGCGCGTACGTCCGCTACGAGTCGATGAACACCATGGGCAGCTTCCAGTTCGGCGTGCGCGTCGCCTGACGACGCCCGAACGGGCGAATTCCCGCGCCCCGCAGATCGGCCCGCCCCGCCGGAGACCACAGGTCACCGGCGGGGCGCCCGCTTTCCCGCCCGTCCGGCCGCCCGGCGAGGTCCTGGTCGCCGCCCGGCCGTACGACTACTGTCTGCCTGCTGTGCGGCTCCCGTCGTCGGTCCGCCCGTCCGGGCGGCAGGGGCCGCGCACATCCGCGCACAGCGGAAGGGAGTGCGGTGTCCTGTGGTGTCCCATCGCCGTTCCACACAGCCCGGTCTCAACCGGGGTGCTCGCGCCACCGTTCTGTCGGCCGCGACGGCGACCGCCGCCGCCACGCTCGGGGCGGCCACCGCGAACGCCGAGCCGCAGGACACGCCCCGGAGCGTGAAGGCCCGGATCGACCGGCTGTACGTCGAGGCCGAGCGTGCCACCGAGCAGTACAACAGGGCCGCAGAGGGCGCCGACCGGCTGCGCGACGAGGCGAACCGGGCGCGCGACCGGGCGGCCCGGGGGCAGGAACACCTCAACCGGCTGCGCACCTCGCTCGGTTCGCTGGCCACCGCGCAGTACCGCTCCGGCGGCCTCGACCCGTCGGTGCAGCTCTTTCTCTCCTCCGACCCCGACACCTACCTCGAACGCGCGGCGGCGCTGAACCGCTTGACGGAGCGTCAGGCGGCTGGGCTTCGGGAGTTCCGGCAGACCCGGCGCTCCCTCGAACAGACCCGCGTGGAGGCCGCCCGCGCCCTGGCCGGACTGGAACGCAACCGCGAGACGGCCGCCCGCCACAAGCGGACCGTCGAGCGCAAACTCGCCCAGGCCAAGCGGCTGCTGGGCACGCTGCCCGGCGCCGACCGGACGGACCTCGCCAACGCCTCCCGCTCCGGCCGCGAGGACGCGTTCGCGGCGGCGGCCGGACCGCCGGCCGGCTCCGCACGGGCGGCCGTCGCCGTCATGGCGGTCCAGCAGGCCCTCGGACGTCCCTACGTCTGGGGGGCCAACGGACCCGACGGCTTCGACTGCTCCGGACTCATGCAGTGGGCGTACGCCCGGGCAGGTGTCGGCCTGCCCCGCACCTCGCAGGCCCAGCGGTACGCGGGACACATGGTGCCGCTCTCCCAGGCCCGCCCCGGGGACCTGGTGGCGTATCGCGCCGACGCCAGCCACATCGCCATGTACGTCGGCAACGGCCGGGTCGTCCACGCCCCGTACCCGGGCGCCCCGGTGCGCTACGACCCCGTCGGCATGATGCCGGTCTCCTCGGTCACCCGCGTCTGACCGGCCGTCCGCGTCCGGTTCCCGGTCGCCCGCGGTGCCCTCACCCGCGACCGGCCCCGTACTCTCGACCGGATGGGTCGGCGACGGGGACGGGACGGTGGGCGGCGCGCGGCGGGAGTGCTGCTCGCCGGGGCGCTGCTCCTGTCCGGCTGCGCGGCCCCCGGCGGCTCCGGGGCCGGTTCCGCCGATCGCGTCACGGGGGACGACGCCCGCTCCGTGCGCGCCCTCCTCGACCGCCGCGCCGCCGCCGTGACGGCCCATGACACGGACGCCTACCTGGCCTCCGTCGATCCCCGCGCCACCGGGCTGCGCGCGGCCCAGCGCCAGGAGCTGGACAACCTCGCGGACGTGCCGCTGGCCTCCTGGACGTACCGGGTCACGGAGCTGACCGGACCGGGCGCCGACCGCGTCACCGCGCACGTCCGGCTGAGCTACCGGATCAAGGGGTACGACCGGGCCCCGGCCACCGCGGACCGGGTGCTCGACCTGCGCCGGGACGGGGCGGACGGCCGTTGGTACCTCACCGCCGACCGGCCGGGCGCGGACGGCGGCGCCGGCCTGCTCTGGCAGCAGGGGCGGGTCCGGGCGGTGCGCGGCACGCACAGTCTCGTCCTCGGCGTCGGCCGCACCGGGCGCGAGCTGCGCGCGATCTCCCGGGCCGCCGACCGGGCGGTGCCCGTGGTCTCCGGTGCCTGGCCGGAACGCTGGCCCGGCCGGGTGCTGGTGCTCGTACCGCACACCGTGGAGGACATGGCCGGGCTGCTGGGCGCGCCCGCCGCCGACTACCGGGGCATGGCGGCCGTCACCACCGCGCGGCCCGGCGGCCCGGACGGGGCCCCCGCGGACCGGGTGATCGTCAATCCGCAGGCGTACGGCGCACTCGGCGCGTTCGGGCAACGGGTCGTCCTCACCCACGAGATCACCCATGTCGCCACCCGGGCCCGCACCACCGGCGCCACCCCGGTCTGGCTCTCCGAGGGCTTCGCGGACCGGGTGGCCTACCGCGCCGAGCACCGCACCGCCGCGCAGGCGGCGCCCGAACTGGCCGCCGCGGTCCGGCGCGGGGAGCTTCCCGCCGCGCTCCCGGCGGACGAGGACTTCGGATTCGCGGGCGACGAGGCCCGGCTGGCGAAGGCGTACGAGGGCGGCCTGCTGGCCTGCGAGCTGATCGCCGACGCCTGGGGCGAGCGGAGGCTCTCCGCGTTCTACCGTGCCGTCGCCGGACAGCGGGAGCGGGGCGGGGCGGTGGAACGGGCCCTGCGGGAGGTGCTCTCCAGCACCCCCGCCGCGTTCACCGCGCGCTGGCGGGAGTACCTGCGCGCCCGGCTCGGCTGAGCCTGTCCGGGGGAAGCCCGTAACGACCTCGTCCACGATGGGCAGTGGAGGAAGGAGCGGCGTCTGGAGCCTTCGAATCCAAGGCGGAGGTCCCAGACGCCGCGACGCCGCTGACAATCGTGGACGAGGTCGTAAGCCCGGCCGGTCCCGGACATGCCCCTGCCACGGTCCGCGCACACGGCTCAGGAACCGACGCGCTCCGACTCCCGGGCGGCGCGACGGCGGCCCGCCGCGATCCCGTGCCGGCTCCCGGCGTCGTCGCCGGGGGCCCCGGGTGCCGTGCGCCGCCACAGCCGACGGCAGGCGATCAGCGTCGCCGCGACCAGCAGACCGTTGCGCAGGAACACCAGCGCCACGCCCGTCGCGTCACTGGCCACCACGTTGTCGAAGCCGAACGGGAACTCCGCCTGGGTCACGCCGGTGGCGAGCAGCACCAGCCCGGCCGGCAGCCCCATCCCGCTGCCCCGGAAGACCAGGCAGACCGCCGCGAGCCCGACGAGCCACAGCATGTACTGCGGGCTGATCACCCGGCTCGTGGTCGTGAACAGCAGGACCGCTGTGAACGCCGCGTCGGCCGAGGTGCTCGCCCGGAAGGTACGGGCGCGCAGCCGCCACACCAGCAGCCAGCCGAGCGCGAGTACGGACAGAGCGAGGGAGACGGTGCTCACCAGCTCCACCCCCGGCCCCAGGAACTCCAGCGAGCCGTAGTGCAGTTCCACCCGCCCCGGCCAGCCGGACGCCCGCGCCACGTGGAACACCAGCGCCCCCAGCGACTCGACCTCGGTGCCCCGGTCGCGCTGGAAGCCGAGGAAGGCGAACGCCCCGGGGAGCGCCAGCGCGCAGCCGAGTGCGAGCCCGGCCGCCGTCACCGCCGCCGCCGTCCACGCCCGGCGCGTCCGGGAGCCGGGCGCGGTGCCGGCCAGGATCAGCGCCGGCCACACCTTCAGCAGCGCCCCGGCCGCGGCCAGCACCCCCAGCACCCGCGGGTGCCGCACGCCCGCCAGCAGCCCCGCCACCGCCACCGCCGTCACCATCAGGTCGTAGCGGGCGTACGCGGTCGTTCCCAGCAGCGGCACCCCGGCCACCCACACCCACACCCCCGCCGCCGACCGGTCCTTACAGCGGCCCGCGCGCAGCAGCAGCCCCAGCACCAGACCGTCGCACAGCAGCACGAGGACGAAGAACGCCGAGGTGTAGTCGAGGAAGGGCAGCAGGGCGGGGGAGAGCACCGCGAGTGCGGCGAGCGGCGGGTACTGCCAGGTCACGTCCGACATCGGGTACGTGCCGGAGCGCAGCACCTCCGACCAGCCCCGGTAGATCACCGAGACGTCGTCGGTCACGTCCGGACCGGGCAGGACGATCACCTTCGTGACGCAGAGCAGCAGCGCGATCCTGGTGAGGGCCCACACCGCGGGAGCGAGCCGCGCCCCGGTCGATCCCGTCATGGCAGCTCATCCGTTCCGTCGTGCGTGTGCGGTGCGTACGGCGCGGACACGAGCGGACTCGCGCGGCACGAGGGGCCATCATGCCCGCCCGCCCCCTGCGTCGGCCATCAAGACCACCCGCCCGGTACTGTCGGCCGCGATGGACAAGACCCTGATCGTGACCAACGACTTCCCGCCGCGCCCCGGTGGCATCCAGGCGTTCCTGCACAACATGGCCCTGCGGCTGGACCCCGAGCGGGTCGTCGTGTACGCCTCCACCTGGAAGCGGACCGCGGAAGGCGTCGCGGCCACCTCCGCCTTCGACGCCGAGCAGCCGTTCACCGTCGTCCGGGACCCCACGACGATGCTGCTGCCCACCCCCCGGGTCACCCGGCGTGCGGTGGGGCTGCTGCGCGAACACGGCTGTACGTCCGTATGGTTCGGCGCCGCGGCCCCGCTCGGGCTGATGGCCCCGGCGCTGCGCCGGGCCGGGGCCCGCCGCCTGGTCGCCACCACGCACGGGCACGAGGCCGGCTGGGCCCAGCTGCCTGCGGCCCGTCGGCTGCTGCGACGGATCGGCGACGGCACGGACACCCTCACTTACCTCGGGGAGTACACCCGTTCCCGGATCGCCTCGGCGCTCAGCCCCGCGGCGGCCGGCCGGATGGTCCAGCTGCCGCCCGGCGTCGACGAGAAGACCTTCCATCCGGGCTCCGGCGGGGACCTGGTCAGGGCCAGGCTCGGGCTCGCCGACCGGCCCGTCGTCGTCTGCGTGTCACGGCTCGTGCCGCGCAAGGGCCAGGACACGCTGATCCTGGCGATGCCCGCGATCCTGGAGCGGGTCCCGGACGCGGCCTTGCTGATCGTCGGTGGCGGACCGTACGCCGACGACCTGAAGAGGCTGGCCGGTCGGACGGGTGTCGAGGAGTCGGTGCACTTCACCGGGTCCGTGCCGTGGGAGGAACTCCCCGCCCACTACGGCGCGGGCGACGTCTTCGCCATGCCGTGCCGCACCCGGCGCGGCGGGCTCGATGTGGAGGGCCTCGGCATCGTCTTCCTGGAGGCGTCCGCGACCGGGCTGCCGGTCGTCGCGGGCGACTCGGGCGGCGCGCCGGACGCCGTGCTCGACGGCGAGACGGGGTGGGTGGTGCGCGGCGGCTCCGTCGAGGAGACCGCCGACCGGATCGTCACCCTGCTGCACGACCCGGAGCTGCGGCAGCGGATGGGGGAGCGGGGACGGGCCTGGGTCGAGGAGAAGTGGCGCTGGGACCTGCTGGCCGAGCGGCTCGAGGAGCTGCTCTGACGCCGTCCGGACGGTAGAACGCGAACGGGCCCGCACCCTGTCCGGTGCGGGCCCGTTCGCTCGGTCGCGTTCGGTTCCGGTGGTTCGTGCGCTCGGCGCCGGGGTTTCGTGCGCTCGGCGCCGGTGATCCGTGGTCGGCGCCGGTGGTCCGCGCGGTCGCGGTCAGCGCTGGTAGATCGCCTCGATCTCGTCCGCGTAGTCCTTCGCCACCACGTTCCGCTTCAGCTTCAGCGACGGGGTGATGTGCCCCGCCTCCTCGGTGAACTGGGAGGGCAGGATGCGGAACTTGCGGACCGACTCCGCCTTGGACACCGCGGCGTTCCCGTCGTCCACCGCCCGCTGCACCTCGGCCAGCAGCTCCGGGTCCTCGCGCAGCGAGGTGGCCGTCGCCCCGGCCGGCTTGCCGTGCTCCTCGGCCCAGCGGCGCAGGAACTCCTCGTCCAGGGTGATCAGCGCGCCGACGAACGGCCGCCCGTCACCGACCACCATGCACTCGGCGACCAGGGCGTGCCCGCGGATGCGGTCCTCGATCACGGCGGGAGCGACGTTCTTGCCGCCCGCCGTGACGATGATCTCCTTCTTGCGGCCGGTGATCGCGAGGTAGCCGTCCTCGTCGAGCGTGCCGAGGTCGCCCGTGTGGAACCAGCCGTCGGCCAGCGCCTCGACCGTGGCCGCCTCGTTGTTCCAGTAGCCGGTGAACAGGTGCTCGCCGTGCACCAGCACCTCGCCGTCGTCGGCGATCCGGACCACCGAGCCGGGCAGCGGCTGGCCGACCGTGCCGATCTTCTGGCGGTCCCACGGGTTGAACGCGGTGGCCGCGCAGGTCTCGGTCAGGCCGTACCCCTCCAGGACGGTGAAGCCGATGCCCCGGTAGAAGTGGCCCAGCCGTTCGCCCAGCGGCGCGCCGCCGGAGATCGCGTACTCGCCGCGTCCGCCCAGCACCGCGCGCAGCTTGCCGTAGACCAGCTTGTCGAACAGCTTGTGCTTCAGGCGCAGTCCCAGGGACGGCCCCTGCGGGGTGCTCAGCGCGCGGCTGTACGCGATGGCCGTGTTCGCGGCCCGGTCGAAGATCGCGCCCTTGCCGTCGGCCTGCGCCTTGGCCCGTGCCCCGTTGTAGACCTTCTCGAAGACGCGCGGCACGCCGAGGATCAACGTCGGCCGGAACGAGGCCAGTTCATCGGTGAGGTGCTTGATGTCCGGTACGCAGCCGAGCCTGATCGGCGCCATGACCGACGCCACCTCGACCAGCCGTCCGAAGACGTGCGCGGTGGGCAGGAAGAGCAGCACGGAGCACGAGCCGGTACGGAACAGAGGCTTGAGCCGTTCGACGACATTGCCGCACTCCGCGAAGAAGCTGCGGTGCGTGAGCACACAGCCCTTGGGGCGGCCGGTGGTGCCCGAGGTGTAGACGATGGTGGCCGGGTCGTCCGCCTTGGCGCTCGCCATCCGCGTGTCCACGGTCTCGTCCGGGACGTCCGCGCCCGCCTCCGTCAGCCGGGCGATCGCGTCCGCCTCGATCTGCCAGATCCCCTTCAGGGCGGGCAGATCCGCCCGGACCGACTCCACGGACGCCTCGTGCGCCGCGGACTCCACGACGCACAGGGCGGCGCCGGAGTCCCCGAGGATCCACTGGATCTGCTCGGGCGAGCTGGTCTCGTACACGGGGACGGTGACCCCGCCCGCGCTCCAGATCGCGAAGTCGAGGAGGACCCACTCGTAACGGGTGCGGGACAGCAGGGCCACCCGGTCGCCCGCCTCGACGCCCGCCGCGATCAGCCCCTTGGCGACCCCTCTGACCTCGGCGAGGAACTGCCTGGCGTCCACGTCGGCCCACGCGCCCCCCACCTTGCGGCTCATCACCGCGACGTCGGGATGCTGAGCGGCATTGCGGCGGATGAGATCCGTCAGGTTGCCGTCCGAGGGGACCTCGTACAGGGCCGGAAGGCTGAACTCGCGCAAGACTGCTGCTCCTCATCGGGCTCCGGTGCCACGGCTCTGTGTGACCCACCGACTGCGGTCCAAGATAGGCAGATGCTCATGTGTGAAGTGAGCACGACTGGACTGCCCGGACGTTACCCACCAGTACTCAGTTCTCGATAGGGGGTTCGGGCCAATGTCTTGTGCGTCACACACGATGGCGATCCTTGCGCGCACAGTAGCCCACCGCGCGTCATGGCCCGGGGCCCGCCGCAGGTCCGCGGGCCCTGTCCGGGCGGCACTAGGCTGGCCGCCATGCCTGCCGTACCGGACACCCGAGTCAGCCCCGCCGCGCGGCGCACGCGCCTCCACGTGGTCAGTGACGTGCACGGCAATACCGAGGCCCTGGCCCGCGCCGGGGACGGCGCCGACGCCCTGATCTGCCTCGGCGACCTGGTCCTCTTCCTCGACTACGCCGACCACTCGCGCGGCATCTTCCCCGACCTCTTCGGCGTGGAGAACACCGACCGGCTCGTGGCCCTGCGCACCGCCCGCCGCTTCGAGGAGGCCCGCGAGCTCGGCCGTCGCCTGTGGGCGGGCATGGACCGCGAGGCCGCGATCGTCGCGGGTGTGCGCAAGCAGTACGCGGAACTCTTCGCGGCCTTCCCCACCCCGACGTACGCCACCTACGGCAACGTCGACATCCCCGGACTGTGGGACGAGTACGCCCGACCGGGCACCACGGTCGTCGACGGCGGGCGCGTCGAGATCGGCGGCCGGGTCCTCGGCTTCGTCGGCGGCGGCCTGAAGTCCCCGATGCGCACCCCGTACGAGATCGACGACGAGGAGTACGCGGCCAAGATCGAGGCGGTCGGCACGGTCGACGTGCTCTGCACCCACATCCCGCCCGACGTGCCGGAACTGACCTACGACACGGTGGCGCGCCGCTTCGAGCGCGGCAGCCGGGCCCTGCTCGACGCCATCCGCGCGACCCGCCCCCGCTACGCGCTGTTCGGCCACGTCCACCAGCCCCTGGTCCGCCGGATGCGGATCGGCGCGACCGAATGCGTGAACGTCGGCCATTTCGCCTCCACCGGAAGGCCGTGGGCCCTGGAGTGGTGACAGGCCCGATGGCCGCTCCCGGCACGGGCCCCGGGCCCGGCGGCGGACCTCGACCCGCACGGCCGCCCCACCGGCCACGGCGCCGGACCCTGGGACGGAGCACCGCGGGCACGCGATAGCCTTCTGACGGCAGGCATCTGCCGACGCACCGGTCACACCGCACTGGAGGAGCCACGGCGATGGCTGAACACACCAGCTCGACGATCACGATCGAGGCGGCACCGGCCGACGTCATGGGAGTGATCGCCGACTTCGCCCGCTACCCGGAGTGGACCGGCGAGGTCAAGGAGGCGGAGGTGCTCGCCACCGACGACCGGGGCCGTGCCGAGAAGGTCCGCCTCGTCCTCGACGCCGGGGCGATCAAGGACGACCACACCCTCGCGTACACCTGGACCGGCGACCGCGAGGTCAGCTGGACCCTCGTCAAGTCGCAGATGCTGCGCGCCCTCGACGGCACCTACGCGCTCGCCCCGCTCGGCGACGGCGACCGCACCGAGGTCACCTACCGGCTGACCGTCGACGTCAAGATCCCGATGCTTGGCATGATCAAGCGCAAGGCCGAGAAGGTCATCATCGACCGGGCCCTGGCCGGCCTGAAGAAGCGCGTCGAGTCCGTGCCGAAGGGCTGACCCGGTGCGTACGGTTCTCGTCACCGGGCCCGGCGGCGCGGGCCGTACCACCGTCGCGGCGGCGACCGCCCTGGCCACCGCCCGCAGGGGCCGCCGCGTCCTGCTGCTCTCCGCCGACCCCATACCCGGCTTCCCCGACGGCACGGAGCCCGTCGAGGTCACCGACGGCCTCCGGTCCGCCCGCATCGACTCCGGCGAGCACTTCCGCGGCGAACTCCTCGCCCTCCAGGACCGAGCCTCCGGCGTGCTCGACCTGCTCGGCGGGCACCGGATGGACGGCGAGGAACTCACCGAACTCCCCGGCAGTTCCCAGCTCGCCCTGCTGCACGCGCTGCGCCGCGCCGCCGAGGGCGACTGGTCGGACGGCCGCTTCGACCTCCTCGTCGTCGACCTGCCGCCGCTGCGCGAAGCACTCGCCGTCCTCGCCCTCCCCGAACAGCTGCGCCGCTATCTGCGCCGACTGCTGCCCCCGGAACGCCAGGCCGCCCGCGCCCTGCGCCCCATGCTCGCCCAGCTCGCCGGGGTGCCCATGCCCGCCCAGTGGCTGTACGAGGCCGCCGCCCGCAAGGACGCCGAACTGGCCGCCGTCCAGGCCCTGATCGAGGACCGCGCCACCACGCTCCGGCTGGTCGCCGAACCGGGGCCGGCCGCCGAGGACGCCCTGCGCAGCGCCCGCACCGGCCTCGCCCTGCACGGGCTGCGCGTCGACGCCCTCGCCGTGAACCGGGTCCTGCCCCGGCACTCCGGCGACCCCTGGTTCGCGGACCTCGCCGCGCGGCAGGAGAAGACCGTCGACCACTGGTACGAGGAATGGGGCCCCACGACGGCGCTGTACGAGGTGCCCCACCTCGGCCGCGACCCCCGGAACCTCGGCGACCTCGCCCTCCTCGACGGCCTCGCCCGCTCCACCGCGCCCGCCGGGGCGGCCACCGGCGGCTTCGGGGCGGGGGACGGACTGTGCGCCGCACCGGACGAACCGGCCCCCGGCCGGGCCGACGACCCGTGGTGGATCGAGGACCCCCGGCGGACCGGCGAACCGGGCGCCGCGGACGACGGACGCACACCGCCGCCCGGCCCCCGGGCCATGGGCGCCCCGTCGGCCGACGGCGGCCCCGTCCTCGTCTGGTGCCTGCCGCTGCCCGGAGCCGTCAAGTCGGACCTGCAACTGGTGCGCCGCGGCGACGAACTGCTGCTCACCGTCGGCCCGTTCCACCGGATCATCCCCCTGGAGTCCGGACTGCGCCGCTGCACCGTCTCCGGCGCCGCCCTCACCGACGGGGTGCTCCGGGTCAGGTTCACCCCCGACCCCGGGCTGTGGCCCCGTACGGACTGAACGGCACCCCACCGTTCGGGTAACGTCGGTAGTACGTACCCGTACGGTCCCGCAGGCGCGACCGCGGGCGAACCACGTCGCAGGAGTCCGCCATGAGCGAAGCCACCGATCGTCCCGTCGACGACGACGCGTGGGCACGGGCCTGCGCCGAGGACCTCGAAGCGGAGAAGGCCCGCCGCCGCGCCCACCACGGCCCGGGCCCCGGAACCGCCGCCGAGGAGCTGCGCAAGCTGATCGACGCCGTGGCCGACCGGATCTCGTCCCTCCCGACGCCGCTGCTGGGCCCGGCGGCCCAGGGCACCGTGCAGCAGATCATCAAGCAGGCGAAGTCCGCCGCCCAGCCCGTCATCGAACGCAACCCGGACGTCTTCGACCATCTCGCCGCGGCCGGCGGCGAGCTCCTCGCCGCCTACCGCTCCGCCGTCCAGGGTCAGGAACGCCGCTGGACCAGGGACGCGGGGGACCGGGCCGGCACCGGGAAGCGGTCCGACGACCCCACCGACCCGCGCGACGGGGGAGCCTCCGGCGGCGAGCACATCGACCTGGACTGACAGTGACGAAGTCCGGGTCCGCGGCTCGGGTACGGTTGGCCCCAGCGGGGCTCGACCGAAACTGAGGGATTCATGGGACTCACCATCGGCGTCGACATCGGCGGCACGAAGATCGCGGCTGGAGTGGTCGACGAGGAGGGCCGCATCCTCTCGACGTTCAAGGTGCCGACCCCGTCGACGGCCGGCGGCATCGTGGACGCGATCGCGGACGCGGTGTCCGGCGCGAGCGAGGGGCACCGCATCGACGCGGTCGGCATCGGCGCCGCGGGATACGTCGACGACAAGCGCGCCACCGTCCTGTTCGCACCGAACATCGACTGGCGGCACGAGCCGCTGAAGGACAAGGTCGAACAGCGCGTCGGCCTTCCCGTCGTCGTCGAGAACGACGCCAACGCCGCCGCCTGGGGCGAGTACCGCTTCGGTGCCGGCCAGGGCCACGACGACGTCATCTGCATCACGCTCGGCACCGGCCTCGGCGGCGGCATCATCATCGGCAACAAGCTGCGCCGAGGACGCTTCGGCGTGGCCGCCGAGTTCGGCCACATCCGGGTCGTTCCGGACGGTCTGCTCTGCGGCTGCGGCAGCCAGGGCTGCTGGGAGCAGTACGCCTCCGGCCGCGCCCTCGTCCGGTACGCCAGGCAGCGCGCCAACGCCACCCCCGAGAACGCCGCGGTCCTGCTGTCGCTCGGCGACGGCACGATCGACGGCATCGAGGGCAAGCACATCAGCCAGGCCGCCCGGCAGGGCGACCCGGTGGCGATCGACTCGTTCCGCGAGCTGGCCCGCTGGGCCGGTGCCGGACTCGCCGACCTCGCCTCGCTCTTCGACCCGTCCGCGTTCATCATCGGCGGCGGCGTCTCGGACGAGGGCGAACTGGTCCTCGAACCGATCCGCAAGTCCTTCCGCCGCTGGCTGATCGGCAGCCAGTGGCGCCCGCACGCCCAGGTGCTCGCGGCCCAACTGGGCGGCAAGGCGGGGCTGGTGGGTGCGGCGGACCTGGCCCGCCAGGGCTGAGAGGCCGTCAGGCCGCCCGGCGGCTCCGAGCCCGCCACCGTACGGAGCCGGACGCCCGTCGCGCCCCATGGGACGCGACGGGCGTCCGCCGTATCGTGGTTCCCATGGTTGCGACGCCACTGCCCGACTCCCGCACCGAGCCGGACGGTTCGGCGGTCATCAGAGTGCTCGGCTACAACGTCCGGTCGATGCGTGACGACCGCGAGGCACTGGCCCGTGTCATCGGCGCCTGTGCCCCCGACCTCGTCCTCGTCCAGGAGGCCCCGCGCTTCTTCCGCTGGCGCAAGCACGCCGCCTGGCTCGCGGCCCGTACCGATCTCGTCGTGCTCGGCGGCGGCGCCACGGCGGCCGGGCCGCTGCTGCTCTGCTCGCTGCGGGCCGCCGTGGAGCGCACGGAGGACCTCCTGCTGCCGCTGACCCCCGGTCTGCACCGCAGAGGATTCGCCACGTCGGTGGTACGGATCGCGGGCACCCGGATCGGTCTGCTCAGCTTCCATCTGAGCCTGCGCTCCGACGAACGCCTGGCCCAGGCCGGGATGGTGCTGGAACAGCTGGACGCGATGGGCGTCGAGCACGCCATCGCGGCCGGGGACGTCAACGAGACCCCGGGCGGGGCCGCGTTCCGGCGGCTGGCCGGGCGGCTCCAGGACTGCTGGGCGGTACGGCCGTGGGGCGACGAGAACACCTCGCCGTCGGACCACCCCCAACAGCGCATCGACGCGGTCTTCGCGACGGAGGGGATCGAGGTGCTCGGCTGCGGCGTCCCCACCGGGCTGCCGGGCCTCGCCGACGCGGACCTGCGGGCGGCCACCGACCACCTGCCGGTCCTGGCGGTGCTACGGGTGCCCGCGCTCAGGCCCTGATCCCGCCGTCCGCCCCCGGTTGCCGCAGGAACGGGGCACGCGGGGAGCCCGGGTGACGGGCGCCCCGCCCCGACAGGCTCTCAGACGACCGCCCCGCGACCCGGGTCGTCCTCGTCCTCGTCGTCGTCCCCCATCCGCGCCACCAGGGTGATGAAGCCGCCCACGAAACCGCCGACGCAGACCGTGCCGAGCCACCAGGTGATCTCCCACCGCAGCAGGACCGCGAGCAGCATCAGCACCGGACCGCCGACGACCGCGAGCCAGGCGAACTTCGCCGTGACGTCGGCCTCCGGCAGCGGCGGCGGCTCCGGGGGGACGAAGTGCCCCTCGTCCGTGTCGTCGAGGTCGTCGTCCTCGGGCTTCGCGAGCTCGTAGTCGCGCGGTCCGCCGACACCGGGCGCGAACACGACCGAGCTGCCGAGCGGGCGCTCCGGCGGCCCGGGGGCCTTCTTGCCGATCCCCTTGTCCGGATCGAGCACGCCCGACCGGTCGTCCTCCAGCCCCGCGAGGTCCTCGATCGACCGGAACGGCCTGGCGCCCGGCGGGTCCGGCGGCTCCTCGCCGTACCCCGCGACGATCGCCTGCCAGGCCGCGTCCTCGTCGAGCCGTTCGTTGTCCGGGCCCTCTCCCGGGCCGGGGCCGTCCGGCGGGCCGGCGTCGGCGGACGCCTTCTCGGCCGGGGCCGTAGCCGACGACGGGCCCGCGTCCCGCGCGTCCGTACGGTCGCCGCCTCGGCGTCCGTCCCCGGGCGCGTCCGCCGCCTCCGGAGCCACGCCCTCCACGGGCCGTGCGGTTCCCTCGGCGGGAAGGGACTCGCGCCCGTCCTCGCCTCCCGTGCGCTCCGCCTCGTGCTCAGCCACCGGACCCGCTCCCCTTCTTCCCGACGCTCGGAGCGAGGCGGCCGATGAACCTGTGGCTCTCGTCGAAGATCCGCTCCGCATCGTGGTCCAACGTCGCCACGTGGTAGCTCTGTTCCAGCAGGATCTCCTCGACGTCCGTCGACGACACCCGGCCGAGGATCCGGGCCG
The DNA here is from genome assembly GCF_042892615.1 of Streptomyces sp. NPDC001750. Classification (NCBI taxonomy): domain Bacteria; kingdom Bacillati; phylum Actinomycetota; class Actinomycetes; order Kitasatosporales; family Streptomycetaceae; genus Streptomyces; species Streptomyces sp. NPDC001750. Next base: position 159,384 of record NZ_JBIAUE010000004.1, on the reverse strand, counting down.
AGTCGGCGGGCGGCACCACATGGTCCTGCGGGCTGTGCAGCAGCAGGAGGGGCTGCGTGACCTGGGGCAGCTCGGCGTCGACCAGGCGGAGGAACTGCCGCAGCGAATGCGCCGCGTGCAGCGGCACGCGGTCGTACCCCAGCTCCGGCGAGCCCTCCTTGGCGATGTCGTTCGCCAGGCCCTTCGTCGTCCGCACCAGGTGGCGGGCGACCGGCAGCGCGTACGCCGACAGACCGTGCACCTTGTTCGCCGGATTGACGAGCACCAGCCCGCTGATCGCGTCACCGTGCTTCGCCGCCAGCCGCAGCGTCAGCGCGCCGCCCATGGAGAGGCCGCAGACGAAGACCTGGCCGCACCGCTCCAGCAGCCCGCGCAGCTCCCGGTCCACCTCCGCGTACCAGTCCTGCCAGCCGGTGACCTGCATGTCCTCCCAGCGGGTGCCGTGTCCGGGCAGCAACGGGAGCGAGACGGTGAGGCCGCGTTCCGCCAGATGGTCGGCCCAGGGGCGCAGCGACTGGGGGGAACCGGTAAATCCATGGCAGAGAAGGACACCGACCTCTCCGCCCTCGTGGCGGAACGGCTCGGCTCCAGGCAGGACCGGCACCGGGGATCTCCTGTTCGTGAGGCTCGAAGGGGACGAGAGCTCGAAGGGGAACGAGACTTGAAGGGGAAGGAGAGAGGGAAGTACAGAGGATTGCTTCACCGTACGCGACCGGACTGACACCGACCAGGGCCGTCCCGGCCCCGTCCGCCGCAACGCCCGGTCCGGGCGGGAGCGGGGACGCCCGCACGGGTTAAGGTCTGTCGGACAGCACACAGGAGGCACCGAGTTGATCTACGGCGCAATGAAGCTCTCCATCGGCAACGGGCTGAAGCTCGCCTTCAGGCCCTGGGTGGAGGGCCTGGAGAACATCCCCGCGCACGGGCCGGCGATCCTCGCGAGCAATCACCTGTCCTTCTCCGACTCGTTCTTCCTGCCCGCCGTCCTGGACCGCAAGGTCACCTTCATCGCCAAGTCCGAGTACTTCACCACGCCCGGCGTGAAGGGGAAGCTCACCGCCGCCTTCTTCAAGGGCGTCGGCCAGCTCCCGGTGGACCGCTCGGGCGCCCGGGGCGCCGGTGAGGCCGCCGTCCGGGCGGGCATCGAAGTCATCGAGAGCGGCGGGCTGTTCGGCATCTACCCGGAGGGCACCCGGTCGCCCGACGGCCGTCTCTACCGGGGCAAGCCCGGCGGACTCGCCCGGGTCGCGCTGGCCACCGGCGCCCCCGTCATCCCCGTCGCGATGATCGACACGGAGAAGATCCAGCCGCCCGGCAAGGTGATGCCCAAGCTGATGCGCCCGGGGATCAGGATCGGCAAGCCGCTCGACTTCAGCCGCTACCACGGCATGGACGGGGACCGCTTCATCCTGCGCTCGGTCACCGACGAGGTGATGTACGAGATCATGAAGCTCTCCGGGCAGGAGTACGTCGACATCTACGCGACCGTCGCCAAGCGGCAGATCGCGGAGGAGGCGAAGCGCCGCGCGGAGGAGACCAAGCGCCGCGCGGAGGAGAAGCGCGCGGGCGGAGAGTCCGGAACACAGGGGTGACGGAACGGTTCGGCGCACAGCGCGCCGATCCTGCCCGAGGGGGAAGAAGTGGCCAGGCGCGAACGCGTCGTACGGATGTCGGTCGAGCAGCCGCTGTGGCGTGCCCTGACGGCCTATCGCGTGCTGACGATGGTCTACGCGGTGCTGCTCGCCGTGTTCGGCCGGGAGCGGTACGACCGGCCGTGGGTCGCCGTCGTCTTCCTGACCGTGCTGGCGGTCTGGACGCTCGCCTCGCTCCCGAAGGTCTCCGGCGCCGTCGCCTGCACCAAGCGCTTTCTCGTCGTGGACCTGACGCTCGCCCTTGCCGGCATCCTCCTCACCCCGCTCGCCGACTTCGAGGCCCAGTCGGTGGACGGCCCCACGCTGCCGTCCATCTGGACCGCGGGCTCGGTGCTGGCCTTCGCCCTCAAGGGCGGCTGGCGCTGGGCGGCGTTCGCCTCGACCCTCGTCGCCGTCGTCAACATCGTCGAACGCGGCGATCCCAGCCGGGACACCTTCCACAACGTCCTGCTGGTCTGGGTCGCCTCCATCGCCATCGGGTACGTCGTCGAGGTCGCCCGGGCCAGTGAACGCACCCTCGCCCGCGCCCTGGAGATCGAGGCCGCCACCCGGGAACGGGAACGGCTCGCCCGCGACATCCACGACAGCGTCCTCCAGGTGCTGGCGATGGTGCAGCGCCGCGGCACCGCGCTGGGCGGCGAGGCGGCCGAGCTGGGCCGGCTGGCCGGGGAGCAGGAGATCGCCCTGCGCACCCTGGTCACCAGCGGACTGGTGCCCGCCACCCGGGTCTCCGAGGACGCCGCCGAGGGCGCGGTGGTCCGCAGCGTGGAGGTCGACGACGAACCGTCCGGGCCGACGGTCTGCGACCTGCGCACCCTGCTCGCCCCGCACGCGGGCTCCCGGATCACCTTCGCGGAGCCGGGGGCCCCGGTGCTGCTCGCCCCCGCCACCGCGGCGGAGCTGGCAGCCGCCGTCGGTGCCGCCCTGGACAATGTGAGGGTGCACGCGGGGGAGAACGCCCAGGCGTGGATCCTTGTCGAGGACTGGCCGGACGAAGTGGTCGTGACGGTCCGGGACGACGGGCCGGGCATTCCGGAGGGGCGGCTCGCCCAGGCGGAGGGGGAGGGACGGATGGGGGTCGCGCTGTCGATCCGCGGCAGGCTGCGTGACCTGGGCGGTACGGCGGAGTTGGTCTCGGTGCCCGGTCAGGGCACCGAGGTGGAGTTGAAGGTTCCGAAGGTTTCACGGGGGAAGGCAGGATCAGCGGGATGAGCATTCAGGGCGACCGGAGCGCCGAGGAGCGGACCACCACGGTGATGGTGGTCGACGACCATCCGATGTGGCGCGACGCCGTCGCCCGCGATCTGTCCGAGTCAGGTTTCGAGGTGGTGGCGACCGCGGGCGACGGGCCGCAGGCCGTCCGCAGGGCCAAGGCGGTCACGCCCGACGTCCTCGTCCTCGACCTCAACCTGCCCGGCATGCCCGGCGTGCAGGTCTGCAAGGAACTCGTCGGCGCCCTGCCCGGTCTGCGGGTGCTGGTGCTCTCCGCGAGCGGCGAGCACGCCGACGTGCTGGAGGCGGTCAAGTCCGGCGCCACCGGCTACCTGCTCAAGTCGGCCAGTACGCAGGAGCTGACCGAGGCCGTGCGGTCCACCGCGGCCGGCGACCCCGTCTTCACCCCGGGCCTGGCCGGACTGGTCCTCGGCGAGTACCGCAGGCTCGCCTCCGACCCCGCGCCCGTCGCCGCCGACGAGCCGGGGGCCCCGCGGCTCACCGAGCGCGAGACCGAGGTGCTGCGGCTGGTCGCCAAGGGGCTCTCGTACAAGCAGATCGCCGAGCGTCTGGTCATCTCGCACCGCACCGTCCAGAACCACGTCCAGAACACCCTGGGCAAGCTCCAGCTGCACAACCGCGTGGAGCTCGTGCGATACGCGATCGAGCGCGGCCTCGACGACGTCTGAGCGAGTCCGGGCCCGCCGAGCGGGCGTCCGGGCCCCCGAGCGGGCGGCGGCCTCCGAGCGGCGCGGCGGGGACCGGGACCGTATATTCGCGATGACCGGCACATGGGCGACGACCGGCGCCTGCCCCGGCCCCCGGTCCGCGCGTCGAACGGGAGCAGTCGTGGAAATCCTGGCCTTCGGTGTGCAGTCCGACGAGAAGCCGCTGCTCGAGAGGGCCTTCGACAGGGCCTTCGCCGGGCAGCACGAGGTCCGGTGCCTGGACGTCTTCCTCACCGCCGACACCGCCCCCATCGCGGCGGGCCACGAGATCATCTCCACCAGCGTCAACGCGGACCTCGGCAGCCCAGTCCTGCAGACGCTCGCGGCCGGGGGCACGCAGATGATCGCCCAGCGGTCCACCGGCTTCAACAACATCGATCTCGACGTCGCCGAACGGCTCGCCCTGCGGGTCGCCCGGGTCTCCCACTACTCGCCGTACTCGGTCGCGGAGTTCGCCTGGACCCTCGCGATGGCGGTCAACCGCCGCGTCGTCCGGGCCGCGGGCCGCACCCGCGACTTCGACTTCCGGCTCGACGGCCTCCTCGGCCGGGACATGCACGGGCGCACGGCCGGGGTGATCGGCACGGGCCGGATCGGCGAGGCGTTCACCCGTATCGCCCACGGCTTCGGCATGAGACTGCTCGGCTGGGACGTCACCGAGAACCCCGTCTGCACCGCACTCGGCATGGAGTACGTCGACAAGGACCGGCTCCTCGCCGAGTCCGACCTGATCAGCCTGCACGTCCCGCTGCTGCCCGCGACCCACCACCTGATCGGCGCCCGGGCCCTGGCCCGGATGAAGGACGACGCGATCCTGGTCAACTCCAGCCGCGGCGGTCTCGTCGACACCGACGCGCTGGTCGCCGAGCTGCGCGCGGGCCGGTTCCTGGGCGTCGGACTCGACGTGTACGAGGCGGAGGCAGGGCTCTTCTTCGTCGACAAGTCCCTGGAGGGTATCGACGACGACACCCTCGCCCGGCTCGTCACCTTCCCCAACGTCGTCGTGACCTCGCACCAGGCGTACTACACCCGGGACGCCGTGTCCCAGATCATCGACACCACGGTGCGCAACATCGCCGACCATCTGGCCGGCCGCCGCAGCGAGAACGTCCTCGTACCGGCGCTCCCGGCGGGCTGACGCCCGGGGGCCGCGCCGGTCCCCGGGCCCGTCCCGCTCCTCGGGCGCGTCTCAGCCGACGACCGGCAGCCCCGCGAGCAGCTCCGCCACGATCGCCGTGCCGCGCAGCGTCAGCACCGACTCCGGATGGAACTGCACCGACGCGAAGCCCGGTCCGCGCAGCGCGTGCAGTTCCCCGGTCGCCGGGTCCACGCTCGACTCGATGCCGTGCGCCGCCAGCTCGACGGCCGCCGCCTCGTCGCAGCGTGCCGTGAAGCTGTTGTAGAAGCCGACCGTCTCCGGCCGCCCGAAGAGATCGATCCGGACCTGGGCGCCCTGATGGGGCACGGTCTTGCGGACGATGTCCAGCCCCAGCTCCGCCGCGATCAGCTCATGGCCCAGACAGACCCCCAGCAGCCCGTGCCGGTGGTCGCGGACCAGCTCCGCCGCGAGCCCGCGCAGCAGCCGCATCTTCGGATCGGCCGTGTCGCCGGGGTTCCCGGGCCCGGGACCCAGCACGAGTGGACCCGCGTGGCCGCGCACCCGCTCGCGCAGCCCCGGCTCGTCGAAGCGGTGCACCGCCACCTGAAGCCCCGAGGAGCGCAGCAGATGGGCCAGCATCGCGGTGAAGGTGTCCTCCCCGTCGACCACCAGCGCACGGCCGGCCCCCTCATGGGTCCGCTCCTGCATCCGCAGCCAGAACGGGGCGAGCCCGTCCCGCCGGGCGTCCAGCGCCGCCCGCACCCGCGGGTCGTCGGCCAGCCGCGCCGGGCCCGCCGCTCCTGCCGCGGGCCGGCCGGGCCGCACTCCCAGCGCGGCGAGCACCCCGGCCGCCTTCGCGTGCGTCTCGGCGACCTCGCCCTCCGGATCCGAGTGGCGTACCAGCGTCGCCCCGACCGGCACCCGCAGCCGGCCGTCGGCCCCGATGTCGGCGGTACGGATCAGGATCGGCGAGTCCAGGGTCTGCGCCCCGCCCGGCTCCTGCCGCAGGAGCGCCAGCGCCCCCGCGTAGTAGCCGCGCCCGCCGGACTCGTACCGCTCGATGACCCGGCAGGCGTTCTGCACGGGCGAGCCGGTGACCGTCGCCGCGAACATGGTCTCCCGCAACACCTCCCGCACGTCGAGCGAGGAGCGTCCGCGCAGCTCGTACTCGGTGTGCGCGAGATGGGCCATCTCCTTGAGGCGGGGCCCGACCACCACCCCGCCCATGTCGCCCACGGTGCACATCATCTTCAGCTCCTCGTCGACGACCATGGAGAGCTCGTCGCGCTCCTTGCGGTCGGCGAGGAACTCCAGCAGGCCCTCGGCGGTCGGTCCCTCGGCGGGGTAGCGGTACGTGCCGCTGATCGGATTCATCACGACCGTCCCGCCGGACATCCGCACGTGCACCTCGGGGCTCGCCCCGACCAGCGTCCGCCCGGCCGTCCCCCGTCCTTCCGGGGAAGCCCCCTCCGGGGAAGCCCCCTCCGGGGAAGCCCCGTCGGGCCCCCGTCCGCTCCCGGTGTGCACCACGAACGTCCAGTACGCGCCCCGCTCACCGGCCAGCAGCCGCCGGAACAGGGCCAGCGCGTCGGCCCGGCCGAAGCCGGGGATCTCGCCCCGGAAGGTGCGCCGGACGACGAAGTTAGCGCCCTCGCCCCGCCCGATCTCGTCCTCGACGACCCTGCGGACGATCTCCGCGTACTCCTCGTCGGGGACGTCGAAGCCACCGCCGACGACCGGCACGTCCCGCACCGGCAGGTGCTCCAGCACCTCGGCGAGCGGCAGTTCGTGCACCTCTTGGGCGGCCAGCACGGACAGCGGCGTGCCGTCGTCGCGCACGTCGAAGCCGCGCTCGGCGATCTGCCGGAACGGCACCAGGGCGAGGGAGGGCAGCGGCCCGACCGGGAGGTCGGCGAGCCGGTCCACCTCCCGCACCGGGCCGATCAGGACCTCGACGACGTCCTGGTCGTGGCCGGGGGTGCGCCGGTGCAGCAGGGCGAACGGCGGGCAGTCGTCACCGAGCAGCCGATCGACGACGGAGCCGGTGCGGCGGGGGCGGGGCTGGGGCTGGGACACGGGTGTTCCTTCCATGAGGAGGAACGGCTCCCGAACGCGAAGAAGGCCGCCCCTCGGGCGGCCTTCGCGTGGTCTGTCGCGCGATCGATCAGTGGGCCGCCGGATGAGCGGTCCACCACCAGTTCTGGGTCGTCTGCGCGAACATGCCCCGAACCCTAGCGGATGGGCGGGGCATCCCCCAATGGAAACCGGCGCGATCCCCGCCGGGGGATCCGCCCGGGACGTCGTGGGCGGATCCCCCGGCGGACAGGCGGCGGCCCCGGCGGGCGGATGGGCCAGGCGTCGGTCATCCGAGCGCGCGTCTCAACTATTGAGCTTTCGGATGGACGCGGCGCCGGACCCCGTAATGTTGTCGGTGTGACCGTGAACGCCAATACCTCCGTCGCCGGTGGCAACACCTGGCGAGACCTTCCCGCGGCGCAGCAGCCCGAGTACCCCGATGCCGAGGCTCTGCGCGATGTACTCGCGGAACTCGCGTCGTATCCGCCGCTCGTGTTCGCGGGCGAGTGCGACCAGCTGCGCGCCCGTATGGGAGCCGTCGCCAAGGGCGAGGCGTTCCTGCTCCAGGGTGGTGACTGCGCCGAGGCGTTCGACGCCGTGTCGGCCGATCACATCCGGGCCAAGCTGAAGACGCTGCTCCAGATGAGCGCCGTCCTCACCTACGCGGCGTCCGTGCCGGTCGTCAAGGTGGGCCGGATCGCCGGCCAGTACTCCAAGCCGCGCTCCAAGCCCACCGAGACCCGCGACGGCGTCACCCTGCCGACCTACCGCGGCGACTCGGTGAACGGCTTCGCCTTCACCGAGGAGGCCCGGGTCCCGGACCCGCAGCGGCTGAAGCAGATGTACCACGCGTCCGCCTCCACGCTGAACCTGGTGCGCGCCTTCACCACCGGTGGCTACGCCGACCTGCGCCAGGTGCACGCCTGGAACCAGGACTTCGTGAAGTCGTCGCCGTCGGGCCAGCGCTACGAGGCGCTCGCCCGCGAGATCGACAACGCGCTGAACTTCATGAAGGCGTGCGGCACGGACCCGGCGGAGTTCAAGGCCGTCGAGTTCTACGCCTCGCACGAGGGCCTGCTGCTGGACTACGAGTCGGCCCTGACCCGTGTCGACTCGCGCACCGGCCGCCTGTACGACACCTCCGGCCACATGGTCTGGATCGGCGAGCGCACCCGGCAGCTGGACCACGCGCACATCGAGTTCGCCGCGCAGATCCGCAACCCGATCGGCATCAAGCTCGGTCCGACCACGACGGCCGAGGAGGCGCTGCGGTACGTCGAGCGCCTCGACCCCGACCGGGAGCCGGGCCGGCTGACCTTCATCGTCCGCATGGGCGCGGACAAGGTCCGCGACAAGCTCCCCGAGCTGGTGGAGAAGGTCACCGCGTCCGGCGCCACCGTGGCGTGGGTGACCGACCCGATGCACGGCAACACCTTCGAGGCGGCCTCCGGCCACAAGACCCGCCGCTTCGACGACGTCCTGGACGAGGTCAAGGGCTTCTTCGAGGTGCACAAGGGCCTCGGCACGCACCCGGGCGGCATCCACGTGGAGCTCACCGGCGACGACGTCACCGAGTGCGTCGGCGGCGGGCACGAGATCTTCGTGGACGATCTGCACCAGCGCTACGAGACGGCCTGCGACCCCCGCCTCAACCGGAGCCAGTCCCTCGATCTGGCGTTCCTGGTCGCCGAGATGTACCGCGACCAGTAGGCGGCACCGCGTCACCTCGGGTGACAGGCGTACGACTGTGGGGCACGGATCGCTGTGATCCGTGCCCCACAAGGCTTTCGAAGGTTCCGGGCACCTTGCGCACAGGGTAAGGTTAGGTTTGCCTCACCGGGTAGGGGGACGGTCTGGCAGTCAAGGACCGAACCCGTCGGGAGGTGAACCGCATGTACGTCTGCTCGTGCTTCGGCATTACGGAGCAGCAGGTCAAGGAGCATGCGGAAGCCGGAGCCTGCACCCCCCGGAAGATCGCCTCCGTCTGCAAGGCGGGCACGGACTGCGGCGGCTGCGTCCGTGCCATCCAGGCCGTCCTGGGCCGCGGCACCTGCTCGCGCCGTGAGCTGCTCGACCGGAAGCGGACGCCCGGCGCCGACTCCGACGCCACCGGAGGCGATACCGACGCCCTCGCCCCGGGTGCCGTACTGCCTGCCCGGCTCCCCGAGGCGGCCTGACCTCTTTCGCCGGCCAGCGCTTTCGGAGCGCGGCACTAGTGTCCTCCGTACCCCTTGAGGCCCGTCTCGCCGCTGTGTCCCTCGTCGTGCGGCTGCTCGATCTGCTGCGCGATGTAGAGCGGTTCGCCGAGCTTCTCGACGAGCTCCAACTGGGCTTCGAGGTAGTCGACATGGTGCTCCTCGTCGGCGAGGATCGCCTCGAAGATGTTCGCCGACGTGATGTCGTCCTTCCCGCGCATCAGGTCGATCCCGCGCCGCAGGCGGTCGATCGCCTCCACCTCGATCTGCAGGTCGGCCTGGAACATCTCCGTGACGGTCTGCCCCACCCTCACGTGGAACAGTCGCTGGTAGTTGGGCAGTCCGTCGAGGTAGAGGATCCGGTGCGTGAGGATCTCGGCGTGCCGCATCTCGTCGAACGACTCGGCGCGGGTGTACTTCGCGAGCTTCAGCCAGCCGGCGTGCTCCTGCATCTTGGAATGAAGGAAGTACTGGTTGATCGCGGTCAGTTCGGCGGTCAGCTGCTCGTTCAGGAACTCAAGGACCTCGGGATCGCCCTGCATCGGAGAGGCTCCTTCCGGCCGGTGGGTACCGGCCTATACCGGTGAATGACAGTGAATGCCAACGAATACGGCAAGTTGGCCGAATCCTCGCACCGCGCTCGTTGATCGTCCAGTAAGTACACGCTTAGTGGGATTTGCCGGAATTATCTACACCCTGGTCGGAACCACCCCTGTCTGTCTGTCACCATGGAGGCATGGGTCAGCCGGAAAGCCGGGAAAACCGCGCGTCAGAGCAGTCGGAGCTTCCGCCGGGACAGCGACTCCAGCGCGGCTGGCCGGTCACCCACTACGGGCCGGTGCCCAAGTTCAAGCCGGACCGCTGGGAGTTCCGCGTCTTCGGTACCACCGCGGACGGCGCGAAGCACTGCTGGAACCATCAGGAGTTCTCGGCGCTGCCGTACTCCTCGGTCGTGGCCGACCTGCACTGCGTCACGAAATACAGCATGCTCGGCGCCGAATGGGGCGGGGTCCTCGCCCGTACGGTTCTGGAACTCGCGCCGCCCGCGCCGAACGTCACGCACGTGATGGTCTGGGCCGAGTACGGCTTCAGCTCGAATCTGAGGCTCTCCGACTTCGCCTCGGACCGAACGATCTTCGCCACCCACAAGGGCGGTGAGCTGCTCACCGCCGAGCACGGCTTCCCGCTCCGGCTCATCGTGCCGCACCTCTACGCCTGGAAGGGGCCCAAGTGGGTCCGCGGCGTCGAGTACATGACGGCGGACCGCCGCGGCTTCTGGGAGGAGCGCGGCTACCACAACATCGGCGACCCGTGGCGCGAGCAGCGCTACTCGTACCAGGAGGAGCCCGGGGACGGCCCCGAGCTCTGACCCGATGGGCGACGGACGCGCCCGGTCCGCCCTCAGTGGTGGTACTGGTGCACCACCGCGTGGCCCTTGCCCCGGCCGATCATCCACTTGTCGACCGGCGTGGTGGCGACGGTATTGCTATGCGCGCTTGCGGCGTTGGCCGAGAGCCCGCGCAGCCCTTCCCCAAGCTCCCGACTTCGTCCGAGCAGGGGAGACCCCGTCCGAGGGCTTTCGCCGCCCTGCGGCGCACGCGCCGGACGACGCTCCTTCCGGGCATACCTTGCCGGTCACGGCACTAGTCCTGGGTGCGCAACCCCTTCAGCCGGGCCACGTCCGCCGCGTGGCCGTCCTTTCCGCCCGGTGTCTCGATGATCAGCGGCACGCCCGCGGTGGCCGGATGGGAGAACAGCTCCCGGAACGGCCCCTCGCCGATGTGCCCGGCGCCGATGTTCGCGTGCCGGTCCTTGTGGGTTCCCGCCGCCTCCTTGGAGTCATTGGCGTGGATCAGCTTCAGCCGGCCCGCGCCGACGGTCTCGACCAGCAGGTCCAGGGTCTGCCGCATGCCCTCCGGGCCCGACAGGTCGTGGCCCGCCGCGTGGATGTGGCACGTGTCGAGGCACACGCCGAGCCTGGGGTGGGAGTCGAGCGCCTCGAAGTACGGGCCGAAGTCCCAGGTCCGTGAGCAGAGCGAGGACCCCTGACCGGCCGTGGACTCCAGCAGCAGGTACGGGTCGTCGTCGTGCGTCAGCTCGTCCAGCAGCGGCCGCAGGTGCGTACGCACCTGGGCGAGGGCCCGTTCGCGCGGCCGGCCGCCGGTCGCCGACCCGGTGTGCACCACGACGCCCAGCGCTCCGATCTCACGGGCCCGGCGCAGCGAATGGCGCAGCGAGTCCACCGACCTCTCCACGGTGGCCTCGGTGTGCGAACCGAAGTTGATCAGATACGGGGCATGGACGTACGCCGGTACGGACGCGGCGGCGCACTCGGCGCGGAACCGCTCGTCCTCGGCGGGGTTGCCCACGGGGGTCGCCCAGCCGCGCGGATTGGCGACGAAGACCTGCACCGCCTCCGCCCCCATTTCCCTGGCATAGGGCAGGCCGACCTTGGCGAGACCGCCGGCCACGGGGACGTGGCCGCCGACTGGGTTGCGCATGTGGATCTAGAGCCCCTTGGTCCTGATGGTGATGGTGCCGCCCTCGGGGGCCCGTTCGCCGCCCGCGACGGACTGGCTCGCGATCGTGTCGCTGAAGGAGAGGAAGGGGCGGTCGACCTTGACGTCGAAGCCCGCGTCCTCCAGTTCGCTCCTCGCGTCGTCGACGCCCTTCCCGGTGACGTCCGGGACGGTGATCATTCGGGGCCCCTTGGAGACCGTGAGCGTGATGGTGTCGCCCTCGGCAGCCCGGCTGCCCTCGCCCAGCGACTGATGGGCGATGTCGCCGGCGACCTCGGGGGAGTGGACCCGGTCGGGCAGCACCTCGGCCTTCAGCCCCTGCTCGTCCAGCGCGGCGGTGGCGTCCTCGACGGACAGCCCGGTGACATCGGGCACATCGACCGGAGCGCCCTTGTTGACGACCAGGGCGACCGCGGAGCCGGAGCGGCGCTCGGCGCCCGCCGCGGGGTCCGTACGGATCACCTCGCCCCGCGCCGTCTCCTCGCTGAACTCCTTGGTGACCATGCCGGGCACCAGGCCGACCTCCTTCAGATCACGTTTGGCGTCGGCGAGCGCGAGGCCTTGGACATCGGGCACCTTCACGATCTCGGGGCCGCGCGAGACGACGAGCTTCACCGCGTCGTTCCCCCGGATGCGGTCGCCCGAACCGGGGTCGCTGCTGATGACCTTGCCTCGTTCCACGGTGTCGCTGTAGGCCCGCTCGACGCCCTCGAGCTCCAGACCGGCGTCCGAGAGCCGCTTCTGGGCGGTCTTCTCGGTCTGGCCGAGCACCGAGGGCACCCGGGTGAACTGCCCGGAGTTGATGTACCAGACACCGGTGCCGATCCCCAGCACCAGCAGCACGGCGACCAGCGCGGTGACGACGGAGCGCCGGGGGCCGCGGCGCCACGGGGCGCGCGGTGCGGGCCGCGGCGGCTCCGGCAGGGGCATTTCCAGTCGGCTGGTGTGATGGGCGACGCCCTGGTCGGCCGGGAGCAGCCGCGGGATCACGCTCGTGCGGTCCTCGGCGGAGCCGTGCGCCTCGGCGAGGGCCTGCGGCGGTACGGCGTCCAGCTGGGCGTCGGTGAGCGCGGAACGGGCCTCGCGGGTTTCGGCGAGCAGGGCCACCGCGTCGAACGGGCGGACCTCGGGGTTACGGGCGGTGGCGCTCGCCACCAGGTCGTCGAGCTCGACCGGGAGTTCCGGGACGGCGGCCGACGGGGCCGGGATGTCCTCGTTGAGGTGCTGATAGATGACCTGGGCGGGGGTGTCGCCGACGTGCGGCTTGGACCCGGTCAGCATCTCGTACAGGACCACACCACACGCATACACGTCGGTACGGGTGTCGGCCGTACCGTGTTCTATCTGCTCGGGGGCGAGGTACGAGACGGTCCCGAGCACCGAGCCGGTGGTGCTGGTGACGGAACCCACCGCCCGCACCAGACCGAAGTCGGCGACCTTGACCCGGCCGTCGTCCCCTATCAGGACGTTCTCCGGCTTCATGTCGCGGTGCACGAAGCCCGCCCGGTGCGCGGCGCCGAGCGCGGCGAGCACCGGCTCCAGGATGTCCAGCGCGGCCCTCGGCTGGAGGGCGCCGCGGTCGCGCAGCACGTCGCGCAGCGTGCAGCCCGGGACGTACTCCATCGCGAGGTAGACGTACTGGCCCTGGGCGCCCTGGTCGAAGACCCCGACCACATTCGGGTGCGCGAGCCGGGCCACGGACTTGGCCTCGCGTATGAACCGCTCCACGAAGGACGCGTCGGTGGCGAGTGCCGGATGCATCACCTTGAGGGCGAGCACCCGGTCGAGCCGGGTGTCCACAGCCCGGTAGACCGTGGCCATGCCGCCCACGGCGATGCGGGCATCGACGCGGTAGCGGCCGTCGAGCAGCTGCCCGACGAGCGGGTCCTGGAGGGTCGTATCCACGGATGTGAGTCTACGAGCCGCGGCGGACACGTCCGACGGCCCGGACGGTCCCGGGGCCGAACCGCAGCCGAGGCGTGACAGGGACACGTCGCCTCCCCGGCCCGACGGGCCCGCCCGGGTGCCCCGGTCAGAAGGCCGGGCGTTCCGGGTCCAGCACCGCGCGCCCCGCCACCGGCGACGACGCCTCGGCGAAGTGCCGGCGCGGGATCCGGCCCGCCCGGTACGCCAGCCGTCCGCCCGCCACCGCGTGCCGCATCGCGGCGGCCATCAGCTCGGGCTCCTGGGCCCGGGTCACGGCGGAGGCCAGCATCACCGCCGCGCACCCCAGCTCCATCGCCAGCGCCGCGTCCGAGGCGGTCCCGGCGCCCGCGTCGAGGATCACCGGCACCCGCGCCTGCTCGACGATCAGCTGGAAGTTGTGCGGATTACGGATGCCGAGACCGGAGCCGATGGGGGAGCCGAGCGGCATCACCGCCGCGCAGCCCACGTCCTGGAGACGGCGGGCCAGCACCGGGTCGTCGTTGGTGTACGGCAGCACGGTGAAACCGTCGTCCACCAGGGTCTCCGCGGCGTCCAGCAGCTCGACCGGGTCGGGCAGCAGGGTCCGCTCGTCGGCCACCACCTCCAGCTTGACCCAGTCGGTGCCGAGGGCCTCGCGGGCCAGCCGGGCGGTCAGCACGGCCTCGCCCGCGGTGAAGCAGCCCGCCGTGTTCGGCAGGACGCGGATGGAGAGCCGTCGCAGGACGGAGAGCACCGAGCCCTGCACGGTCGGGTCGAGGCGGCGCATCGCGACGGTGGTCAGCTCTGTGCCGGAGGCGACGAGGGAGCGTTCCAGCACATCGAGGCTGGGCGCCCCGCCCGTGCCCATGATCAGCCGGGAGCCGAACGTGGTGTCGCCGAGGGCGAGGAGGTCGTCGGACACGGTCAGCCTCCCTGGACCGCGGTCAGGATCTCGACCCGGTCTCCGTCGCGCAGCGCCGTGGCGGACCACTGCCCGCGCGGCACGACGCTCTCGTTGACGGCCGCCGCGACACCGGAGCGGGCCGAGGTCAGCCCGGCGACCAGCGCGTCCAGGGCGGTGCCCGCGGCGAGGTGCCGGACCTCCCCGTTCACGGACACGGACACGGAGGCGGGGGAGGGGCCGGGCGCGGGGTCGGTGAGGGGCACGGAATCGGGAGCGGGGGAGGGCGCGGGCTCGGTCATGCGGGCTGCTCCTGACGTACGGAGTCGACGGCTGGCGAGAAGCGGTACGGGGTGAAGGGGCGGGCCACCTCGGGCAGCTCGCCCTCGGCCAGCGACGCCGCCATGACGTCTCCGGTGACGGGCGTGAGCAGCACCCCGTTGCGATGGTGGCCGGTCGCGAGATGCAGACCGGGCAGCGCGGTGGGGCCCAGCAACGGGGCGTTGTCGGGGGAGCCGGGACGCAGACCGGCCCGGGTCTCGACGAGCGGCAGCTCCGTGATGCCGGGCACCAGCTCGTGGGCGTCCCGCAGCAGCTCGTAGACGCCGCCCGCGGTGACGGTGGTGTCCCAGCCCATCTCCTCGCTGGTGGCACCGACGACCAGTTCGCCGTTCTCGCGCGGTACGAGATAGAGGGGGCCGCCCCGGACCACGGCCCGGACCGTCCGGGAGAGGAAGGGCGCGTACCGGGCGGGCACGGTCAGCCGCAGCACCTGCCCCTTCACCGGCCGGACCGGTGGCGCGACCCCGTCCGGCAGGCCCGGCAGTCGGCCGCTGAGACTCCCCGCGGCGAGCACGACCTGGTCGGCGGCCAGCTCCGGGCCCCCGGCGAGCACGATTCCAGTGGCCCGGTCGCGCACCACCGTCAGACGCTCCGCCCGGGCCCGGTGGAAGACCACCCCGGCCCGCTCGCACGCGGTCAGCAGCGCGGCGGCCAGTCGGCGCGGATCGATCTGATGATCACCGTCGACCCGCAGCCCGCCGCGCACGCCCGGCGCGAGCATCGGCTCCAGGCGGCGGCACTCGCGGCCCGTCAGCCACTCCGACTCCAGGCCCGAACGCCGTTGCAGGGCGTGCAGCTCCCGCAGATGGGCCCGGTCGTCGGAGTCCAGCGCGACGGCGAGCGTGCCACAGGCGCGAAAGCCCGTGTCCCGGCCGCTCGCCTCCTCCAGCTCCGCCACGAACGCCGGGTAGCGGGCGGCCGAGGCGAGATTCAGCCCCAGCAACAGCTCCTCGCCGTAGTGGAGTTCGGTGACGGCGGCCAGCATCCCGGCGGCCACGCGGGCGGCCCCGCCGCCGGGATCGGGATCGGCGACCGCGGTGCGCAGTCCGCGCTGCGCGGTCCGCCAGGCGGTCACCAGGCCGATGATCCCGCCCCCGACGACGAGGACGTCGTACGGCCCCCCGTCCCGGTCGGACCGGCCCTCGTGGTGAGAAGAACGCATGGGCGTCCAGCCCCTCCCTTCGCCGGCATGACCCGGATCAGGTTCGTACGGTCGAAGGCCGCTTCAGCCTCCCTCTCAGCCCGCTGCGTCCGGGCTCCCGCGAGTGTCTTACCGTGGCCACCCTAACGACTTCCTCCACTGCCAATCGTGGACGAGGTCGTAAACCTCGCCCACCGGACCCGGGCGAGGGACCGCCGGACCCAGGCAAGGGAGCAGCGCCATGGCCCGTTCGCTCGACGGAGTCGTCCTCTCGCCGGTCGCCGACCAGGCACCCGGTCAGGTCGGTACCCGTACCCGCTTCACGTACCACGAGGAGGACGGCCGGATCTGGGCCGAGTACGCGGGCGGCGACGTGGTCCGCGGCCATCTCGTCGGCACCCGCGCCGGTGACGTCCTCGACTTCCGGTACGTGCAGCTCAAGCAGGACGGAACGACGTCCTGCGGCCACTGCGTCTCCACCGTCGTCGATCTCCCGGACGGCCGGGTCCGGCTGGAGGAGCGGTGGGAATGGGAGTCGCAGGAGGGCAGCGGCACCAGCACCGTGGAGGAACTCCCCCTGCCGTGACGTTCTGTCAGGTGTTTATGGTGTACGGGTGAGCGATCAGCAGCAGTCGCAGCAGTCGGAGCGCCGTGTCGTCGTCGTCGGCGCGGGCATGGCCGGTGTGCAGACGGCCGTGGCCCTGCGGGAACAGGGCTTCACCGGCCCCGTCACGGTGATCGGCGCCGAACCCCACCAGCCCTACGACCGGCCCCCGTTGTCGAAGGCGGTGCTGCTCGGCAAGGCCGAGGACTCCGCCTTCGACATCGACTTCGAGGCACTGGACATCGAGCTCGGACTGGGCCTCGACGTCACCGGCCTGCGGGCCGCGGCGCACGAACTGGACACCCCGTCCGGTCCCGTCCCCTACGACGTGCTGGTGATCGCGACCGGCGCCGAACCGATCGTCCTGCCCGGCACCGAGGGTGTCCCCGGCGTCCACCTGCTGCGCACCCTCGACGACGCGGCACGGCTGCGGCCCGTCCTCGACGAGCGGCAGGACGTCGTGGTCGTCGGTGCGGGCTGGATCGGCGCCGAGTTCGCCACCGCGGCCCGCGCCGCCGGCTGCGCGGTCACCGTCCTGGAGGCCGCCGACCGGCCGCTCGCCGGTGCGCTGCCCGCCGAGGTCGCTGCCCCGATGGCCGCCTGGTACGTGGAGAGCGGCACCGAGCTTCTCACCGGCGCCCGGGTCGACCACGTCGAACCGGGCCGGGTGGTCCTCGCGGACGGCCGCGCGATCCCGGCCGGGGCCGTCGTCGTCGGTATCGGCGCCCGCCCCGCCACCGGCTGGCTGGCCGGCTCGGGCATCGCGCTCGGCCCCGACGGCTCGGTGACCGCCGACGCCGCGCTGCGCACTTCGCTGCCCGACGTGTACGCGGTCGGCGACTGCGCCTCGTTCCCGTCCGCCCGCTACGGCGAACGCCTGCTCGTCCACCACTGGGACAACGCGCTCCAGGGCCCCCGGACCGTGGCCGCCGACATCGTCGCGGCGGCGGGCGGGGACCACCCGGCGCCGCCCGCCTACGACCCCGTCCCGTACTTCTGGTCCGAGCAGTTCGACCGGTTCGTGCAGTACGCGGGCCACCACGCGGGCGCCGACACCCTGCTGTGGCGCGGCGACGCCGCCGACCCCACCTGGTCGGTGTGCTGGCTGCGCGACGGCGTCCTGGTGGCGGTCCTCGCCGTGGGCCGCCCCCGCGACCTGGCGCAGGGCCGCAGGCTCATCGAGGCGGGCACCCGCATCGACCCGGCGCGGGCCGCCGATCCCTCCGTACCTCTGAAGTCGACGGCCCTCTGACACCCGTACTCCACGGCCGCCGACCCTCCGACGGCGTACCGGCACCGCCCGTACGGTCGGCCCGGCTACCGACTGTCGGTCCGGGATGGCAGGCTTGTCCCGTGACCGAGATTGACGCAAAGATCGATGCTCTCGTCCCCGCCTGGCTCCACCTCCCCGACATCGCCGACATGCTCGGTGTCGAGGTGACACGTGTGCGGCAGCTGGTCAAGGAGGGCCAGCTCATCGCCGTACGCCGCGGTGAGAACCGGGCTCTCCAGGTGCCGGCTGCCTTCATCGCCGGCAACAAGGTGGTCAAGGGCCTCTCCGGCACCCTGACCCTCCTGCGGGACGACGGCTTCAACGACGAAGAGATGCTGGAGTGGCTCTTCACCCCCGACCCGACCCTGCCGGGCACCCCCGCCCAGGCACTGAGCGAGAATCGCGGCACGGAGGTGAAGCGCCGCGCCCAGGCGCTCGCCGTCTGAGAGCCTGCCGGGTGACCTTCGATCGGAACGCGGACGCGGTAAGGTGCGTGCGATTCCAAGGCGCCGGGATGTCCTCGGATGGGGCCTCCCCTGCTCGAACGGAGTTGAGAGCTTGGGGAAGGAGCTACGCGGACATCCCGGCAACGCCGGAGGCGGCCCCTGGCCCTCAAGGCATCGGCGTGGGGGGGAGTGCGTGCCAGGGCGCGCCGCCCGGTCAGAGATCGCCCGACAGGCTCCGAGAGTCCGTCGGGGTGGGGGGCGGCCCGGCCCCCCCCCCCCCCCCCCCCCACCCCCGCCCCCCCCGGGGGGGGGGGAACCCCCCCAACCCCCCCCCCCCGCCCCCCCGGGCCCCCCCCCGCGCCACC